>NZ_JAVREO010000009.1:0-309249 GCF_031845445.1 Streptomyces chisholmiae | reverse complement strand
CCATCTCCAAAAACCGCCCACCCCGAGGCAACAAATCCAACGACGCATCCACAAACCCACCAGCCAACGAATTCAACACCACATCAACACCCGCACCACCCGTCACCCCCAAAAACTTCTCCCGAAACGACAGATCACGCGAATTACCAATATGCGCGTCATCCAACCCCATCCCCCGCAACACATCCCACTTCCCCACACTCGCCGTCGCGAACACCTCAGCCCCCCGCAACCGCGCCACCTGCACCGCAGCCATCCCCACCCCACCCGCACCCGCATGCACCAACACCCGATCCCCAGCACCCAACCCCGCCAACTCCACCAACCCATACCACGCCGTCAAAAACACCACCGGCACCGCAGCCGCCTGAGCCAACGACAACGACGAAGGCACCGGCCGCACCAACCGATAATCCGTCACCCCCAACGGACCAAACGACCCATCAAACGCACCAAACACCACATCCCCCACCCCCACACCCGACACACCAGAACCCACACCCACCACCACACCGGCGCCCTCACTGCCGAGAATCTCCCGTTCCCCGGGATACATGTCGAGCATCATCAGGACGTCCCGGAAATTCACGCCGGCCGCGTGCAGTTCCACCCGGATCTGCGTCGGGCCGAGTTCCGCGGAATGGCCACCGGAAACCAGCGCGAGATTCTCGGTCGAGCCGTCGCTGAGGGTTTCCAGGCGCCAGTCCAGGGTGTCGGCCGGCGGAATGAGAGAACCACCGGTGGAGACCGGGGCCAGCCGCGCGGCCAGCACCCGACCATCCCGCACCGCCAACTGCGTCTCCCCCGCCACCCACACCGCGGACCCACCCTCAGCCACATCCAACAACCCAAACCGACCCGGATTCTCCGACTCAGCCGACCGCACCAACCCCCACACCCCAGCACCCACCAGATCCAACACATCCTCCCCACCCACCGACACCGCACCCCGCGTCACCAACACCAACCGCGAACCCGACCACCGCTCCTCCCCCAACCACCACTGCACCAACCCCAACACCGAAGCCACCGAACCCAACACCCCACCCGAACCCACCCCCACCAACACCACATCCGAAACCTCGACCTCCGCCAACCCCGCCACATCCCCCACCCGCACCACACCCTCAACCCCACACGACACATCCCCCACCACAACCACCGAACCCACCCCAACACCCGCCACCGACACCCAATCCACCACGAACATCGAATCGTCGAACGAGCGCGAGACATCGACGCGCTCCCGCGTGGCGGGCAGCTCGGCGAGGGTGAGGGAGTCGATGGTGAGGACGGCCTGGCCGGCGACGTCGTCCACCACCAGGTGGTAGCCGTTCTCGCCGGTCCTGGTCAGCCGGACCCGCAGACGGCTCGCCTCGGTGGCGAACAGGCCGACCCCGGCGAAGTGGAACGGCACCACGGCCCGCGACCCGCCGCCGGCGGCCCGCTCCTCCAGGCCGGTGGCATGCAGAACGGCGTCCAACAGCGCCGGGTGGATGGCATAACCGCCCAGCTCAACGCCCTCGGGGAGCGCGACCTCGGCATAGACCCGCTGCTCGTCGGCCGACACCCAGGCCGCGGTCAGACCACGGAAGGCATCCCCGTAGGACAGGCCCGTGCGCGCCAACTCCGCGTAGAAACCGTCGAGATCGACCACGGCGGCCTCAGCCGGCGGCCACGCCTCCACAGGCGTCTCGGGAAGGTCCGGCTGTTGGGGAGTGAGGGTGCCGGTGGCATGCCGCACCCACTCCGACTCGGCCGAGGACCGCGCGTGGACGGACACCCCACGCTCGCCGGTCTCGCCCGGCTCCTCGATCCGCACCTGAATGTCCACCGCCGCGTCCGGGGACAGCACCAGCGGGGTGTGCAGCATCAGCTCCGACACCCCGGCACAGCCAACCCGTTCACCGGCGGACAGCGCCAGCTCGACCAGCGCCGTGCCGGGCAGCAGCACCCGGTCGTTGACGACATGACCGGTCAGCCAGCCCTCCCGACCGGTGTCGATCCGGCCGGTGACCACGATCTCGCTGGAGCCGGCCACCTCGACCACCGCACCCAGCAGCGGATGGGAGATCCCCGCCAGACCCAGCCCGGCGACATCGCGCGCCCCGCCCTTACTCAGCCAGAACCGCTCCCGCTGGAACCCGTAGGTCGGCAGGTCAACGCGTGGCGTCTGGCCGCCGCCCAGCTGGTCATAGACCGTCTGCCAGTTGACGGGGACGCCCCGTACCCACAGGCGGGCGGCCATCTGGAGGAGGGTCTCGGCCTGGGGGCGTTGGTTGCGGAGAGAGGGGATGACGGCCTGGGCGTCGTCGTCGAACACGTCGATGACGGAGCCGGAGAGCACCGCGTCGGGGCCAAGCTCGATCACAGTGGTCACGCCGGCATCCCGCATCGCGGCCACACCCCGGGCGAACAACACCGGCTCACGGACATGCCGCACCCAGTAACCAGCCTCGGCCACCTGCTCGCTGACGAGGGTGCCCTCGACATTGGAGACCAGACCGAGTTGGGGGGTCTGGAACTTCACGGCCGTGAGGCGTTCCGCGAACTCCCCCAGGACCGGGTCCACGAGGCGGGAGTGGAAACCATGGGACACGCTCAACCGGCGGGCCCGCACACCCCGGTTTCCACACGCCATCGCCACCCGGTCCAGCGCCTCGACCGCCCCGGAGAGGACGACCTGCTCCTCGCCGTTCACCGCCGCGATGTCCACGCCGAACTCGGCCGCCACCTCTTCGGCCTGGGTTTCGGTGAGGTCGGTGACGAGCATCCCGCCACCCTCAGGAAGCTCCTCCATCAACCCCGCACGCGCACACACCACCGCCACCGCGTCGGGAAGCGACCACACCCCGGCAGCCCAGGCGGCCACCAACTCACCAACCGAGTGCCCGCCGACGACATCGACCTGGACGTTCCAGGACTCCAACACCCGCCACAGGCCCACGCCGACGGCGAAGAGCCCCACCTGAGCCCAACCCGTCCCCTCCAACACCTCAGCGTCACCGGAGAAGACCACCTCCCGCAGCGAGCCGTCACGGCGCTCGTCGACCAGCGCGCACACCTCGTCGAAGGCGGAGCGGAAGGCGGGGAAGACCTCATACAACTCCCGACCCATCCCCACCCACTGCGAGCCCTGACCCGAGAAGACCACCCCAACCTTGCCACCCACCACAGAGCCGACGACGTCAGCCAACTCGGCGTCCCCGCCCCAGGTCACCGCACGATCCGGCAACCCAGCCCGCCCCAACAACGACCGACCCACACCCACCACATCAAGACCATCCACCCCGGACCGCAACCGCGCCACCTGGGCCGACACATCACCCCGCGCCGACACCACCCACGGCACCGGCACACCCCCAACCCAACCACCGGAGACACCCTCCCCACCCCACGAGGCCACATCAGCCGGCGCCTCCTCCAACACCACATGCGCGTTCGTCCCCGAAATACCAAACGACGACACCGCAGCCCGACGAGCCCGACCCACCTCCGGCCACTCCCGCGCACCATCCAACAAACGCACCCCACCACCAGACCAATCCACATGCGAAGAAGGCCGCTCAGCAAACAACGAACCCGGCAACACCCCCCGCCGCAACGCCATCACCATCTTGATAACCCCACCCACACCAGCAGCCGCCTGCGCATGCCCGATATTCGACTTCAGAGAACCGAGCCACAACGGCCGCTCCACATCCCGATCCCGCCCATACGTCGCCAACAACGCCCCCACCTCGATCGGGTCCCCCAACACCGTCCCCGTCCCATGCCCCTCCACCACATCCACATCCCCACCCGACAACCCACCCGCAGCCCACGCAGCCCGAATCACCCGCTCCTGCGACGGACCATTCGGCGCCGTCAAACCATTCGACGCACCATCCTGATTCACCGCCGACCCCGCCACCACACCCAACACCCGACGCCCACCAGCCCGCGCCGAAGACAACCGCTCCAACACCAACACACCCACACCCTCAGCCCACCCCGTACCATCCGCATCATCCGAAAACGCCTTGCACCGCCCATCAACCGCCAACCCACCCTGCCTGCTGAACTCCACGAACGCGTCGGGCGTCGACATCACGGTGGCGCCGCCGGCCAGTGCCAGCGTCGACTCGCCACGGCGCAGGGACTGCACGGCGAGGTGCAGCGCGACCAGGGACGAGGAGCAGGCGGTGTCGATGGTGACGGCTGGGCCTTCGAGGCCGAGGGTGTAGGCGACCCGGCCGGAGGCGACGCTGGCGGAGCTGCCGTTGCCGAGGTGGCCTTCGAGGCCCTCGGGGATCTCGTGCAGGCGGGAGCCGTAGTCGTGGTAGGTGATGCCGGTAAACACGCCGGTCTGGCTTTCGCGGAGCGACAGCGGGTCGATGCCCGCGTCCTCCAGCGCCTCCCAGGAGGTCTCCAACAGCAGCCGCTGCTGCGGGTCCATGGCCAGCGCCTCACGCGGCGAGATCCCGAAGAACGCCGCGTCGAAGAGGAGCGCGTCGTGCAGGAAGCCGCCGCGCGTGGTGTAGGTCTTGCCCGACTTGTTCTGGTCCGCGTCGAAGAGGTCGGGATCCCAGTCCCGGTCGGTCGGGAAGTCGGTGATCGCGTTGTCCCCGTTGGCGACGAGTCGCCAGAGGTCCTCCGCGGTGTACACGCCGCCCGGGAAGCGACATCCGATGCCGACGATGGCGATCGGTTCGTTGTCCCGTCGCTCCGCCTCACGCAGTTGCCTGCGTGATTCCTGGAGATCAGAGGTGGCTCGCCTGAGGTAACTGAGAAGCTTCTGTTCGTTGTTCTCTGTCAACTTGGTTCCCTGAACTCCTGAACGTGCCGGAATGACGTTCCTGCGGCTACGGTTCTGAACTGGCGAGGGGGCCGAGCGGCGTGTACGGGGTGCGCGAGGTCAGCCGCGGGTGTCGCGGTGTTCGACGACCATTTCCTCCAGGTTCCTGACCACCTCGGCGGGGGTCGGGTAGGAGAGCATCTCCTCCTGGATGACGGCGGCGTTCTTGGCGAACGAGTCGTCGCTGAGGATGCGGTTCACGGAGTCGCGGACGTCGGCGGGCTTGAGGTTGTCCGGGTCGACCATGATGCCGGCGCCGAGGCGCTGCGCGTTGCGGGCGACGAAGTCCTCGTCCCAGGCCCAGCTGGGCGAGATGACCTGCGGCACGCCGCGGACGAAGGCGTTGTTGCGGGTGCCGGCGCCGCCGTGGTGGACGATGGCGGAGCAGGTGGTCAGCAGCGGCGCGAGCGGGACGAAGCCGACGATCCGCACGTTGTCGGGGATGGTCGCGACGCGGGTGATCTGGTCCTCGTCGAGGGTGGCGACGACCTCGGCGTCGACCTCGCCGAGGGCCTCCATCAGTTCGGGCAGCTTGACGGTGGCGGAGACCAGGGTGAAGCGGTCGTCGTCGACCTGGCGCAGGGAGAGGCCGATGGTGAAGGCGACACGCGGGCGCTCGGCGGGCACCTTCAGCCAGTCGGGCACCACGGAGGGGCCGTTGTAGGGCAGGTAGCGCATCCGCTGCCGGCGCAGGTCCCAGGCGTCGTAGGAGAAGGAGGGGTTGGAGTCGATGGTGACGTCGCCGAACATCAGGCGCGGGTCGTACTCCTCCCCGACCAGTTCCAGGCGCTTGGTGAGCAGCTTGGACATGGGGTTGTCGTAGTCGTCCCACTCGCCGGCGTCGGCTATCACGTTGGCCATGCGGACGAACTGGTCGCGGCCGAACAGGATGCGGACGCTGAGCGCGTTGGCGACCTGCGAGGCGACCTGGCCGACGAGGCTGATGGTGTCCCAGAGGACCACGTCGGGCTTCCAGGAGCGGGCGAAGTCGGCGATGTCGCGGACGGCTTCCTCGTGGCCCATGTAGCCGAGGCTGTAGTCGGAGTACCAGACGCCGAGGGCTCGGCGGGCGAACTCGGCGTTGAGGACCTCCGGGTCCTCCTCGCGGATGTCCCACTTGGTGCCGTGCGCCAGCTGGTCGTACGGGTAGGTGCGGACGTCGGCCATCATGTCCTGCTCCAGGCCGATCGGCACGTGGGGCAGGCCGGAGGCGACGACGTGCCGCTCCATCTGGGGTGGGCCGGCGACATAGACCTCGTGGCCAGCGGCGCGGAAGGCCCAGGCGAGGTTGACGGTGTTGTAGAAGTGCGTGTCCGCGTCGAAGATCGCGAGGAGAATACGCATCCTGACTCCCGGGCAGAGTGAGATCGGGGCGCGCGCTTGCCGGTCTGCACTCTCACCGGGGTCCGCGCGAAGAAAAGGTGACAACATCGTGGCTGCGGTCGTCACCCTATGGACGCGGACGGCGCCCGGAGACCCCTAATCGACCCCTAAGGGCGGGCTCGCACGATCTTGTGTGGCCTTACTCGCCGAGCGTGCGCAGCGCTGTGACCAGGTCTTCTCCGGAGAGGGACATCTCCGGATCGACGATCCACTGGAGCATCAGGCCGGTGAGGAGGGCGAGCTGGGCGCTGCCGGCGGCCCAGGCCGCGCGGTCGTCCAGCTCGGGGTTGGCCTTCTGGAGTTCGCTGCCCATGGCCTGCCTGATCTTGCGCAGGTAGGGCACGAGTTCGGCGCGGAGGGTGGGCGCGTACTGGGCCTGGATGTAGGCCTCGACGCTGGCCGACCACACCGGGCGGTGTTCGCCGAGCTCCTGGGTCATCATCTCCCAGGCGCCGCCGAGCTGTTCCTTGAGCGGCTCGTCGTCGGGCGGGTAGGCGGTGTCGAGCTGCTCGCCGAGGTCCTGGAGGACTTCCATCATCGCCGCGTGCAGCAGCGCTTCCTTGGAGCCGAAGTGGTACCCGATGGACGCGAGGTTGGTGTTGGACGCCTCGACGATGTCACGCGCGGTGATGCGCGCGTAACCCTTCTGGTAGAGGCAGCGCTTGGCGCCGGCCAGGAGATCCTCACGGTGACCCACAGGTACACCGTAGGCGACAACCGGTCGGACGGACACCAGGGGCGGGACCTATACACGCGTCTTATACACACGTATGATTGCTCGCATGGTCGCCACCTCCGAGCGCGCGGGGACCAGAGAGTGGCTGGGGCTGACGGTCCTGGTGCTTCCCGTGTTGCTGATCTCCGTCGACGTGAGCGTGTTGTTCATCGCGCTCCCCTCCATCTCCGCCGACCTCCAGCCGAGCAGTAGCCAGCTGCTGTGGTTCGCGGACATCTACGCCTTCGTCCTCGCCGGCCTGCTGGTCACCATGGGTTCGGTCGGCGACCGGATCGGGCGTCGCAAGCTGCTGATGCTGGGCGCCCTCGGGTTCGGCGCCGCGTCGGTGCTGGTGGCCTACTCCAGCAGCCCGGCCATGCTGATCGCCGCCCGCGCGATCCAGGGCTTCGCCGGCGCCACCCTGATGCCCTCCACGCTCTCGCTGATCCGGAACATGTTCCACGACCGGCAGCAGCGGGCCCGGGCCATCGGCATCTGGACCACCGCCACCTCGGCCGGCATGGTGCTGGGGCCGGTGGTGGGCGGCATCCTGCTGGAGCACTTCTGGTGGGGTTCGGTCTTCCTGATCAACGTGCCGGTGATGGTGGCGCTGCTGCTGCTCGCCCCCTCCCTGGTGCCCGAGTACCGGCACCCCAGGGCGAGCCGGTTCGACCTGCTCAGCTCGGCCATGTGGCTGGCGGCGGTGCTGCCGGTGGTCTACGGGATCAAGCGGATCGCCGAGGAGAGCGCCGTGGACGCCACCGCGACCGCCTGCATCGCGGCCGGGCTGCTGCTGGCCTATCTCTTCGTCCGCAGGCAACGGGCGCTCACCGACCCGATGTTCGACGTCACGCTGTTCCGGCAGCGCGGCTTCGCCACCGCCATCAGCACCAACACCCTGGTCTTCTTCGGCATGTCGGGGCTGACCCTGTTCACCGTCCAGTACCTGCAACTGGTCCTCGGCATGTCGCCGCTGCGGGCCGGCCTGTGGTCGCTGATCGGTGCGGTCGGCGCCGCGATCGGTGCCACGGTCGGGCCGACCCTGCTCAACCAGTACCGGCACGCGCACATCCTGGGCCTCGGGCTGGTGATCGCGGCCGGCGGCTTCACGGTGATGACGCAGGTCGGCCTGGACTCGCTGGCCCTGCTGCTCACCGCCAACGCCATCGCCGCGGTCGGTATCGGCATGGTGGTCGCGCTGGTGACGGACATCGCGGTGGCCTCCGCGCCACCCGAACGGGCCGGCGCCACCTCGGCGATGGCCGAGACCAGCACCGAGTTCGGCGGGGCGCTGGGCATCGCGGCCCTGGGCTCCATCGGCAACCTGGTCTACGGGCGGGCCATCGAGGAGGACCTGCCCCCGGGCCTGCCGGCGGAGGCGGCCGAGCCGATCAGCCACACGCTGGCCACCGCGGTCGAGGTGGCCGCCAGCCTGCCGGGCGACGTGAGCACCGCGGTGCTGGAGGCGGCGCGCTCCGCCTTCACCGAGGGGCTGCACGTGCTGGCGATCTTCAGCGCCTGCGTGATGCTGCTGCTCGCGGTCCTGGCGTTCTCCATGCTCCGGCACGTGACGGTGGTCGCCGCCCCGTCCGACCCGCACGACGTGGACGACCCGGACGACGGAACCGAGGGAGCCGGCGCGGACGCCGCCGCCGGGTCGGGGGCCGCCGTGCCCGGGCAGTCGGCGCCCACGGAAAAGACCGGCAAAGAATAGGGGATTGAGGGCGCCCGTCAGCAGCCACGACCACCGGTAAACAGGGGTTGACCAGCCATGGGAAGCAAACCGTATGGTGCCGGAATGTCCCAGCCCTTCTTCGACGCGCTGCTTCATGTCGGGCGCCCCAATCTCGGCGACCATGACCTGTTTATCAAGAAGATCGAGGGGGTGCTCGAGAATCGGTGGCTGACCGCCGGACCCCTTGGCGCTGAATTCGAACAAAGGATCGCCGAAGTGGCCGGCACGCGGTTCGCCGTGGCGACCTGCAACGCCACCGTCGGCCTCCAGATCGCCGCCAGGGCCTGCGGTCTCCGCCCCGGCGACGAGATCATCGTCCCCGCGTTCACCTGGGTCGCCACCGCGCACGCGGTGGACTGGATCGGACTCGTACCGGTTTTCTGCGACATTGACGAGGAAACCGGCAATCTGGATCCGGCCCAGGTGGCCCGCCTGATCGGCCCGCGCACCAAGGGCATTCTGGGGGTGCACGTCTTCGGCGTCCCGTGCGATATCGAGGGCCTTACCCGCATTGCCGACGAGCACGGCATACCGCTCATCTTCGACGCCGCCCACGGCATTGGCAGCTCCTATCGGGGAAAGCCGATCGGCGGCTTCGGCTCGGCCGAGGTCTTCAGTTTCCACGCCACCAAGTTCCTCAACAGCTTCGAGGGCGGCGCGATCGTCACCGACGACGAGGAGGTCGCCGAACGAGCCCGCGCCATGCGGAACTTCGGCATCGGCCCGGACCGCGAGGTCGGCTCCGGGGGCACCAACGGGAAGCTGACCGAGGCCGCGGCGGCCATGGGCCTGGTCTCGCTCGCCAGCGTCGACCACTTCCTGGCCGTCAACCAGGCCAACTTCGACGCCTACGTCGAGGGCCTGGCCGACGTCCCCGGTATCCGGGTGCGGCCGCTGCCGCTGCACCCGGAGGACCGGTGCAACCTCCAGTACGTGGTGATCGACATCGACGGGGAGGTCGCTGGCATCGACCGCGAGACGCTGGCCGCCACCCTGCTCGCCGAGAACGTCTCCTCCCGCCCCTACTTCTCCCCCGGCTGTCATCAGCTGACCCCCTACCGGGAGCGTCCCGAGGTGCACGCACCACACCCGCTGCCTCGGGCGGAGGCGCTGGCCCAACGCGTTCTCGCGCTGCCCACGGGCACCGCGGTGACGCCGTCGGATGTGGCCTCCATCTGCACCATCATCCGCCGCACCACCACATAAGAACGGGGTCCCACACATGTATGACGCGCAGTTCGCGGCCGTCTACGACCACATCTACCGCACGCTCAACGACTACTCCGAGCTCGCCCAGATGGTCGTCGACCTGGCAGTGGAGCACGGTGCCAACACCGGCGGCAGCCTGCTGGACGTCGGCTGCGGCACCGGTGAGCATCTCCGCTACCTGCGGAAGGACTTCGACGTCGTCGGGATCGACCTCTCCCAGCCGATGGTGGACCTGGCCCGGGAGAAGCAGCCCGACCTGGAGATCCACCAGGGCGACATGTGCGACTTCGACCTCGGGCGGACCTTCGACGTCATCTGCTCGATGTTCAGCTCGATCGGCTACCTCTCCACCGTCGAGCAGCTCAACGACGCGGTGGCCAGCATGGCCCGCCACCTGGCACCGGGCGGCGTGCTGGTGGTGGAGCCCTGGGTGGTCAGGGAGCGGTGGACCGGCGGCCAGCTGGCCCACCTGACGGTGGAGCGGGACGACCTGGTCCTGCAGCGGATGGGGCAGTGGCACACCGAGGGCCCCATCTCGAAGGTGGACATGCACTACCTGCTCTCCGGGCCGGACGGGGTGCGGCACTTCGTCAACGAACAGCGGCTGCGCCTGTACTCGCTGGACGAGTACCAGGAGGCGTTCCGGCTGGCCGGCCTCAACGGGCGGCTGCTGCTGGACCGGGGCAAGGCGGACCGCGGGGTGTTCGTCGCCACCCGGGAGGGCTGACGCCTTGCCCGAGAACTCAGACAGGGAGCGGGATGTGACCGGCACTCCGGATCGGCTCGTGCACCAGTTGCTGGACGAGGCGTTGACCAGCCACGCCGACGCGTGGGCGGTCCGCGACCAGGCCGGCCGCTGGACCTACCAGGAGCTGGCGGACCGCAGCCACGGCTACGCGCGTTGGCTCCACTCGCTGGGGGTGCGCCCCGGCGAGCGGGTGCTCACCAAGCTGGAGAGCGACCGCGACCTGGTCGCGCTCTGCTACGCGGTCTCCCGGCTGGGCGCGGTGTTCGTCCCCGTCAACCCGGCGATGAAGCTCTTCCACCTGCGGGCCGTGCTGGAGAACGCCGAGCCCGTGGTGGTCATCACCACGGAGAAGGACCTGGCCTGGCTGCCGGAGAACGTCGGCGCGCCGGCGTACGACATCGAGCTGATCCGGCCGCTCGCCGAGGAGTTGGGCGGCGGTGAGCCGCTGGCCTCGCCCGCGGTGTCGGCCCAGACGCCGGCGGCGCTGGTCTACACGTCGGGCAGCACGGCGACCCCCAAGGCCGTGATCTGCCCGCACGCGCAGATGGTCTTCGCCAGCGAGGCCATCCAGCAGGTGCTCGGGTACCGCGAGGACGACGTGGTCTTCTGCCGGTTCCCGATCTCCTGGGACTACGGTCTGTACAAGATCCTGCTCAGCTGCCTCGGCCGGTCCGAACTGGTGCTGGCCGGTGTCGAGTCGGACCTGCTGCTGCTCAACCGGATGTGGGAGACCGGGGCGACGGTGGTGCCCATCGTGCCGTCGCTGGCCTCGATGATCGTGAAGCTGGCCGAGCGGCAGCCCGACCGGCTGCCCGAGGTGCGGATGTTCACCAACACCGGGGCGGCGCTGCCGCGCGGCACGGTCGAGGCGCTGACCGCGGCCTTCCCCAAGGCGCAGGTGGTGCGGCAGTTCGGGCAGACCGAGTGCAAGCGGATCAGCATCGTGCCGCCGGGCGCCGAGCACGTGCCGCCCGGCTCGGTGGGCCGGCCGCTGCCGGGCACCCGGGTGGTGGTGCTGGCGCCGGACGGCACCGAGCTGCCGACCGGCGAGGTCGGCGAGATCGTGGTGGCCGGCCCGCACGTGATGCCGGGCTACTGGCGGATGGACGAGCAGACCGAACGGGCCTTCCGGCCCGGCCCGGACGGCCGACGCCGGCTGCACACCGGCGACTTCGGGCGGCTGGACGCGGAGGGCAACCTCTACTTCGAGGGCCGCCGGGACGACATGTTCAAGCGGAAGGGCATCCGCATGTCGACGGTGGAGATCGAGGCGGCGGCGGCCGACGTGTCCGGGGTGCGGGCGGCGGCGGCCGTGCCGCCGGGCGAGGGCTACGACCTGACGCTGTTCGTGGAGAGCGAGCTGCCGCCCGGCGTGATCCTCCGGGAGATCGCCGGCCGGCTGGAGCCGGCCAAGGTGCCGGCGATGTGCCGGGTGCTGAACGAGATGCCGCTGACGCAGCACGGCAAGGTCGACCGCACCGGCCTGGCGGCCTGGCTCCGCGACGAGGGCTGAGCGCGTTGTCCCGGTGGTGCCCCGCCGGGGCGGCGACCGTCGGCCGGGGAGCGCGGCGAGCGCCGCGCCCCCGGCCGACGGGGCGGTGCCTAGGAGCCGGCGGGCAGGCCCCCGCCGAAGACCAGGCCGCTCTGCGCGGCCTGCGGAAGGTCGGTGCGTCTGCTCACCTTCAGCTTGCGGTATACGCGTGTCAAGTGCTGTTCCACGGTGCTGACGGTGATGTAGAGCTTCCGCCCGATCTCCCGGTTGGTGTAGCCCTGGGCGGCCAGGGTGGCCACCCGGTGTTCCGCCTCGCTGAGCAACGGGGCCTCGGCCGCGGCCTGTTCCGCTCTGGCCGGCTGGCCCACGCCGCTCTGCTGCTGGCGCGCGGCGTGCCAGGCCGGCGCCTCCTGCTTGGCGCGCCGGGCGATGGACCGGGCCTGGTCCAGCTCGCCCATCTCCTCGTAGGTGCGCCCCAGGTCGGCCAGGCTGCGGAACAACTCGAAGCGGTCACCCGCGAGTTCGAGCAGCTTCACCGACTTCTTGAGCAGTCTGGTCCGGTGTCGGGGATCGCCGCACTCGGCGAGCAGCCGCAGCGTCAGCCCGCGCGATCTGGCGTCGGTGCAGGTGGCGAGCGACAACTGCTCGCTGAGCAGCCGGTGGGCGGCGTCCCGGTGGCCGAACGTCAGGTGCGCGAGAGCCAGTTCGGTCCGCCACGGGAGGAAGGCGGGCACGTCGACGCCCCACTCCTTGGCGAGTTTGCCGCAGGTCTGGATGTCGTGGATCGCCTCCAGGAGCCGGCCGGTCTTCAGCCGGTGGTGGCCTCTGGCGTGCAGGTAGCCGAGGCCGAAGACGGTGTCGAACATGTTCTCCGGCACCACCCGGCGCAGCGCCTCGGCCGCCTGGTCGTGGTCGCCGACCGCGCTGTGCGCCTGCACCAGGACGCCCAGCGGGTAGCCGACCAGGGTGGCCGGGCCGCAGGCGTCGATGCGTTGCAGCGCGGCGTCCGCGAAGCGGATGGCGCCGGGCAGGTCCCCGAGGCGCAGCGCGAGGTCGGCCCGGATGCTGCCGAAGACCGTCTGCCAGGTGGTGGCCCCCCGGCGGGCGGAGTCCTGGAGCAGCGAGTCGCAGAGGCCGACGGCGCGCGGTGCCTCGTCCCCCTTGATGAGGGCGAGCAGCCCGTGGGCCAACGCCTCCAGGGTGCCGTCGTCCAGCGGGGAGCTGGTCAGGATGTGCTCGGCGGCACGCACCGTCTCGGAGGTGGTGGCCTTGGCGAGCGGCGTGTCGAGCACGCCGCCGCCGCGCAGCGTCGCCGGCAGTCCGGCCGGCTGCTGCCGGTGGATCTCGGGCGGCAGGCCCCGGCCGGGACCGCCGTAGACCAGCAGGGCGGTGAAGCGCAGGCTGCCCAGCGCCTGCGGGTCGAGCTCGTCCAGCCGGTCACGGAACTTCTCGAACACCTGGTTGGCGGCCGCGACCTCGCCCTGCCAGAGCAGCGAGCGGACGATGGCCACCCCTTCGCGCGGGTTGACCGGACGGTCCGGCGCCTCCCGGTACATCGCGGAGAGCCGGACGGTGGCGGAGCTGGGGTTGGTCAGCCACTCCACCCGGCCGAGGGTGGTGTTGATCGAGATACGCTCCGATTCGTCTTCACATTCGCGAAGTGCTAGCGTGAGGCACCGGGTGGCCAGCGCCAAGTCGTCGTCGACCAGCGCGTGTTCGGCGCCGGCGCGCAACGCCTTGATCCCCCAGGGTCCGACGACCTGGTCGGCAGCGATCAGGTGACGCGCGGTGACCAGTGGCTGGGCGCCGCTCTCGTAGCAGAGTTCGGCGGCCCTGGCGTGCAGGGCGGTGCGGTGCGCGGGCTCGATGTCGCCCTGGACGGCGGTGGCGATGGCCGAGTGCAGCGCGCCCCAGGCGTCCGCGAGCCCGGCGGCGGCCAGGATCTTCATGCTCTCCTCGACCAGCTCCGCCTGCACGTCCACCAGTTGGGCGACCTGCCGCGGGGTGGCCGACCCGCCGAGGATGGCGTACCCGCGGGCGACGCTGAGCAGTTCGGGATCCCAGCGGTGCATGCAGGTGGAGACGGCCTGGACGAAGGTGGGCCAGGAGGCCGCCTCCCGTGGGCCTGGGCGGGCCCGGGTCAGCCCGGCGATCTGGTCCTCGATCAGAGCCTGCAGAAGTAACGGGTTGCCATGGGTGAGGGCGTAGTGATCGAGCTGCTCGTCGCAGGCCGACATCGCGCCCACCCGCTTGGCGACCAGCTCCTCGACGGCGGACGGCGAGAGCGGCGCCAGGCGCACCCCCATGTGCGGGTGCCTGGTGACCTCCGCCCGGAAGAGGGCGTTCCCGGTCCTGGAGCGTTCCCACACCGTCAACACCAGCAGCACCCGGGCCGAGGAGACCCGGCGTTGCAGGTAGAGGAGGGTCTCCAGCGACTCGACGTCACCGAAGTGCACGTCGTCCACGCTCAGCACGATCGGGGCCTGGTGGGACAGTTCGAGAACGGCCTGGGAGAGGGTGGCCATCGAGTAGACGTCGCGCCACAGGTACGGACCCTCGCCGGCCGGGGCGCTCGGCTCGGGGGGTCTGCCTTCCAACACCTCGCCGACCCGGTCCGCGGTCGCCGACGGCATGTTCACGTGCGCGAACAGCTGACGCATCAGGCCCAGCCGCAGCCCCTGTTCGGTGCGCGCGCCGGTGGCGGTCAGCAGGGTGGCACCCGCTCTCCGCACGGACTCGTGGAAGTCGTGCAGGAACGCGGTCTTGCCGACCGACAGGCTGCCCTTGATCAACGCGACTCCACCCCGGCCAGCGACACACTGGTCGAAGCGGGTCATCAGGGCGCCGAGTTGCTCTGCTCTCTCTATCAACTCCATGCCAATTGCTCCCCCTTCTGCCAAAACAGCATGATTGGACAGCCATGCGATGGCTGGTGGTCGGCCAGCTCAGCGACCCCCGTCACGGACCCAGTCATTGGCTGCGTATAGCCAGCCTTTACCGTCTCATTGCCGTCACATAATAAGCACGATTGAACGGCCGCGACTAGCACGTTCCGCGCATGGCGACGATCCGCCTCCGGTCACCCAACGTGACGGCGACCATCACCCCCGACCGGCCGTGGGCACCTTGGGGCGACAACGCCCAATTTTACCGAGTCGCCCTACCCCACCCCAATGGACAGATTGACCAATCCACCGCACAATTATGCGGTGAGTTTTATCGGAGGCATTCCCGTATGGCCATTCAAGGAGAGCTTCGGGTGACATCTTCAACCAGTCGTCGAAAATGTGCGCGAGTCGTTTTCCTGAGCAGTCGTCCACCCCGGCTCGGTGCAGAACAACTGGAGTTTCCGTGAAATTTGAGCCCGACCTGTCCGTGGCGATCAGAGTGAGCAGAGCGGGACAGCTCGACCTCTCGGTGCGCCCCTCGGGCGCACGCAGTTCCTGGGGCCCGGCGCACACGGCGGCCTGGATCGCGCTCCAGCAGCACGGCGGCGACGCCCGCGCCGCGGCCGAGGTGCTGGCCGGGCACTGGGACGCCGAACCCAGCCTGGTGCGGCAGGCCCTCACCACCTGGATCCGCGCCCTGGTCGCCGCCGGCTACTTACACGAGACCGAATGACCCGGCGCGGAGTCAGACGAGGCGCAGCGGCTCACCGGTGAGCGTGTCCAGGATCGGCTGAGCCGCGCGGCCCAGGGACGGCGGGTGGAACGCCAGACACCGGGTCGCCTCGGCGAACAGGTGCACCCGCGGGTCCCCGCTGATGAACGGCATCCCGCCGAGCAGCGCGGTGGCCGCGTTGACGGTGGTGCCGATCGCCTCCTGCGCCTGGTAGCGGATCAGCAGCGCCCGGGTCAGCAGCTCGGCGGCCGGCGTACCCGCGTCGATGGCCCGCGCGATCGAGTCCAGGCCGGCCATCGCGGCCTCCAACCTGGCCAGCAGCAGCACCCGTTCGGTCGGCTCCCCGCGCCCCTTCTCCAGCACGCCCTCGACCAGGCCACTGGCGATGCCCAGGTAGCTCGCGGACATCAGCAGCTCGAACCAGAGGAACCCGGCGTGCTGCACCCGGTCGACGGAGGCCTCGTCCGGGGTGCCGATCCGCACCAGCTGCTCGCCGGCGACCTCGACGTCCTTCAGCACCACCGCGTCGCTCTCGGCGGCCCGCAGCACCGGCGCCCCCCAGAACGGCTCGACGGTCAGGCCGTCGGACGAGGCCAGCACCAGGGCGACCGCGACCTGCGGCCCACCGTCCTCCTCCAGCACCACGCTGGCGGTCAGCATGTCCATCGAACGGGCCAGGCTGCACGGCTTCTTGGTGCCGTTGAGCCGGTAGCCGTCGCGGGACCTGGTCGCGGTCAGCGCCGGCTTCATCACGCTGATGCCGGTGACCCCCTCGGCGAAGCCGGAGGCCAGCAGCATGTTGCGGGTGCCGACGGCCTTCAGCAGCGGCCCGGTGTCCTCGGCCCCCGTCTCCACCAGGCTGGCCACCGAGAAGTGGTGCATGGTGGTCGCGATCGCCAACGAGGGCGCGATCGAGCCGATGGCCCGCTGGACCCGCACCGACTGCGCGGCCGACGCGCCCAGCCCGCCCTGCGCCGCTGGCACCAGCAGCCGTGGACCGCCGGTTCGCTTGAAGAGCCGGATGGCGTGGCCGTTCTCCTCCTCAAGCTCCCGCAGCGTGGCCTGGCCGAGCGCCGCGGAGAAGTCGGGGAGCAGTTCGCCGAGGGTCTGCCGTTCTGCCTGGAGGGTCCGCACGTCGCTCCTCAGGATTCAAGTGCTTGCGGTACCCGACTCATGCTGCGTCGCCCGCCGACCCAAGACACCCCCTACCGCCCCCACATGCGGCCCGCCGTCTAGGGGGGTGGGCTAGGGGTCGGCCGCCGGTCGGACGGCGTTCGCCCGTGGTGGGCGATGTCGGCCCCTCAGGGCCGGAAACCGGCTTTTCGGCAATTGCCGTGGCCCCTAGGGCCCCCTAAGCCGGGACGCCTTTCGCGGTAACGTCCGGCTAGGGGTGTGGAGCTTTACCCGGGGCGTTCTACAGTGCCCGAAATCGACAATTACCTGGCATGCGCCTTCGTTCCCGGAGGAGGGGTTGCGCTGAAAGGCATCATACTCGCCGGAGGCAGCGGCACCCGGCTCTACCCGCTGACCAACGCGGTATCGAAACAGATGCTTCCGGTCTACAACAAGCCGCTTGTCTACTATCCCCTTTCCGTGCTGATGCTCGGCGGTATCCGGGACGTCCTGATCATCTCCTCACCCCAGCACCTGGACGGTTTCCGGCAGCTCCTCGGGGACGGCAGCAAACTGGGTATCAACATCGAGTACGCGGTGCAGCCACAGCCAAACGGAATCGCCGAGGCGTTTCTCATCGGGGCCGACTACATCGGCGACGATTCGGTCGCGCTCATTCTCGGCGACAACATCTTCCACGGGCCGGGGTTCGGCAAGCTCCTCCAGTCCGAGATCGCCGGGACCGACGGCTGCGTCCTCTTCGGCTACCGGGTCAGCGACCCGCACCGCTACGGCATCGGCGAGGTGGACGCGGCGGGCCGGCTGCTCTCCCTGGAGGAGAAGCCGGCCCGACCGAAGTCCAATATCGCGCTCACCGGCCTCTACCTGTACGACAGCGACGTGGTGGACGTCGCCAAGAACGTCCGGCCCTCGGCACGCGGCGAGTTGGAGATCACCGACGTCAACCGCGAGTACCTGCGCCAGGGCCGGGCCCGCATGGTGGACCTCGGGCGCGGCTTCGCCTGGCTGGACACCGGCACCTACGACTCGCTGCTCCAGGCCTCCCAGTACGTGCAGGTGCTGGAGCAACGCCAGGGCGTCCGGATCGCCTGTCTGGAGGAGATCTCCTTCCGCATGGGATTCATCGACGCCGCGGCCTGCCACGAACTCGGTCACGCGCTCCGCAAGACCGCGTACGGCAGGTATCTCATGGAGATCGCCGCCGAGACCGACTGGGCCGAGCGGACCGAGTAGAACGACACAGACGGAAGGTGTCCCGTGCGCATCCTCGTGACCGGCGGAGCCGGTTTCATCGGCTCCCACTTCGTCCGGCAGACCATCCGGAACCGTTATCCCGCGCTTGCCGACGCCGAGGTGGTGGTGTTGGACCGGCTCACCTACGCGGGGAATACCGCCAATCTGGCCGAGGTGGCCGACGATTCCCGATTCCGGCTGGTCGCCGGCGACATCTGCGACGCCCCGCTGGTACGGGAGTTGCTCGACGGCGTCGAGCTGGTCGTGCACTTCGCCGCCGAGTCCCATGTCGACCGGTCCATCACCGGCGCCGAGGAATTCGTCCGGACCAACGTGCTGGGCACCCAGGTGCTGCTCACCGCCGCCGCCGACGCCGGCGTCGGGCGATTCGTGCACGTGTCGACCGACGAGGTCTACGGCTCGCTCGACGAGACCGGCACGCCCTGGACGGAGGCCGAGCCGCTGCGCCCCAACTCGCCCTACGCGGCGTCCAAGGCGGCCGCCGAGCTGATGGTGCTGGCTTTCCACCGCACCCACGGCTTCCCGGTCTCCATCACCCGGGGCTCCAACACCTACGGCCCGTTCCAGTACCCGGAGAAGATCATCCCGCTCTTCGTGACCAGCCTGCTGACCGGCCGTCAGGTGCCGCTCTACGGCGACGGGCGGAACCGGCGGGAGTGGCTGCACGTGGACGACCACTGCCAGGGCGTCGCGCTGGTCGCCGAGCGTGGTCGCCCCGGCGCGGCCTACAACGTGGGCGGTGGCACCGAGCTGACCAACCGCCAGCTCACGGAGCGGCTGCTGGCGCTGCTGGGCGCCGACGCCTCGATGATCCGCCAGGTGCCGGACCGCAAGGCGCACGACCTGCGGTACGCCATGGACTGCCGGCTGATCACCGAGGAGTTGGGCTACGCCCCGGCGGTACCGCTGGAGCACGGCCTGGCCGAGACCGTCGCCTGGTACCGGGAGCACCGGTCCTGGTGGGGCGCGCCCCAGCCGGCGGCCCGCTGAGCCGGCCGAGCCCACCGCCCCGGGCGCCCCCGTTCCACGTGGTGCGGTGGCCGGTCAGCCGGGGAACAGCGGCAGGTCGGGCTCGACCACGGTGCCCGGGGCCGGGACCCGCAGCCGGATCAGGTAGTCGGCGATCGCCGCGTCGGCCTCGGTGGACAGCCCGAGCAGCCCGTGCCCGTATCCGTCCATGGTCAACAGCCGTGCGTTGCCCAGCTGTTCGGTCATCCGTCGGGAGAAGGCGTAGGGCGTGGCCGGGTCGTGCAGGCCGCCCAGGACCAGCACCGGGTGCCGGGTCTCCCGGTCCCACGGACCGCTGTACCGGTCCGGCGAAGCGGCCGGCCAGACCGGGCAGGCCGCCTCCTCGGCGAACGCCTGGAAGCGGGCGAAGGTGGGCGACTCCGTCTCCCACTCGGCGACGATGCCCGGCACGTCGCGCTGCTCGTGCGCGTAGGGCTTGTCGGAGCAGTTCACCGCGAAGTGCGGGTCGTAGTCCCGGTACGGGTTCTCCTCGACCGCGCCGGCGGCGCCGTCCGTGCCGTCCACGCCGTCCGCTCCGGTGAACCCGGCCGCCTGGCCACCGGCGCGCAGCAGCGGGAAGTCCGCGGCGGTCGGCGCGGGTGGGTCGGCCGGCGGGTGCAGCACGTCGTAGGCGGCCTGGAACTCGGCCGCCAGGCCCGGCAGCGCGGCGGAGAAGAACAGCCCGTAGGCCGCCCCGGTGGTGAAGGAGTTGATGTCCAGCTCGGTGCCGTCCGGCAGCCGGATCGGCTGCTGGCGCAGGTGGTCACGCAGCTCGGCGAACTTGGCCCTCGGGTCGCCGGTGCCGAACGCGCAGGCGTCGCCGACCTGTTGGCACTCGGCGAGGAAGGCGTCCAGGCTGGCCTCGAAGCCGGCGGCACGTTCCCGGTCCTGCTGGAGACCGTCGTTGGTGCGCAGCTGCGGATCGACGGCCGAGTCGAAGACCATGGCGCGCACCCGGTGCGGATACAGGTTGGCGTAGGTCGCGCCCAGCAGGGTGCCGTAGGACTGCCCCAGGTAGTTCAGCCGGCGCTCGCCGAGGCCGGCGCGCAGCCACTCCAGGTCGTGGGCGACGTCCCGGGTGGCCATGTGCGCCAGCAGCGGACCGGCGTTCCGCGCGCAGAAGTCGCCGTAGCGGGCGAAGGCGTTGAGGGTGCCGGCGACCTCCTCGTCGGTGATCGGGATGGCGAGCTGGCCGGCGAACACGTCGATCGCGTCGCTGGCGTCGGTGAAGCACTCGATCCGGGTGCTGCCGCCGACGCCCCTGGGGTCGAAGCCGACGATGTCGAACGCGTCCAGCACCCGGTCGTCCACGCGGTCCGCGATGGTGGCGGCCAGCAGCCGGCCCGGGCTGCCGGGGCCGCCCGGGTTGACCACCAGCGAGCCGATCCGGCGGCCCGGGTCCTCGGCGGCCCGGCGCATCAGGGCGATGCTGATCCGCTCGCCGCGCGGCCGGTCGTGGTCCAGCGGCACCAGTTGGTCGGCGCAGCTGTAGAGCGCCCGGTCCGCCTCGGGGACCGGGGCCAGCGCGTCCGCGTCGCAGGGGCCCCAGTCGAGGGGTCTGGCCAGTCGGTCGGCCACGCCGCTGGCGGCCGGGTCGGGTGGCGCGGCCGACCGGTCCGCCGGCTCGGCCGGCGCCGCCCCGGCCGGCGCGACCAGCAGTGAGGTCAGCACCGCCAACGCGCCCAGGGCGACGCCGACGACGCGGGGTCCTCGGGTTCCGGAAAGTGCCAAGGCACGGCCTCCTCGGTCTCGTTGCTCTTCCTGGCTGGATCCTTCGCATTCGCCAAGCATCGGCCCGATTATGGCGGCGGCCCGCGGATTCCGGAGCCCCGTCGGCACCGGTCGGGCCCCCTCAATCCGGGCGAGGGACTAGGGGCGGGCGGGGACTTCAGAAGGGGTTGCGCGGGCGACGGCCGGCGGCGGCCAGCCGGGGCCGCGGTCGCGCGGGCCGGCCGGGGTCAGTCCTGGGCGCGGAACAGGCCGCGGCCGCCGTACTTCTTGTGCACGGCCTGCTTGCTGATGCCGAGGGTGCCGGCGATCTCCGCCCAGGTGTGGCCCTGGGCGCGGGCGCGGCGGACCAGCACCGCCTCCAGGCGTTCCATCTCGCGCCGCACCTCGGCGGCGGCCGCGAGGCCCGCGATCGGGTCGTCCCCGGTCGCCGTCCGGGTCAGCAGCAGCAGCTGGCTGATCTCCATGCCGGTCAGCCTAGGTTGACCGTTTCGGCACTGTCAACCAAGGATGACGGGACGCGCCGGGGCGCTCGCCCGACCGCCCCCGCGGCCCGGCCGCGCGCCGTCTGATAGCGGAGCGCGGGCCCCCGGCCAGCCGATTCGGCCAGAAGTTCGCCTGAAGGCGTGATCCGACCGAGGCACCGTTGAGCGCGCCCCGGGGGGCCCGTACCGTCATGCTCGGGCCCCTCACCGACCGCCCAGGGGGTACGTCATGGCACGGCCGTCTGACTGGTCTCCGGTCGACATGGACCGGGACCCGACTCCGGGGGACCCGGATTCGGTGCGGGAGTTGGCGGACGAGTTACAGGAGTTCGCGGACGATGTCGGTGAGGCGCTGGGCAAGATCCGGGGGTTGGCGTCCGAGCGGGCCATCCTGGACTGGGCCGGTCGGTCGGCGGACACCTTCCGTGCCGAGTTCGACGGGGTGCCGGACAACCTGACCAAGCTGGAGGAGAGTTACGCCCTCTGCTCGCAGGCACTCCAGACGTACTGGCCGCGGTTGCAGACCGCGCAGGGGATGGCCGACCGGGCGCTGGACCGGGCGGTCGCCGCGCAGGCCGATCTGGCCGGTGCGCGGGGCGCGTTGGGCGACGCCGAGGACTGGGTGGGCCGGGCCGGTGAGGAGGCCGAGCGGCTCCAGCGGGAGGGCGAGCGGGCGGACGCCGAGCCGCCGGACGAGGCCGAGGTGCGGGCGGCGACCCGGGACTCGCAGGCCGCCGGTGCCGCGCTCGGCGCCGCCCAGGCCCGGGTCGCCGACGCCGAGGAACGACTCGCCGCCGCCCGTCAACTCGCGCTGGACGCGCAGGAGTTACGGGAGGACGCGGCCCGGGAGTGCGCGCGGGGCATCGAGGAGGCGTCCGACGCCGGCATCCAGAACAAGAAGTGGTGGCAGAAGCTCATCGAGTGGCTCAGCGACGCCTGGGACACCCTCGTCGAGATCTGCAAGGTGATCGTCGCCGTCCTCGGCGTGGTGGTGATGATCATCGGCGGCCCGCTCGCCTGGGTCGTGGTCGCCGCCGCCGTCGTCGTCCTCGCCGACACCCTGATCAAGTACGCCAGAGGCCAGGGCTCCCTGCTCGACGTCGCCTTCGCCGCCCTGGACTGTATCCCGGGCCTCAAAGGCCTCACCACCGCCGCCGGGCTCGCCGGCGGCCTGGCCGGCGGGCTGCGGAACATCGGCCGCGGCCTGCGCGACGTGGGCCGCGGCGGGCTGCGCGGCGCCGACGACGTGCCGGGGCCGCGCGGCACGCCCCCGGGCTCCCGCTGCCTCAACGGCGACCCGGTGGACATGGCGTCCGGCGAGGTGCTGATCACCGACACCGACGTCGAACTCGCCGGCGTGCTCCCGCTGGCGCTGCGCCGCACCCACCTGTCCAGCTACCAGTGGGGCCGGTTCTTCGGCACCTCCTGGACGTCCACCCTGGACGAGCGGCTGGAGATCGACGACCGGGGCGTCCGGTTCGCGACCGAGGACGGCATGGTCCTCGACTACCCGGTGCCCCGACCGGACGAGCCGGTCTACCCCGCCGAAGGCCCCCGGCTGGCGCTGCGGTGGGACGGCGCCGAGGGCGGCGAGCTGCGCGTCACCGACCATCTCACCGGGCGCACCCGGCACTTCGCACCGCTGGCCAGGCCCCCGTTCGGCACCGAGCGGTTCACCCTCTACCTGACCGCGGTCACCGACCGGAACGCCAACCGGGTCACCATCGACCGGGACCCGGCCGGCCTGCCGCTGGCCGTCCGGCACAGCGGCGGCTACCACGTCGAGGTCGACACCCACGCCGACCGGGTGGTCGGCCTGCGGCTGCGCCAACCGGGCGGCGAGCCGGTGCCGCTGCGCCGCTTCGACCACGACGACCGGGGCGACCTGACCCGGGTGCACAGCTCGGCCCCGCGCCCGAAGGAGTACACCTACGACCACCGGGGCCGGGTCACCTGCCGGACCGACCACGAGGGCCACTGGTACCGCTTCCGCTACGACGACGCGGGCCGCTGCGTGGCGGGCGAGGGCGAGGGCGGGGTGCTCAGCTGCACCATCGCCTACGACCTGGACTCCCGCACCACGCTCTACACCAACTCCCTGGGCCACACCTACCGTTACCGGTACGACGAGCACTACCGGATGCTGACCGCCAGCAACCCGCTGGGCCACACCCTGCGCAACGAGTGGGACGCGCGCGGCCTGCTGGTGGCGCAGACCGACGAGGCCGGGCAGACCACCCGTTTCACCTACGACGCCAACGGCGACTTCACCCACCTGGTCCGCGCGGACGGCGGCACCACCATCGTCGAACGGGACGACTGGGGCCTGCCGTTGACCGTCACCGAGGCCAACGGCGCCACCTGGCGGCACGTCTACGACGACGCCGGCAACCGGATCTCGCTCACCGACCCGCTGGGCCACGAGACCCGATTCGGCTACGACGAGCACGGCGCGCTGCGCTCCGTCACCAACTCGCTGGGCCGCACCACCGAGACGACCGCCGACCCGGCCGGCCTGACGCTCACCGTGACCGACCCGCTGGGGCAGGTCCGCCGCGCCGAGCGGGACGCCTTCGGCCGGGTCGTCGCCACCACCGACCCGCTCGGCCAGACCACCCGCTTCGGCTGGACCACCGAGGGCCGCGCCGACTGGCAGGAGAGCCCGGACGGCACCCGGGAGAGCTGGACCTGGGACGGCGAGGGGAACCTGCGGACCCACACCTCGCCGACCGGCGAGACGCTGGAGCTGGAGCCGTGGCTCTTCGGCCAGACGGCCCGCCGCACCGAGGCGGACGGCGCCGTCCACACCTTCGACTACGACACCGAGCTGAACCTGGTCGCGGTCACCAACCCCGAGGGGCGGGTGTGGAGTTACCGCTACGATCCGGCCAACCGGCTGGTCGGTGAGACCGACTTCACCGGCCGCGCCGTCGACTACGCCGTGGACCCGGCCGGCCGGCTCGTCGAACGGGTCGCCGAGGACGGCCGGCACCGCATCACCTACACCCGGGACATCCTGGGCCGGCTGACCCACAAGACCGCCGGCGAGCTGGAGTTCACCTTCGCCTACGACGTGCTGGGCAACCAGGTCGGCTCCACCAGCCCGGACGCCGAGGTGCGGCGCGAGTTCGACGTGCTGGGCCGGATGCTCAGCGAGTCGGTCAACGGCCACACCACCACGTTCCGTTACGACCCGCTGGGGCGCACCGCGGCCCGCCGGACGCCGTCCGGCGCCGAGTCCGTCTGGTCCTACGACGCCGCCGGCCGCCCGGTGGAGCTGGCCGTCGGCGCGCACCGGCTGGACTTCGGCTACGACGCGGCCAGCCGCGAGGTGCGCCGGCGGCTCGACAACGGCCCGGTGATCGGCCAGGAGTGGGACGCGGACGACCGGATCGCCAGCCAGCGGGTCACCGTCCCCCGTCCCGACGCCGAGGACACCCTGCTCCAGCAGCGCGGCTACACCTACCGCGCCGACGGCCGGGTCGTCAGCGTCGCCGAACACCTCGGTGGCACCCGCGAGTTCACCCTGGACCGGATCGGCCGGGTCACCGCGCTGCGCGGCGCCGACTGGACCGAGAGCTACGCCTACGACAGCGCCGGCAACGTCCACCGGCCCGCGGATGGCCCGGCCGAGTTCCCCGGCAACCAGCTGCGCGCCCAGGGCCGCACCTCCTACGAGTACGACGCCCAGGGCCGGCTCACCAGGACCGTCAAACGGCTGCTCAACGGGCAGCGCCGGATCAGCGCCTACCGCTGGAACGACGACGGCCGGCTGGTCGAGGCGCACACCCCGGACGGCGGCCGGTGGCGCTACCAGTACGACGCGGCCGGCCGCCGGGTCGGGAAGCAGCGGCTCACCGAGGACGGCGCGGTCGCGGCCACCGTCCACTTCCACTGGGACGGCACCCGGCTGGCCGAGCGGACCACCGCCGACGGCGCCGCCACCACCTGGGAGTACGCGCCCGGCACCCACCGCCCGCTGAGCCAGCGGGACAGCGGCCCGGTGGAGTCCTTCCACGCGGTGGTCACCGACCTCTCCGGCACCCCGGCCGAGCTGGTCTCCCCGGACGGGCGGATCGCCTGGCGGCTGCGCGCCGACCTGTGGGGCGCGCCCAGGCCCGCCGGCGACGGCACCGATCCGGGCGCCGACGGCCCGGTCGAGGCGGCCGGCGTGGACTGCCCGCTGCGGTTCCCCGGCCAGTACGCCGACGACGAGACCGGCTGGCACTACAACGTCAACCGCTACTACGACCCGCACACCGGGCGCTATGTCTCGCCCGACCCGATCGGGCTGGCCGGCGAGGCCAACCAGTACGCCTACGTGCCCAACCCGCTGTGGCTGATCGACCCGCTGGGCCTGGCCTACCGCGACCCGACCACCGGCCGGTTCGCGCACAACCCGGCCAACCCGCCGATCACCCACAACCGCCACACGGAGTACCCGCACAGCTACCGGCAGACCACCCACGACGAGATGGCCCGGATCTGGACCGACGAGGGCCGCGCCCAGAACGCCGTGCCGGTGGACGCCAACGGCAACCGCATCCCCCGGAACCAGCTCACCTGGCGGGACGCCAACAACCGGATCGTGCCCACCGCCGACCTCACCTACGAGCACCGCAACTCGGTGGTGAACCACTGGAACACCGTCGGCCACGACAGCAACCGGACCACGCGGAACAACTACTACAACGACGTCAACAATCTGGAGCCCATGGCCCGCAGCCCCAATTCCAGTGGGGGCGCTAACATGACGGTCAACTACACGCAGAACGTCGGGCCGAACTACAGCTGTACCTGAGGGTGAACTCATGGATCTGAGGCAAACCGTCGCGTCTTTCCGGAACTGCGCCCCGCTGGCGGACGCGACGGATGCCTGGGTCTGGTCGCCGGCCCCCGGGCTGCATTTCAGCGGCGCGCTCTCACCGGCCGGCGACACGCTGTTCCAGCTGAGCTACCGGGGCGAATACCGCGAGGAGATCGCCCGCGCCGTGGCGGTCTTCAGCCGCGAACACGCCGCCGAACTGGCCTCCCCCGAGCGACCGTTGACCCCGGTGGCCGGCTTCGCCGCGCCGGGCTTCGCGTTCGACACGCTGGCCGCGCTGCCGCCCGCGGTCCACCAGCACTACGAGTACGAGAACCCGGAGCTGAATCCGTTCGTCTACGAGGTGTTCCCGGGTTATGCCTGTGAATTCGCCGGTGACGAGAACGAGGCGGAAACACAGGCCCGGCGCCGGCTGATCAGCCCGTCCACCCTTGACCGGGAGCCCGTTCCCTATCTGAAGATGCGGTTCCGGAACACCAGGACCGGCGTCCACAGCCAGGGCACGCAGCGCGGTCTCGCGCCGCTCGCGATCCTTCACCAGGAGTTGGCGGGGCTGATGGACGCCCCCGGCAGTTTCGTGGAATTCGAGAACCGCCACCACGAGGTGTGGCGCGCCGCCTTCGACGACACCCTGACCCTCGACGAGAAACCGACCACGCTCGCCGACGCCCACTCCTTCGCCGACGAGGTCCTCCTCCACCGCTGAGAGGGCGAGGCGTCGACGTGCACGGCGGGGGCGGGTGTCAGGGGGGCGCCGTAGGGTGGGGGTGTGGGTGAGGAACTGGGGACAGGGGGCGCGGCGGTGGCGGGGGACGCGTGGCGTTCGGTGCCGCGGCCGGCTCGGCCGATCCTGCGGGAGTTGGTGACCTCGGGGCCGCAGTCCCGCACCACGCTGGCGCGGAAGCTCGGCCTGTCCACGGGCAGTCTGACCCGGCTGACCAAGCCGCTGCTGGACGCCGGGCTGGTGGTCGAGCGCGCGGTGGAGCACGACCCGGTGAACGGCCGGCCGACCCGGCCGCTTGAGGTGGTGGCGGACGGTGCGCACTTCCTGGGCCTGAAGCTGACCGCGGACCGCCTCTACGGAGTGGTGACCAATCTGCGGGCGGACGTGCTGGCCCAGCACAGCGTGCCGCTGGCCGACCCGGCGCCCGGCGAGGTGGTCGCCCGGATCGGCGGGCTGGCCGAGCGGCTGGCCGCCGGGGACGGCCGGCTGGCCGCCGCCGGGCTGGCGCTGGGCGGCGACGGCCATGCCCCGGCGCAGGTGGACGAGGCGGAGCTGCTGGACTCCTACCAGCTGGGCTGGACGGGCGTGCCGGTGCGCCGGCTGGTCGCCGACCGGTTGGGCATCCCCTGCGTGCTGAAGAACGACGTCACCGCGCTCGCCTACGCCCACCAGTGGTTCGGCGCGGTCCGGGAGGTGCCGGACTTCGCGCTGGTCACGGTGGGTTCCGGGGTGGGTTACGCGCTGTTCGTGCACGGCCGGGAGGTGCGGGTCACCGAGGCCGACGTGGGCGAGTTCGGCCACCAGATCGTGGACCGGGGCGGGCCGATGTGCCCGACGGGGCACCGGGGTTGTGTCAACGCGTACGCCACCACCGGGTGTCTGTTGCTCGCCGCCGAGCAGGGACTGCGCCGGCGGGTCGGCTTCGCCGAGCTGCTGGCGCTGGCCGAGGCGGGCGATCCGGTCTGTTCGGCGCTGGTGCGGCAGGCCGCCTGGGCGCTCGGCCGGGTGGTGGCGAACGTCGCCAACGTCACGCTGGTGAAGCGGGTGTTGCTGGCCGGCGAGGCGATCGACATCGTGCGGCTGGCCCGCGCCGAGCTGGCGCGGGGGCTGGCCGAGTGCCGGGTGGCGCCGGAGGCGGTGGTGGTGACGGCGGAGCGGCACGACTTCCACGAGTGGGCCAGGGGCGCGGCGGTCGCCGCGATCCGGGCCCATGTCTCGGGCGGGCGGTGAGCCCGGCCCCGGGGGCGCCCCCGGGGCCGGACCGCTGAACCGGCGTGCCGGACGGTTCAGCCGCCGTGCCGGTCGGCGTCGATGGCCAGGAAGCGGAAGCCGAACTCGGCCGGTCCCGCGGTCAGGTGGTACTGGGGCAGCGGGGCGGGGCCGCAGGACTGGCTGCCGATGCCGTGTTGGCCGTGGTCGAGGTTGACCCAGACGGTGTCGCCCGGGGTGAGGTCGACGGTGTGCTCGGCGGCGTCGAGCTGTTCGCTGGTCCACCGGCGGGCGGTGAGCCAGAACGGCCGCTCGCCGGCCTCGATCCGCAGCCCGCCGCCGTCGTCGGCGGTGAGTTCGGCCCACCGCACGTCGGAGCGGGCACCGTTCTCCTGGGGGCGCACGTAGTGCGTCTGGAGCGCGTCGACGGTGGCGGCGTACCGGCCGAGCCGGCTGGCCTCGCGGGTGTCCGGGTAGGACTCGTCGGGGCCGCCGCCGTACCAGGTGGCCCGGCCGAAGGCGGCCGGCAGGCCGAGCCGGACGCCGAGCCTGGGCAGCGGGCAGGATGACCAGTCGCCGGTGGGTTCGACGGTGACGGTCAGCCGCAGCGCGCCCTCGGCGTCGGCGGTCCACCGGTAGACGGTGTGCAGGGCCGGGTCGAGGGAGAGCGGGGCGACCCGGGTGCGGACGGTCAGGGCGTCGGCGGCCAGTTCCACCGCGTCCACCCGGTGCCGCATCCGGTGCAGCCCGTGCTTCTCCCAGACGACGCTGATCTGGGCGTCCTTCTCCCAGTGCATGCCCCGGTCGTTGTCGGTGGGGGCGCGGAAGACGTCGAGCCGGGGGCCTTCGGCGAGCGGCAGGCCGGCCAGCGTGGTGAGCCGGCCGGTGCGGGTGTCGAAGGTGGCCGGGCCGAGGGTGAGCACGGCGCCGTCCCGGCGGGGCGTGGCCAGCGGGCCGCGGGCGGGAGCCGGCGCGGGTCGGGGCGCGGCGGTGAACTGGCCCCAGGCGACCTCGTGTCCGGCCGGGGCCCAGGCGGTGTCCCGGGCCAGCCGGGCGTGCACGGTCCAGAGCGCCTCGCCGGGCGGGGCGTCGGCGGGGGCGGGCGGCAGCGGCAGTTCGACGAGTTCGCCGGGGGCCAGCGGGGGGACGGCGAGGTCGCCGGTGGCCAGCTCGCGGCCGTCGACGGTGTGGACCCAGGTGAAGGCGAGGTGGTCGAGGCCGGTGAAGTCGTGGCCGTTGCGGATGGTCAGGGTGCCGCCGGCGGCGTTGCCGGTGATCCGGACGGGCTCGATGACCTTCTTGTACTCCAGCAGCCCGGGGGTGGGGGTGCGGTCGGGCAGGACGAGGCCGTCGCAGACGAAGTTGCCGTCGTGTACCTCCTCGCCGAAGTCGCCGCCGTAGCCGTAGTAGCGGCGGCCGTCGGGGGTGTGCTTGGTGAGGCCGTGGTCGATCCACTCCCAGACGAAGCCGCCCTGGAGGCGTTCGTAGGTCTCGAACAGCCGCTGGTAGTCGGCGAGTCCGCCGGGTCCGTTGCCCATGGCGTGGGCGTACTCGATCTGGAGGAAGGGCAGCGAGCGGCGGTGCGCGTCGAGCGTGGGGTCGGCGAGCGGCGGCTCGACGCGGCGGCCGATGGCCTCGACCTCGGCGTGCGGCGCGTACATCCGGGAGTAGATGTCGCTGTCCGGGTAGTCGGCGTCGTTCTCGTAGTGGACGGGGCGGGACGGGTCGCGGTCGCGGACCCAGGCGGCCATGGTGGACAGGCCGGCGCCCCGGCCGCACTCGTTGCCGAGCGACCAGATGACCACCGAGGGGCGGTTCTTGTCGCGTTCGACCATCCGCTGGACGCGGTCGACGAGGGCGGGGTTCCAGCGTTCGTCGGCGACCGGGTTGCCGGCCCAGCCAGGCATCCAGCAGAAGCCGTGGGTCTCCAGGTCGCCCTCGTCGATGACCCAGAGGCCGAGTTCGTCGCAGAGGTCGAGGAGCGCCGGGTGCGGCGGGTAGTGGCTGGTGCGGACGGCGTTGATGTTGTGCCGCTTCATCAGCACCAGGTCCTCGCGCATGGTGGCGAGGTCGACGGCGCGGCCGGTGTCCGGGTGGAAGTCGTGCCGGTTGACGCCGCGGAAGAGGATCCGGCGGCCGTTGACCTTGAGCAGCCCGTCCTCGATCCGGACGGTGCGGAAGCCGACGCGCAGCGCGATCCGTTCGCCGGCGGTGACCAGTTCGCCCGGGTAGAGGCGGGGAGTCTCGGCCGACCAGGGTTGGACGGGCACCCTGGCCTGCTCGCCGGTGGCGAGGTCGAGGCCGAGTTCGGGGACGAGGACCCGGCCGGGCACGTCGCACTCGACGCGCAGCACGCCCTCGCCTGTGGTGTGGTCGTAGTCGGCGTGCACGAAGTGGTCGGTGGGGGCGCCGGCGGGGCGGTGCAGCAGGGTGACGTCGCGGAAGATGCCGGGCAGCCACCACATGTCCTGGTCTTCCAGGTAGCTGCCGGCCGACCACTGGTGGACCCGGACGGCGAGCACGTTGCCGGTGCGGCGCAGCAGGTGGCCGACGGCGAACTCGTGCGGCAGCCGGCTGCCCTGGAAGGTGCCCAGCTCCTCGCCGTTGAGCCAGACGCGGGCGGCGGAGTCGACGCCGTCGAAGCGGAGCACGGTCTCGCCGTCGGCCGGCCAGGTCTCGGGCAGGTCGAAGACCCGGCGGTGGTCGCCGGTCGGGTTCTCGTCGGAGACGCGGGGCGGGTCGACGGGGAAGAGGTAGGCGACGCCGGTGTAGGCGGGGTTGCCGTGGCCCTGGAGCACCCAGTGTCCCGGCACGGCCAGTTGGTCCCAGTCGGCGGTGGCCGCCGGGTCGTCGCCGAGGAACGCGGTGCCGGTGCCGTCGGCGGTGGGGGTGAGCCGGAAGTCCCAGGTGCCGTTGAGCGAGTGGCGGGCGGCGTCGGAGGTGGCCCACCAGCTGCGGGCGGGGAGCGGGCCGGGCGCCGGGGTGGGGTTCTCGTAGTAGGGCAGGGCGGCGAAGGGCGCCTCGGCCTGGGGCCGGTCGTGCATGGGTCTCCTTGCGGCGTGCGGGGTTACCCGGCCCCGGGTGCGGGCCGGGCGGTCGCGCGGGCGGCCCGCCGCGGGGTCCCGGCGCGGCCGGCGTCACCGGCCGCGCAACGGCCGGGAGCCGGGCCGACGTTGGGCCGGAAGTTGGCCGGGAGTGGGCCTGGATCGGCTGACTTCGGCCGGTGATGGTGGATTTCAGTGAGTTACGTTAGCTTCTGCTCAAAACCTATGCCGCCCACGGGATGCTGTCCAGGGCGCTCCGGTCGCCGCCCGAGGGGCGGCAGCACCGGTAGTTGATGTTGCCTCGGAGCCAAACTATGACGAGCTGTTGGAAGCTGTTCGACCCGTTGCGTTTTCACAACGGTCCGGTCGGTGACCTGCTCCGAGTGTTGACCGGGCCCCGCGCAGCGCCAAGAATCCCGGCCCGGGCGGTATGCCCAACGCCCCGACGAGGGGGCGTTTCACGAGAGGCAACGACATGACCCCAACCAAGAGAGCGCGCCGCGCCCGTGCGGCGATAGCGGGCGGAGCGCTCTGCGCCCTACTGGCCACCGGCTGCGGCGGCGGCTCGTCGAACGACGGCGGCGGCGGTGGCGGCGGCGGCGGGGCCGGGTCCGACACTCTCAACATCTTCAGCGGCGCCTCCGGCGACTTCCAGGCGAACTTCAACCCGTACTCGCCGACCAAGCTGGAGGGCGCCGGCTCCATCTTCGAGCCGCTGTTCTTCCTGAACATCGCCCGCTCCGAGGACCCGGTCCCGCTGCTGGGCACCGAGTACAGCTGGAACGAGGACGGCACCGAGCTGTCCATCACGCTGCGCGAGGGCGTCGAGTGGTCCGACGGTGAGGCCTTCACGGCGGACGACGTGAAGTTCACCTTCGACATGCTGCGCGAGAACGAGGCGATCAACAGCATCGGCTTCGACGGCGAGACCACCGTGGTGGACGACACCCACGTGACGGTCGCCTTCGAGTCGACCGCCTACATGGACGCCGCCGAACTGCTCGGCCGCACCTGGATCGTGCCGGAGCACATCTGGAGCGACGTCGACCCGGCCACCGACACCATGACCGAGCCGGTCGGCACCGGGCCCTACACCCTCGGCGAGTTCAAGGCGCAGTCGTTCACGCTGACCGCCAACCCGAACCACTGGGACGGCGAGCCGGCGGTCAAGACCATCAGGTCCCTGTCGCTGTCCGGCAACCAGGCGGGCGCCGACGCGCTCAGCGCCGGCCAGGTCGACTGGCTGACCAGCCCGGTGCCCAGCCTGGACCGGGTCGAGGAGGTCTACCCCGGCTACACCTCCGTGGTCGCCAACACCTTCCAGATCGTGCTCGGCACCTGCTCCAACGAGGAACTCGGCTGCGAGGGCCCGCAGACCGACCCGGCCGTGCGGCAGGCCATCTACCACGCGATGGACCGCGAGACCATCGACTCCCTCGCCTTCCAGGGCATCGCCGCCCCGATGTCGCCCGGCTTCGGCCTGCCCGACCGGGACTACATCTCCCCGGACCTGGAGAACCAGGTGACCGAGATGACCGGCGACGTCGAGAGCGCCACCGCGGTGCTGGAGGCGGCCGGCTGGGAGCGGGACGGCGACGGCCTCTACCAGCGGGACGGCGAGGAGCTCTCGCTCAGCGTGCGCGCGGTGTCCGGCTGGACCGACTACATCACCACCCTCCAGACGATGACCGAGCAGCTGCGCGCGGCCGGCATCGAGCTGATCGTGGAGCAGTCCTCCTGGAACGAGTGGTCCGAGGCCCGCGGCCGCGGCGACTACGAGCTGATCATCGACGCGCTCAACCCCGGCCCGACGGCCGACCCGTACTGGCAGTACATCAACTACTACACCAGCGAGAACACCCAGCCGGTCGGCGAGAACACCAACACCAACTGGGCGCGCTACGCCAACCCCGAGGTGGACGCGGCGATCGAGGAGCTGAGCCACATCGACCCGGCCGACGCCGACGCGCGCCAGCCGCACCTGGACCTCATCCAGACCACCATCGAGCAGGAGATGCCGTACATCCCGGTGCTGCTCAACGGCACGGTGAGCATCTGGAACCAGGACAAGTTCACCGGCTGGCCGACCGAGGACGACCTGTACACGTTCCCGGCGCTCTGGCAGAGCCCGGACAACAGCCTGGTCTACAAGAACCTCCGGCCGGCCGGCGGCGAGTGACCCGCTGACCCCACCACCCCGCTGACCCCACGACCCCGCCGGGCCTCGCCCCGGCGGGGTCGCGCCGTTCCGGGGCGGCGCGGGCGCGCCGGGCCGGCGCCGCGGTCGCGGCCCTCAGGGGCGCAGCACGAGCTTGCCGACGTGCTCCCGGCGGGCCAGCGCCTCCTGCGCCTCGGCGGCCCGCTCCAGCGGGTAGGCCGCGGCGATGACCGGCTGGAACGCGGCCCGGCGCGCCAGCTCCACCAGCTGGTCGAAGTGCGCGGGCGTGTGCATCGCCGAGCCGATGAGCTGCGCGTTGTGCAGGTAGAGCCGGCGCACGTCGAAGTCCAGCCGGTAGCCGCCGAGCGCGCCGGCGACCACCCACCGGCCGCCCTCGCGCAGCAGCGGCAGCCCGTCGGCCACCAGCTGGCCGGCCACCACGTCGAGCCCGACGTCGATGCCCTCGGGGGCGGCGGCGGCCAGCTGGGCGGCGAGGTCGCCGGCCCGGTCGAGCACCGCGTGCGCGCCCGCCGCGCGCACCGCGTCGATCTTGGGGCCGCTGCTGATGGCGAGCACCCGCGCGTCGCGCGCCCGGGCGAGCTGCACCAGCGCGAGACCGACGCCGCCGGACGCGCCGGAGACCAGGGCGGTCTCGCCCGCCCGCAGCCGCCCGCGCTCGATCATGCCGAGTGCCGTCCCGTAGGCGGTGGGCAGCGCGGCGAGCTGCTCGTCGGTGAGCGGGGAGTCCGTCACGTCGTGTGCCTGGGCGGCCGGCGCGGTCACGTACTCGGCGTAGCCGCCGTCGCGTTCGCTGCCCATCAGGCCCACCGGGTTGGCGTCCGGCCCCTCGGCGTCGTAGATCGCCGGGTCGACGAGCACCCGACGCCCGACGAGGTCGGCCGGCACGTCGGCCCCGACGGCGGCGACCCGGCCGGCCACGTCGGCGCCCTGGACGCGCGGGAAGTCGACCGGGCCGCGCCAGCCCGACCGGGTGGTCGGGGCGCCGGGGCGGCCGTAGGCGCCCTCCCGGGTCCACAGGTCCGTGTTGTTCAGCGCCACCGCGCTGACCCTCACCAGCACCTCACCCGCCCCCGGGTCGGGCACGGGCACCTCCGCCAGCTCCAGGACCTCCGGCCCTCCGTGCCCGGTGGCGCGCACCGCTCGCATGGACGGGGACGTACTCATCACCGAAACCTCCTCGGGGCTATACCGATCTGTGAACACCTCCAGGGTAAACCGATCGGTGAAGGAGCGCCGCCCGAGGCACGACGCGCGCCCCCTGGCCGGCCGGCCAAGGGGCGCGTCCCCGGCGGCTAGCCGCGGCGCAGCCGGAGCACCCGGGCGGTGGCCGCGGGGCCGCCGTCCGGCACCGTCAGGTCCAGCACGCCGCGCTCGGCGTCCCAGGCCAGCGACCAGTCGGCCGCGCCCGACCCCGGGCCGGGGAAGACGACCTCGGGCCGCGCCTCGACACCGCGCAACCCCGGGACCGGCACGGCCAGTTCGGCCGAGGCGCCCGGCCGGCGCCAGACCGTGAGCAGGGTCTCCCCCGCCGGCACCGCCAGCCCGGTCGCCACCCACGGCTCGTCGGCCCCGGCCAGCCCGAGCGGCCAGAACGGCAGGGCGGTGGCGATCGACGCGCGCAAATCCTTGTGCACCGCCACCGCCTCGCGCACCAGAGCCAGCTGCTCGGGCGCCATCCGGTTCAGGTAGCCGGACAGGTAGAGCCGGCCGAGGATGCCGGTGGCCAGCGTGAACGCCGACTCCTCCACCGTCATCTCCGGCTGCGTGTAGGCCCAGTTACCGGCCTGCTCCGGCAGCACCGACGCCGGGGCCGCCGCCGCGATCGGCGGGTACAGCAGCGGGTCCTGCTGGTCCGAGGTGGACTGGAGGTGCAGCCGGGAGAGCATCGCGTAGTCCATCCGCATCGCCCCGGACGCGCAGTTCTCGATCAGCACCCCGGGATGCCGGGCCAACAGCGCGTCCAGCCAGGCGAGATGGGCCCGGTTGTGGTCCAGCAGGCCCTCGCCCGGGTCCGCCCCGCCCAGGTCGGTGCCCGGGCCCGGCATGATGTTGTAGTCGAACTTGAAGAAGCCGACGCCGAACTCCTCGATCAGGCCGTCGACGATCCCGTCCACGTGCGCCCGGGCCGCCGGGTGCCGAAGGTCCAGGTGGTAGCGGCCGTGCTCCACCACCCGCTCGCCGCGCCGCTGGAAGAACGCCTCCGCCGGCAGCCGCTCGGCCATCGTCGAGCGCACCCCCACCACCTCGGGCTCCAGCCACAGCCCTGGCACCATGCCGCGCTCCCGGACGCGGTCCATGACCTCCCCGAGGCCGCCGGGGAACCGGGTGGTCGAGGGCCGCCACTCGCCGACGCTGTCCCACCAGCGACCGTCCTCGTCGTACCAGCCGGCGTCCACACAGAAGTACTCGGCGCCGGCCTCGGCCGCCGCGTCGATCAGCGGCAGCAGCTTCTCCGTGGTCGGGGAGCCCATCAGGGTGTTCATGTAGTCGTTGAAGATCACCGGCAGCGCTTCCGACCGGCCGGCGCGCAGCGCCCGCCGCTGCCGGGTGAGCGCGCCGAACGCCGCGTCCACGCCGCCCGCCGCGACCGCCAGCGAGACCGGCACCGTGCGGAAGCCCCGCTCAGCGGTGACCACCGTGCTCCACTGGTGCTCGATGTCCGTCGGGCCCAGCAGCGCCAGGTAGGCGCCGACCCGGCGCTCCCCCAACTCCCAGTGCCACGCCCCGTTGTGCTCGATCTGCCAGGCCAGCGCCCAGGAGTCGTCGGCGGCGACCACCGCGCCGGTGGGCAACCGTTCGCCGGTGGACCACGAGCTGCGCGAGGTCACCGGGAACCGGCTGCGCGAGGGGTGGTGGTGGGTCTCCGGCTCGATGTTGACCAGGCCGGTCTCGCGCAGCGGCACCCGCCGCCAGCGCGACTCGGCGACCCAGTCGGAGTCCGCGCAGACCACGTCCAACGCGTCGACGCCCCGCCCGGAGTCGGCCAGGAACGCGCCGGTCACCACCGAGGAGACGGCGGTCAGCCGGACCTGTCCCGGCCCGGCGAGCGCCACCTCGGTCCAGACCCGCACCGCGGGCGCGCCGGGGCTGGCCCGGAAGACGGTGGCGACCCGCAGCCCCGACGTGTCGTCCGCCTGCTCCACCCGCAGCTCGGCGTCCGCGCCGGCGGTCGACTCGGTGTGGCCGACGTAGCGCAGCCGGGCGCCGACCGTGGTGTCCGCGTACCGGTGGCTGCCGGGGAACCTGCCGTGGCCCAGCGCCTGCAACTCGACCAGCGGCGGCGCCGCCGCGTCGTCCAGCGTGGGCTGGCCGGGCGCGCCGGCGGGACGCAGGGAGAGCAGCGACACCGGCTGGTCGCCGCCCACCCCGAGGACCAGCCGCACCGCGTCGCTCCCCCAGGCCAACTGGGCCCGGGCCGCGGGGGTCGGGGACGCGGGGGCGGGGGAATGCTCAGGCATGAGGACGTGCGCTCCGTTCGTGCGGGGACTCGTGCGGGGACTCGTGCGGGGTTCGTTCGACGGGTTCCTGGCCGGGCGCGGGGCCGAGTTCGGGACCGGGGCGGCCAAGGGGTAAGCACCCCAAAGGGTTTCGCATCAGAACTTATGCCGAACGAGCGAACGATGTCCATGTTCCTCCGGCCTTGGATCACCCGGGAAAGCCCGGACAAACCCCATCCTCCCGGGTCCGGGCGACCGGGCACCCAACCGGCGTTCAACCGGGCATGGTTGCCCAGCAAAGCCGACGCCCCCGGCGGCCGGGACGGGCCTCGGGGGCGATGCGGGGAGCGGCGGAGGTGGGTTCAGGAAGCGGGGGCGTAGCGCTGGAAGGTGACGCCGCCGCGGAAGGTCTTGTTCTCCAACAGCCGCAGCCGGGGAATCTCGTGGTCCTCCGGGAAGAGCCGGCGCCCCCGGCCCTGGACGGCGGGGTGGACGAAGAGCCGGTACTCGTCCACCAGCCCGGCCCTGATCAGGGCGTGGCTGAGGGTGATGCTGCCGGTGACCACGATGTCCAGGCCGGTGGCGCGTTCCTTCAGCTCGGCCACCTCGGCCACCGGATCGGCGTCCAGGATCGTGGAGTTGACCCACTCCGGGGCCTGGAGGGTGGTCGAGACGACGTACTTGTGGACCTCGTTCAGGTAGTCGGCGATGCCCGTCGGGTCGTCGGTCTGCTCCGGCCAGTACGAGCGGAAGTCCTCGAAGGTGCGGCGGCCGAGGAGCAGGGCGTCCGCCTGGCTGTCCTGGCGCCGGGTCTCGGCCAGCAGGTCGTCGTTGTCCACGTCGCCGTGGCCCCGCGGGTCGAACCAGTCGGTGAGCATCTCGACGGAGCCGTCAACGGTGATGTTCTGGGTGATGGCGAGCGTGCGCACGCTGTCCCTCCGGTCGGGGAGCCGCCGGCTCCCGGTGCTGTGCGGTCAGTACTGCTCCCCGTCCCTTACCCCCTCCAGGTAGGCGTTGGCGGAGGCGCCCTCGTCCACCAGGTCGGGGGCGAGGTCAAGCGAGGCGAGCAGCGCGGCGCCCCGGCCCTCGGCCGGCTGCCAGCGCTCGGCGATGATCCGCTGCTTGTCCTCGGGCTGGCTCTCCAGCCACTGCCGGTTGGTCGGGCTGAGCTGCCGCAGGAAGTGGGCGAGCGGGTCCACGGACATGGCCGTCGTCTCCTGACCTCGGGGAAGCGCGGGCGCGCCGGTCGGCGCCGACGCCGGGGATCAGCCTGGCCGAGGCGGCGGCGGGGCGCGGCCCGCCGGCCGGCGGGCCGCGCCATGTCTCACCCGGCCGGAGGAGACGGCGTCGCCGCCGGGGCACCGGCCGGTTCGGGGCGCGGGGCGCGGGGCAGGTGGCCGGGGGGCCGAGTCGGGGTGCGGGGCCGGGTTGGGGCGTGGCGGCGGGTCGGGGCGCGGGGTCGGGTTAATGCCTGGCCCGGGCCGCGCGGAGTTGGCAGGCTGGCCGGCATGGCAGCGACCGATCCCCCGCCCACCGACCTCGCCGAGCTGTGCCGCTGGGAGCAGGCCGGTCGGCGGCTCAAGTACCTGTGTTTCTGGGGGCATCGGCCCGGCCGGGGGGACGGTCCCGGGCCCTGGTGCCTCAGCCAGTGGTGGCCGGCGCCGTTCACCATCGAGGGCGTCCGCTACGCCACCGCCGAGCACTACATGATGGTCTCCAAGGCACGGCTCTTCGAGGACCACGCCGCCGTCCCCCGCATCCTGGCCGCGGCCAGCCCGGGCGAGGCGAAGGCGCTGGGGCGGCGGGTGACGGGGTTCGACGAGACGACCTGGCGGACCTACCGGTCGGGCATCGTGTTCCGGGCCAGCCTGGAGAAGTTCGGGCAGGACGCGCGGCTGCGGGCCTACCTGTTGGGCACGGCCGGCCGGGTGCTGGTCGAGGCGAGCCCGGTGGACCGGGTGTGGGGCATCGGCCTGCCGGCCGACGACCCCCGAGCCACCTCACCGAGCCGGTGGCGCGGCGAGAACCTGCTGGGCTTCGCCCTGATGCGGGCCCGGACGGCGCTGGCCGGCGCCGACCCCGGCGACGCCTGACGGCCGTCCCGGTCGGCCATCGCGGGGTCAGGGGAACGGGGTGACATACAGCTCCGGCCGGGTCGGGCCGGGCGGCGACTCGATCACCGGCACCGGCTTCCCGCCCGGGTCGCCGCGCCGTTCGATGGCGAAGTTGAGGGTGCCGCCGGCCGCCGGGACCGCGTTGTCCAGGTGGAGCAGGAACAGCGCGTCGGTGACCCGGCCCGGCGTGAGCGCGGTCTCCGGGGCGGCGGCGTGGGTGACCCGGACGGCCCGCACGGCGACCGCCACCGCGTCGTGGTTGGCCACCGCGTAGCCGTCGGCGAGCGCGGCGGCCGGGTCGTCCTCCTGCGGGAGGTGGCTGGTGTAGGCCGCGTAGAAGTCGGCGAACCCGGCCGGCGCCGCCGGGTTGGCGCCGCCGTCCACCGCCCAGGCCGGGTCCATCGCCGAGGCCTGGACGACCGTGATGTGGCTGGCCACCAGCTGTTCCTGCTCGCTCTCGTCGATCACCGGGCCGGTCTCGGCGAAGAGCACCACGATCGGCCGGTCCCGGCAGGGCCGGCTGTGCAGGGAGTCGAGGAAGGCGTCCAGGTCGGCGGTGCGGCCGGCGAAGAGCACCATGTCCGCCTCGGTGGCGCAGACGTTCTGCACGGCGGCCTGGAACAGCGCGGGCGCGGCGGACTCGCCGATGGTGGTGCCCTGGAACGGCTGGTCCGGGTTGTCGCCCAACTCCTCGGCCAGCTCGCGGCGGAACGCCTCGGTGAGCGTGCTGACATGCAGGTCGGGGGCGCGGGTGTCGTGCACCAGCACCGCCCGGTCCAGGTCGTCCCGGCCCCGCACGTAGCCGCGCAGCGCGGTGACGAAGTCGGTGTTGCTGGCGGTGACCCGGACCAGGCCAGGCACCGTTTCGGCGTTCAGCCCGTCGGCGCTGGCCGAGGCGCCGACCAGCGGGACGCCGTGCTCGGCGAGCCGGGCGGCGGCGGCCCGGCTGGGCTCGCTGCTCATGGCCAGGCCGGCGACGGCGACCAACGGGGCGGCGTCGTCGGTCATGCCGACCAGCTGCTCCACGGCCGGCTCCCACTTGTCGTGCCGGGAGCCGGCGTTGGCCAGCATCAGCTGGATCTGCGGCGCCGGGTCGCCGAGTTGGCGGCTGTGGTTGGCCCGCATCTGCGCGGTGTAGGCGCCCTCCAGGGCGTGCAGCACCCGAACCGGGGCGTGCGGGGCGCGGTCGTCGGGGGTCAGCGTGGACAGCAGCCCGACCTTGACGGCGGCGCCGCCGTCGTCGGCGACCCGGGTGTTCTCCACCCGGATCAGCCGCTGGACCTCGCGGAACCGTTCGGTCAGCGGCTCGGCCGCCTCACCGGTCGGCAGGAACGCGGGCGAGCCGTCGCTGACGCCGACGCACTCGCCGTCCCGCTCGGTCAACTCGGCGCCGCCGCAGTCGCGGCCGGCCAGCCAGTCGGGCACCACCCACAGCCCGCCGGCCAGCAGGGCGAGGCCGAGCAGCGCGGCGAGCAGCCACCGGCCACGGCGGGGCGGCAGCTTGATGGGGGGCATGCTCGGCGACGAGCCCCCGTGGCCGGGGGCCGTGGTCGAAGGGGGCATCAGCTCTCCTCGGGACGCGGACGGTGGACGGGAACGGGGCCGCCCGGACGGGACCGGCCGGAGCGGAACGGGACGGAGACGGGACGGGACGGGACGGGACGGGACGGGACGGGACGGGACGGGACGGGATCAGGAAGGAGACGGGACGGACGGTTTCGGGTGCCTCGGGGTGATCCGAGATGGTGCGGGGTGTGCGGGGTGGCGCGGGAGGATCTGGGGTGGCGCGGGATGGTGGTGCCGGGCCAACGAGGCGGCCGGGGCCGCGGTTCAGGACCACCACTGGGCCTGGGCCCGGTAGTCCCGGACGGACTGGTCGAACACCACCAGGCCGTCCGGCGAGTGGGAGGCGAGGCCGGCCAGGGCCTGGGCGATCTGGGTGTGGAGCAGCTCGCGGGCGCTGCCGCTGAGCGGGTCGCCGACGACCCGGAGCGCCGCCAGCAGGTGGGTCACCCGGGTGCCCGACTCGTCCAGCGCCCCCGGGTCGTCGGGGCCGCCCGGGCCGTCGGGACGGTCCGGACCGGCCGGGCCGTCAGCGGACTCGCGCAGCAGGACGTGGAAGAGCGCCGGCGCCGGCCGGGGCCGCGCGGCGGCCGGGCCCGGCGGGGCGGCGGCCACCTCGCGCACCAGCGCCAGCCACTCCTCGCCCGGCAGCCGGGGCAGCAGGGCGACCAGCTCCAGCGCCACCGCGCGCGACTCGCCCAGCGCGAGCCGGTGGTAGAGCTGGCCGGGCAGATCCGCCCGCTCCTCGCAGTGCGCGCGCAGCTCGGCGTGCGCCGCCCGCCAGTCGGCCGGCGCGGCGGCCAGCCGGCGGCGCAGCAGCCGGCCGAGCACGGCGGAGCCGGCGCCGGCCGACGGGTCCCAGGGCTCGACCCCGCCCGGCCAGGCCACGCCGGCCAGGCCGACGCGCTGGCTGAGCCAGAGCGACTCGGCCGGGGTGCGGCCGGCGGCGCAGCGGGCGATGGCCGGGAGCCGGCCGTCGGCGTCCGGCAGCAGCCGGCCCACCAGCCACTCCTCGACGGTCGGCCCGGCCGCCCGGCTGCCGGGGCGGTCCGGCGCGGGCGCCGGCTCGGCGAGCAACTCGGCGACCGAGTCGGTGGCCACCCGGCGGGCGGCACGGGCCGCCAGGCCGGCGGCGAGCGCGCCGACCGCCTCCGGGTGGCCGGCGGTGAACTCGTGGACCAGGCGGACCAGTCGGCGGTCGGCCGCGCCCCGCGGCGTGGCGTCGCCGAGCAGCCGTTGGATGTCGGCCCTGGCCAGATCGGGGATCCGGTAGCGCAGCCAGGCCGGGGGCGGCTCGCCGGCGGCGGGGGCGGCGAGCGCCCACCGGAGCGGGGCGTGCGGGGTGTCGGACAGCTCCGGCGGGGCGAGCCGGCCGGTGGCCACCACGGTCAGCGGCTCGGCGCGGGCGCCGGGCTCCAGCGGCGGGCGGGCGTCCAGCAGCCGGCCGAGGAAGGCCCGGCCGGCCGGGGTGTCCACGTTGTCCAGCAGCAGCAGCGGGGTCGGCAGGGCGCGCACCCGGCGCGGGACGTCCCGCAGGTCGGCGAGGAACGCCTCGGTCAGCAGGGCGTCCAGGCTGTCCCTGGCGGCCGTGGCCGGGCCGTCCCGGCCGGCGGCGCGCAGCTCCTCGGCCCAGCGGTTCAGCTCGACCAGGGTGTCCAGCTCGTGGTCCGTCCGGCCCAGGTCCCGGTGGCCGAACCAGTGTTGGGAGCGGCGCGGGAAGGTGGGGAAGACGGCGGCCAGCGCGACGGCGATGCCCTGCAGCGGCAGCCGGAAGGCCAGGGTCAGGCCGCCGACGGTGGTGCTGGCCTCGGGCGGCTCGCCGAGCAGCTCACGCAGGAAGCGCTCCGGCCAGCGGGCGCCGCGCCGCTGCTTGAGGTGGGTCCGCAGCGCCTCCCTGGCCCGTTCGAAGTCGAGGCCGTCCAGGTCCTGTTCGATCACCAGCAGGGCGATCAGCAGCCGGGGGAAACGGAGTCGGCGGTAGCGGGGCCGGTAGCGGGCGAGCCGCTCGGCGAGGAGGACGAGGGTGCGCGGGATCTCGTCGTACCCGCTGGCGGCGAAGTCCACCCGGGCGTAGGGGACGTGCTGGTTGACCCAGTCGTCGAGGGTCCGGAGTAAGAGGGACTTGCCGCTGCCCGGGCCGCCCTCGAAGAAGACCACGGGTCTTCGGCCCCTGGCGAGGGCGCCCTTGCCGGGGCGCATCAGCGCGTGCACCCCGCGGATCGCGGTCTCCCGTTCGAAGACGGGCTGTCGCGTGGCGACCATCCGGGCTTCCCCCTGCCTGACGGTGACGGCGAGCGCGCCGGCCGGCGCGCTGGCGCGGCGGGACGGCGGTCCACCTGCTCCGCGCGTACCCCGCGATCGGGCGGCCACACCGGGAAGTTGGGCGCGGGGCCCCGGGAGCGCGGCGGGCCGCGCCCCCGGGCCCGGCTCAACCGCGCATCAGGGCGCGGACCAGCCGGCAGGTGGTGTCGGACGGGTAGTGCACCCCGATGCGCGGGGCGATGTCGCGTATCCGCTGGTCGCTGGCGCCGGCCGGGTGGTAGACGCCGGTGTCCAGCAGGGCCGTGGCCAGCCGGAGCGCCTTGAGCCTGCGGTTGTGCGACTCGTACCAGACGCGGGGCTGTCCGGCGGGCAGCGGCTTCTTGTGGAGTGTCGGGTCGGGCAGGGTGGAGAGGGGGAGCTGGAGTGGTGTTGCGACAGCGGCCATCGGCACCTCCGGGAACGACGGCTGACCATTCGAACGCTATCGATTCTACGGGGGGCCACTGACAATTCCCGCTGGTCGACGGGGGTGCGTGGGGCGGAAGTGACCCCCCGTCCCGAAGCGGTCAGCGGGGGTGGAGAAACGATCGGAACCGGAACTCAGGCCGGAACTCGGGCCGTCAGGACAGCTCGCCCCGGAGCGTCTCCGCGGCCTTCACCAGGTGGGTCAGCGCGTCCCGCACCTCGGGCCAGGCGCGGGTCTTCAGCCCGCAGTCCGGGTTGACCCACAGCCGCTCCGCCGGGATCGCCGCCAGCCCGGCCCGCAGCAGCCCCACCACCTCGTCCGGGTCCGGCACCCGCGGCGAGTGGATGTCGTACACCCCGGGCCCCACCTCCCGCGGGTAGTGGGCGGCGGCGAGTTCCCTGGCCACCTGCATGTGCGAGCGGGCCGCCTCCAGGCTGATCACGTCCGCGTCCAGGTCGTCGATGGCCCGCAGGATGTCGCCGAACTCGGCGTAGCACATGTGGGTGTGGATCTGAGTGTCCGCCCGGACGCCGGCCGTGGTCAGCCGGAACGCCTCGGTGGCCCAGGCCAGGTAGGCCGGCTGGTCGGCGGCCCGCAGCGGCAGCGTCTCGCGCAGCGCCGGCTCGTCCACCTGGATCACCGCGCTGCCGGCCGCCTCCAGGTCGACCACCTCGTCCCGCAGGGCCAGCGCGACCTGCCGCGCCGTCTCGCCCCTGGGCAGGTCGTCCCGGACGAAGGACCAGGCGAGCATCGTGACCGGCCCGGTCAGCATCCCCTTGACCGGCCGCTCGGTGAGCGACTGGGCGTAGCCGGTCCAGGCCACGGTCATCGGCTCCGGCCGGGAGATGTCGCCGGCCAGGATCGGCGGGCGGACGTACCGGGTGCCGTAGGACTGCACCCAGCCGTGCTGGGTGGCCAGGTAGCCGGTCAGCCGCTCGGCGAAGTACTGCACCATGTCGTTGCGTTCCGGCTCGCCGTGCACCAGCACGTCCAGCCCGGCCCGTTCCTGGAAGGCGATGGTCTCCTGGATCTCCCGGCGGACCCGCTCCTGGTAGCCGGCCTCGTCCAGCCGGCCGGCGCGCAGCTCGGCGCGGGCCGCACGCAGCTCGGTGGTCTGCGGGAAGGAGCCGATGGTGGTGGTGGGCAGCGGCGGCAGCCCGAGCCTGGCGCGCTGCGCGGCGGCCCGCTCCGGGTAGGGCGCCGAGCGGCGGGCGTCGGCGGGTACGACGGCCGCGGCCCGGGCCCGGACCGCCGGGTCGTGGGTGATCGGGGAGCCGGCCCGGGAGGCCAGGTCGGCTCGGTTGGCGGCCAGTTGGGCGGCGATCGCGTCGCTGCCCCGGGTCAGTCCGCGGGCCAGGGTGACCAGCTCGGTCACCTTCTGCCGGGCGAACGCCAGCCAGCGCAGGATCTGCGGGTCGATGTCCCGCTCGGCGGCGGCGTCCAGCGGGACGTGCAGCAGCGAGCAGGAGGCGGCCACGTCGACCCGGTCGGCGAGGCCGAGCAGCGTGGCCAGGGTGGCCAACGACCGCTCCAGGTCGTTGATCCACACGTTGCGGCCGTCGACCACGCCGGCGACCAGCCGCTTGCCCGGCAGGCCGCCGGCCGCGGCCAGGTCGTCCAGGTTCCGGGCGGCCGGGCCGGTCAGGTCCAGGGCCAGGCCGTCGACGGGCGCCTTGGCCAGCACCGGCAGCGCCTCGCCGAGCCGGTCGAAGTAGGCGGCGACCAGCAGCCGCGGCCGGTCGGCGCCGGTGCCCAGCACCCGGTAGGCGCGTTCGGCGGCGGCCAGTTCGGCCGGGGTGCGGTCCTGGGTGAGGGCCGGCTCGTCCAGCTGCACCCACTCGGCGCCCCGCGCGCGCAGGTCGGCGAGCACCTCGGCGTAGACCGGCAACAGCCGGTCCAGCAGGCTGAGCGGCTCGAAGTCAGCGGCCACCCCGGGCGCCGGCTTGGCCAGCAGCAGGTAGGTGACGGGGCCGACCAGCACCGGCCTGGCGGTCAGCCCCAGCGCGCGGGCCTCGCCGAACTCGGCGAGCTGCTTGGCCGGGTCGGCGGCGAAGACGGTGTCCGGGCCGAGTTCGGGGACCAGGTAGTGGTAGTTGGTGTCGAACCACTTGGTCATCTCCAGCGGCGCGACCTCCTGGGTGCCGCGCGCCATGGCGAAGTAGCCGGCCAGCGGGTCGGCGGCGTAGGCGGCGCGGTGCCGCTCGGGGATGGCGCCGACCATCACGCTGGTGTCCAGCACGTGGTCGTAGAGCGAGAAGTCGCCGGTGGGGACCTCGTCCAGGCCGGCTTCTGCCAGCTGGCGCCAGGCGTCGGCGCGGAGTTCGGCGGCGGTCGCCAGCAGGGCGTCGGCGGTCAGCCGGCCCTTCCAGTAGCGCTCGATCGCCTTCTTCAGCTGCCGGTCGGAACCCTGGCGGGGATAGCCGTGCACGGTGGCACGGACCGCCGCGGCTGCGGGCTTGGTGGTCAAGGAACTCTCCTTCGCGAGATGTGTCCCGTCGGGTTCGGGGACCGGAAGGAGGCGCGAAGGCGCGGCGACGGCGGTGCTCGGGACGCGCGTCGCCGCACGTCGGACACCGGTCGTCGGTCACGCGACCCGCCCACGAGGCCACCGAACCTCCGCGCGCGACCGTCGCGCGCGGGCAGTGGCAGGTCTTCGGACTCGCGGGCGACCACGCCCCCGGCGGCTCGGAGTCGAGCGCGCGGGGACGCGGACCTACTGGCCGTCGCTTCCCAGACCCGGCCGGGTCCAGTGCGTGTGACGGCGGTCGTTCCCGCTCACCGCTGCGGGGCAGTCCCGGATTCCCACCGGGTTCCCTCTTGCGACGCGCCTGCCTGGCGGGCAGGGCGAACCAGCTGCGTCCGCCACCCTAGCCGCCACCGCCCGTCCTGGCAGGAGCGCCCGCTCCGCGAGATCCGGCGCGCCACCGCGGGGGCCGGGGGCAGGGGTGGGGGATGACCTGGATCAACCACCCGGTCGATGGTGGCCGCCGGGCCGGGCGGCGAGCGTGGTGGACATGAACGTGATCGAGGTGACCGGGCTACGCAAGAGCTACCCGGAGCGGACCGCGGTGGACGGGGTGTCGTTCCAGGTCGGGCGCGGCGAGATCTTCGGGCTGGCCGGCCCCAACGGCGGTGGCAAGACGACCCTGGTGGAGTGCCTCAGCGGGCTGCGCCGGCCGGACGGCGGCACGGTGCGGGTGCTGGGCCACGACCCGTGGCGGGAGCGGTCCGCGCTGCACCAGCGGATCGGCGTCCAGTTGCAGGACAGCCGGCTGCCGGGGGAGCTGCGGGTCGGCGAGGCGCTGCGCCTGTACAGCACCTTCTACCGCGAGCCGGCCGACTGGCGGGAGCTGATGGCCACCTGGGAGCTGACCGACCGGCGGAACACCGCCTTCAACAAGCTGTCCGGCGGCTGGCGGCAGCGGCTGCTGATCGCGCTGGCCCTGGTGGGAAAGCCGGAGCTGGTGGTGTTGGACGAGCTGACCACCGGGCTCGATCCCTATGCCAGGCGCGCCACCTGGGCGATGGTCCGGGAGCTGCGGACGCTGGGCGTGACGGTGGTGCTGGTCAGCCACTTCATGGACGAGGCGGAGGCGCTCTGCGACCGGGTGGCGGTGCTCGGCGCCGGCCGGCTGCTGGCGCTCGGCAGCCCGGCCGAGCTGGTCGCCGAGGCCGGCGCGGACAACCTGGAGGAAGCGTTCCTCGACCTGGTGGAGGAGTACCGCTGATGCGTAGCTTTCTGGCCCTGACCAACGTGGAGTTCCGGCTCTTCGTGCGCGATCCCGGGGCGGCGTTCTTCACTCTGCTGTTCCCGACGATCCTGCTGATCGCCAACAACAGCTTCTTCGACGAGGCCGACGAGGGCTCGATGGCCGTCGCGCTGCCGATGCTGATCGGCATGGTGTTGGGCATGGTCGGCGTCGCCATGGTGCCGGCGTTCGTCGCCGAGTACCGCGAACAGAGCGTGCTGCGGCGGCTGATGGCGACGCCGGTGTCGCCGGTCCGGCTGCTGCTGGCCAACGGGGCGGCCCAACTCCTGGTCGCGCTGCTGGCGATGGTGCTGCTGGTCGGGGTGGGGGCGGTGTTCTTCGGCGCCGAGGCGCCGGCGGCGCCGCTGCTGTTCCTCGGCGTCTGGCTGCTGGGGGCGTTCAGTCTGCTGGGGGTCGGCTTCCTGGTGGCGGCGCTGGCGCCGACCGGCCGCAGTGCCAACGCGGTCGGGCTGGGGCTTTTCTTCCCGATGCTCTTCCTTTCCGGCGGGATGGTGCCCCGGGAGGAGATGTCGGGGACGGCCGCCAGGATCGGCGACTTCCTGCCGCTGGGGCCGGTGATCCGGGGGCTGCGGGACGCCTGGGAGGGGTCGGTGCCGCAGCCACATATCCTGGCGGCGATGCTGTTGGTCCTGCTGGTCACCAGCGGTTTGGCGGCCAGGTTCTTCCGGTGGTGAGCGATGTCGGACGACTTCGAGTCGCGTTGGGATCACCTGTGGGCGCTCGCCCCGTTCCTGCTCGCCGGGTTGACCGCGCTGACGGCACTGACCGACGGGGTGCACCCGGTGAAGCTGCTGCCGGCGCTGGTCGGCGCCGGCTGGTACGCGGCGACGGTCTACCGGTACGAGAGCTGGCTGACCCGGCCCGCGCTGACCACCCTCTACCTGGTCGGCGCGCTGGCCGTGACCTCGGTCGGACTGCCGCTGCACCAGGCGTACTTCATGATGACGGTCAGCCTGACCGTGCAGTGCTTCATGTTCCTGCCGAACGGCTGGACCTACGCCGGCGCCACCGCCGTCACGCTGGCCCAGGTGGTCAACCCCTGGCTGGACCGGCCGGCCCCCGGTGACCTGCCGAACCTCGCGCTGGGGCTGGCGGTCACCTGCGTGATCGGCGGCTCGATCCGGGCGGTGGCCGAGCAGAGCGAACAACGCCAGGTCGCGCTCGCCGAGTTGGCCGCCAGCAACGACCGACTGCGGTCACTGGCCGAGGAGAACGCCGCCCTCCAGGCCCAACTCCTGGCGCAGGCCAGGGAGGCCGGCGTGCGCGGCGAGCGGGAACGGCTGGCCCGGGAGATCCACGACACCATCGCGCAGGACCTGATCGGGATCGTCACCCAGCTGGAGGCCGCCGAACACGCCGCCAGCCAGCGCGCCGAACCGGGCGGCGCCGGCCCGGGCGGTGACCCGGACGCACAGCTGCGGCACCGGCTGGACGTGGCCCGCCGGATGGCGCGCGAGGGCCTGGCCGAGGCCCGCCGCTCGGTCCGGGCGCTGCGCCCGCGGCCGCTGGCCGACGCCCAACTCGCCGGCGCGCTGCGGGCGGAGACCGCGCGCTGGTCGCTGGCCCACGGGATCGGCGCCGAGGTCACCGTCACCGGCGACCCGGTGCCGCTCCACCCGGAGGTGGAGGTGACGCTGCTGCGCACCGCCCAGGAGGCGCTGCGCAACACCCAACGGCACGCGGCCGCCGGCCGGGTGGGCGTCACCCTCTCCTACATGGGCGACGTGGTGGCGCTCGACGTGCGGGACGACGGGGTCGGCTTCGCACCGGGCGCCGCGCCGGCGCCGGGCGGCGGCGGGTTCGGCCTCACCGCGATGCGGCAGCGGGTGACCAGGCTGGCCGGCACGCTGGAGATCGAGAGCCAGCCGGGCGAGGGCACCGGCGTCTCCGCCACCCTGCCGGCGATCCCCGCCGCCCGCGCCGTGCCCCTCACCGAGACCGAGCGGACGACGGCACGGGAGGCCGACCCCGGATGACGGTACGACTGTTGATCGTGGACGACCACGCGATCGTCCGGGACGGGCTGCGCGGCCTGTTCACCGGCGCGGACGGCTACCTGGTGGTCGGTGAGGCGGGTGACGGCGAGGAGGCCATCGCGGTGGCCCGACGCACCCGGCCCGACGTCGTGTTGATGGACCTGCGGATGCCCCGGCTCGGCGGCGCCGAGGCCATCCGCCGGCTCCGCCGGGAGGCGCCCGACATCCGGGTCCTGGTGCTCACCACCTACGACACGGACGAGGACGTGCTGCCCGCGATCGAGGCCGGCGCCACCGGCTACCTACTCAAGGACGCCTCCCGGCCGGAGCTGCTGCGTGCCCTGGAGGCCACCGTGCGGGGCCGGGCGGTGCTGGCGCCGGCCGCCGCCGAGCTGCTGATGAGCCGGGTCCGGGCGGCGGCCGACGGCGCGCTCAGCCGCCGCGAGCTGGAGGTGCTGACCCTGACCGCCCGGGGCGCGACCAACCGGGAGACGGCGGCCGAGCTGTTCATCACGGTGGCCACCGTCAAGACCCACCTCCAGCACATCTACGCCAAGCTCGGCGTCACCGACCGCACCGAGGCCGTCGCCGTCGCCTACGAGCGCGGCCTGCTGCGCGGCGGCCAGGACCGCTGACCGGCTGGGACCGCTGACCGGGACAGGACCGCTGACCGGCCGGGCCGCGGGTCAGGCCGGGGCGGCGCCGGGCGGGCGGAGCAGCGTCAGGTCCGCGCCCCAGGAGTCCAGCACCGCGCCGTGGCCGGCGGCCCTGGCCAGCTCCTCCACGGCGCCGAACACCTCCCGCTGGAGCGCCGGATCGCCGGTGGTCAGCAACCGCCGCCCGGTGGCCAGCAGCGGATCGACCGCCCACCGACCCGCGCCCAGCGGCTGACGGGTCAACTCCCAGCGCAGGTACTTGTTGTAGGGGCGGACCCGGCCGTGCAGCGCGAACAGCGCGCTCCACAACAGCGGCACGCTCTCGGCCGCGTCCCAGCGTCCCGCCTCCGGGCGGCCGTCGCGGAAGCTCTTGAGCGAGCGGTACGTCTGGTTGGTGTACGCGTCCAGGTAGCCGTCCGTGGCGCTGGCCCGCTCGTCCGGCGTCAACCGCCGCTTGCGGTCCAGGATCTCGCCGATGCCGCCACCCAGCCGGTCCAGCAGCACCCGGGCGTGCACATAGGCGTAACGCGCCCACTCCCACCCGTCCCCCGGGTGGCCGCGCCGCCGGAATTCGTCCAACGTCATGACGACCAGGTCGAGTTCGGCGGAGCGGAAGCCGTCGCTCGCGGTGATCCAGTCGGCCGCGTCCGGGGCGACCACCACGTGCAGGTCGTGGTCGGAAGTCCCAGTCGGCATCCCGTCGTGCACCTGGGAGCCGCTGAGCACCAGGCCGAGCACGGTCGGCTCGGCGTGTGCCCGGGCCAGGAAGGCGTCCAGGGCGGGGGTGGCGGGGACGGGTTGGGGGCGGGACATGGTGAACTCCAGGCGGCGGCGCCACGGTTGCCGGACCGTGGTGGGACGAAGGTCTGCGCTTCGGTGGCGGCACCGGGCCGCCACGGGGGTTCACCGCACGCCGCCGATCCTAGGACGCGCCCGCCTCCCCCTCCAGACCCGCGTCCAGACCCGCGTCGCCCCGCCCGTCGGCGTCCGTGCGCCGAGCCTCCCGGGGCTCCGGCGCCAGGCCGGTGGCCAGCGCGTAGCGGACGGCCACGTCGTGGTAGTCGGTGCCGGCGGCCACCCGCTCGGGCAGGTGCCGGCGCCGGCTCGCCGACCGGGACGCGTGGCCCGGCGTGCCGTGGAAGGTCACCCGGGCCTCGGGGCAGCGGCCGAACCGCACCTCGTCGGCGTGCAGGGCGGCGTCGAACGAGATGTCCGGCACCGCCGGCGCGGCGGCCTCGGTGGCCGGCTCTCTTCAAGTCCCGCCGGACCTGGCGGTGGCCTTTTTCGCCAGGTCCTTCGCGACATCGGTGACCTTGCCGGCCACCGAGAGGCCGTCCCCGCCGCCCGACAGCTCCTCGCCGGTCTTCTCCACCGCGCCGCCGGCCCGGTCGACCACCCCGCCGGCCGTCGCGGTCGCCTCCCGCACCACCTGCTCGACGATGCGGGGGTTCTGGTCGATGGTGGCGAGCACGTTGCCGACGATGGCGGCGACCTGGTCGAGCCGGACCTTCAGCAGCGCCTGGGCGTCCACCCCCTTGAGGTCCAGCTCCAGCTTGCCCAGGGTCACGTCGGCGCCCACGTTCAGCTTGAGCAGGTTCAGCACCTCGGCCTGGAGCGAGATGTGGGCGCGCAGGTTCTCCGTCTCGATCCGCAGCTCGTCGAGCTTGAGGACCGGCACGTCGAGGAAGACGTCGCCCTCCTCGGCGGCGGCCGGCGGCCGCGCGTCGGCGTCACTCATCGTCCTCGTCCTCCTCGTCGCGGTCCTCCTCGTCGTCCCCGTCAGCCTCGTCGTCCCGGGCGGCGTCCTTGTCGTCCCCGTCGCCGTCCCCGTCCCCGTGCGGGCGCACCACCTCGCTGTCCCTGATCTCCCCGCGCCAGCCCTCGATCTCCTCGTCCGGCGCCAGCGTCACGTAGCGCTGGAAGTGCTTGAGGTCCAGCCGCACCCGGCGGCCGACCGCGCGCCACAGGTTGCCGGTCTTCTCGAAGAAGCCCGACGGGTGGTACTCGATCACCGCGACGATCCGGGTCAGTGTCGGGGTCAGCTCGTGGAAGCTGACCGCGCCCCTGGTGGTGCCCTTGGAGCCCTCGGAGCGCCAGACGATGCGGTCGTCCGGGACCTGCTCCTCGATGGTCGCCTCAAAGCTCCGCTCGGAGAACGCGATCTTGGTCTTCCACTCGGTGGTGGTGTCGTCCGTGGTGGAGACGTTGCTGACGCCCTTGGTGAACACCCCGAACTTCTCGAACTGGGTCCAGTGGTCGTAGCAGGTGCGCAGCGGGACCCCGATGTCGATCACCTCGACGATGTTGGTGACCTTGACGTCGCCGGCCTCCTGCTCGCCGCCGGTCTGGGTGCCGTCCCCGTCCTCGTCCCCGTCGCCGTCGCCGCCCGAGCCGCCGGGGGTGATCTTGTCCTTGATGCCGCTCATGGTGGAGCCGGCGGCGGCCTTGGCCGGGTTCTCGCCCTTCAACATCCGGGCGGCGGGCTCCGGCACGGCGCCGCTCTTCGCGGCGGACTCGGTGAGCCGCTGGGCGGTCTCGGTCAGCTTGTCGCCGGCCCGGTCGATCAGGTGCTGGGCCTGGGCGCTGAGGAAGCCCATGAGCTCCTCGCGCACCCGGTCGAGCCCGGTCGCCTGCTCCTTGTCGTCCTGCTCGTTGTCGTCCTTCGTGGTGCTGTTCATCAGCGGTCACCACCGCTGTGGGCGGCCCGCGCCCGGCCGGACGCCATCGCGCGGGCGGGCCGGCGTGGGGCCCGTTCCCTCGGGGTCAGCGGCTCGCCCGGCCGGCGCCTGGCGTGACCGCCGCCGCGCCGGGTCGCGGGGCGCTCCTCGGCCGCCGCGTCATCGGGGTCGGCAGCGGGGTCGTCCTCGGCCGCCGCGGCGTCGGCGGTGGACTCGTTCTCGGCCGGATCCGCCTGGTCAGACCGCCGTTTCCGGTCACCGCTGGCGGCGGACCCGGTGGCCGGTTCCGACGTCCGTGCCCCGTTCCCACCGTCCCCGTCGTCCCCGCCGCCCGGCAGCAGGCGGCTCTCCAGCAGCGCCTTGCTGCGCGCGGCCAGCGAGTCGGCGACGGTGTCGTAGCCGCGGTGCACGGCGGCCCGCAGCACGGTCTGCCCACCGGCCAGCAGCTCGCCGCGGACCCGCCCGGCGAGCCCGTCGAACGGCCCACCGCCGGTCAGCCGGCGCAGGCCGTCGCCGACCAGCTCGCCCGGGTGCGGCCGAAGCCGGCGACCCATCGCGTACGAGGCGATGACCAGGGCCAACTTCGCCTTCCTGGTGCGCCCGAGGAAGTAGCCCGCGGCCATTCCCGCGGCCACCGCCGCCCGGGTTGAGGTATCGGTCATGCGTGTCTGCCCCTGCCTTCCGGTCGCCCGGGGGCCGGTCGCGAGCGACCGGCCCCGAACCTCGCCTGGGCTTCCAGCGAAGGCCGTCCCGGCGACCGCCGCACCTCCCGCGCCGCCGAAGGGGTGGCCGCCGCCCACGCACCGGGGCTGCGGGGAACCTCCACCGAACGCGCCGGGAACGGCCGGAACGTCCCCGCGCCATGACGAAACGGTTACCGCGCCACCGGAATGGCGCGATAACCGTCACGGTCAATCGTCGAGGAATGACCGAAAGTCGCCCCTCCGTCAGCTCTCTCTGGTCGCCCGGCGACGCCGGCGGGCGACCTCCCGGCCCGGCGACTGGTCAGATCGCCGGACGAGGCTGGGTCCAGCCCGGCACACCGCCGTGCCCGAGCCGCTCCACCTGGGAGGTGAAGTCGGCCGCCATCTGCTGGGCCTCGTTGCGCGCCGGCGACTGGTTGGTGATGTTCACGGCCACCGTCAGCACCCCGCTGACCGGCGCCTTCGGGGACAGCCGCACCGGGGTGCAGGTGAAGGAGAAGTTCTGCGGGGTGGTCGCGTCATAGGACGCGATCCTGGCCTCGCCGAGGCTCGCGGTCTGCCCGGTGTGGTAGGCCCGGTCCATGGTCGCGAAGACGCCGACCGCGTCCAGCCCGGGCAGGGACTCGCGCCCCACGCTCAGCTGCTGGACCCGGCCGAAGGACGCGCCCTGCTTGGCGTTGGCGTAACGCAGCAGGTGGTTGGGGCCCTGGGTCAGCATGATCGGGAACGGCGCCCCGTCGAAGACCGCGAACATCTCCTGCTGTTGGGCCAGCAGGCTGTCCCGCAGCTGGAACTCGGAGAGCAGGGTGTCGGCGAGGTTCCGCATCCCCTCCATGTGGTGCGCGTCCCACTGGCGGGGGCGCATGTCGGCGACGCAGACGGTGCCGAGGATCTGCCCGGTGTGGTCGAGCAGGGGCGTGCCCAGGTAGGCGCGCACCCCCATCTCGTTGACCAGCGGGTTGCCCTTGAACCTGGGGTAGTCGAAGACGTCGTCCAGGGCCAACTGGGAGCCCTGTGCCACGACATGGGGGCAGAACCCGTAGTCGATCGGGGCCTCGCGGGCTATCTCGGGGATGTTGTTCAGGTCGAAGGCGATGCCCCGACCGTCGCTGTCCCCGCCGCCGCCGTTCTCCTCGGCCGTAGGCGGGGTGTACATCCCGCGGAACATCTGGCGCTCGTCGCTGATGAAATTGACCATGGCAAGGGGAGCTTGGGCAAGACTGCCGGCCAGCCGGGCGATGCGGTCAAACTTTGCCTCGGGCTCGGTGTCGTTCAGTCCGAGAAGCTGCAACCGCCGCCTGCGCTGCTCACCCTCGTTCGGGGCTTGATCGGGTGTCAGGGGCTTCATGGACACACATGAAACCAGAACTGATGGGCGGTGCGCCGCCCCGCCGGGGCACTTGGGGGGCCTATTGTCACACCGGTTTCACCTCGTGGCCCCCACCCGTCCCAGGGCCCCATCGGGCCCCTGACAGGCGGCGTAACCTCAGAGCTTGTCCAGATCCGGAGGCTCTCAATCCTCATACGCTCACTTCCCGTCATTCCCGCTCAGAAACAGGCGGTAAGCCCCAACCTCATACGACAATCGTGCGGTGTGCTTGATGCCCCCATCGGCGAACGGGCCGCAGCCGCGACCGGGCTGCCGGCCGGGTCGAGCGGTGCGCGCCGAGGGGCGCGCGGCACCTCCAGCGATCAACTCCCCGGCCGATCCTGATCGACTGAGGCTGAGTTATCACTGTGAAGAGCCGGTTAAGGACTCTGGGTTGAGCGCCTACTTTCGCGTAGGGTGCCTCTGCCGTGCCAGTCGTCCACTCCGCGCCGTCAGCCACGAGGTCATGAAGCAGCCGACAGCTAGCGCCCACCGAGGGACCGTTCGCGCCCCGAGCAGGCCGTTCACTACCGCCCGCCGGAGCGTCGCGCCGATTCGGCACGGAAGGCACCGTTTCCCCCCCAACGCCCGATTCTGCGGCGGGGGTGACCCTACATCAGTGGGCAACCTTGCTCCGGGGCAAACCCGGTCGGAACGCCGCCCAAGGATGGCGTTTCCGGCCCGGGGACGGCACCATGCCCTTTCGTAAGGCATATGACATCAGCACGAAGCCCGGGTGAGCCAGGCTGAGCACCACAGGTAGGACCCGCGTCGGAGACGCCGATCTCCCGCCCCAGCGGCGGAAGACGCGTCACCGGTACAGGGGGGCGGGGGCGGACAGCGGTCCGGCCCCGCATACGTTCGACCAAGCACAGGAACAACCCGCAAGCACATCGTCACCCAGAGGAACGAAGGGGGCAACTTCGCCACTCCGAGTGACCATTCTCACTCTCGTCAGACACCCGAGCACCACCAGCACCACACACCACCACCACAGCGGCACCACGCACGAACACCGCACCACCGCAGGGACGTCAGAGAATCGAAGGAGTTGACTGGTGAAGAGTTCGACAGCGGAGGTCCAAGGACGCGCGGTGGCGGTGATCGGCATGGCGTGCCGGCTCCCCGGCGCGGATGACCCGGACCAACTCTGGGAGGTGCTCCGCGACGGCCTGGACGCGACCAGCGAGACCCCCGCCGACCGCTACGACGTGGAAGCCCTCTACTCCCCCACCGCCGGCCCCGGCACCATCGCCTCCCGCCGCGCCGGCTACGTCCGCGGCATGGCCGACTTCGACGCCGAGTTCTTCGGCGTCTCGGCGGCCGAGGCCGTCGAACTCGACCCGCAGCAGCGGCTGCTGCTGATGGCCACCTGGGAGGCCCTGGAGGACGCCGGCCAACTGCCCTCGGCGCTCGCCGGCACCCGCACCGGGGTCTACGTCGGCGCCGCGCGCTCCGACTTCCTGGAGGAGCAGTACCGGCGGGGCCTGTCCGCCGTGAACGCCTCCGCCTTCCACAACTACCGGTCCCTGCTGGCCGCCCGGGTCTCGCACGCTTTTGATCTACGCGGGCCAAGTGTGGTGCTGGACACCGCCTGCTCCTCCTCCCTGACCGCCGTCCACTCCGCCGTGCTCAGCCTGCGCGCCGGCGAGACCCGGCTGGCGATAGCCGCCGGCGTCAACCTGCTGCTCCGCCCCGACGAGGGCGTGTTGATGACGCAGGCCGGCACCCTCGCCGCCGACGGCCGGGTCAAGTTCGGCGACGCCGCCGCCGACGGCTTCACCCCCAGCGACGGCCTCGGCGTGGTGATCCTCAAGCCGCTGCGCCAGGCCATCGCCGACGGGGACCGCATCCGCGCGGTGATCTCCGGCAGCGCCGTCGGCAACGACGGGCAGAGCAGCGAGTCGGTGCTGACCCCCTCGCTGGCCGGCCAGGTCGACGTCCTCAGGTGGGCCTACGAGGACGCCGGGATATCCCCCGCCGACGTCGACTTCGTCGAAGCGCACGGCTCCGGCTCCCCCACCCTCGACCCACTCGAACTCACCGCCCTCGGCCAGGTGTTGGGCGAGGGCCGGCCCGCCGACCGCCCCGTCATCGTCGGCTCGGTGAAGAGCAACATCGGCCACGCCGAGGCCGCCGGCGGCCTGGCCGGCGTGATCAAGACCGTGCTCGCCCTGGAACACGGCCAGGTGCCGCCCACCCTCAACGTGACCACCCACAACCCCAAGGTCGCCTGGGACCGGCTCCCGCTCGCCATGGCCAGCGGCCTCCACGAGCTCCCCGCGGTCGGCCGCCCGGCCGTCGCCGGCGTCAGCGGCCAGGGCTCGTCCGCCCTCAACGCCCACGTGGTGCTCCGGCAGGGCGAGACGCTCGCCACCCGGCGGGCCGCAGCCCAGACCCCCGGCGCCGAGGGCGCCGACGGCGAGGTCTACCTGCTGACCCTCTCCGCCCGCTCCATCCCCGCGCTCCAGTCGCTGGTCCGCTCCTACGTCGACTACCTCTCCCCCGGCGGCCGGGGCGCCGAGTACCCGCTGGGCGACATCTGCTTCAGCGCCGCGACCCGCCGCCAGCACCACGCCTTCCGGCTGGCCGTGCTCGGCACCTCGCGGGAGGAGCTGATCGCCGCCCTCAGCGACCCGGCCCGCCCGCTGGAGCCGGAGCTGGCCGCGCTGCCGCTGGCCGCCGTCGCCGAGCAGTACCGGCGCGGGCACGACGTCCGCTGGGAGAGCGTCTTCGGGCCCGACCACCTCTACGTGCAGCTGCCGAACTACCCCTGGCAGACCAAGCGTTACTGGCCGGGCGAGCGGGTCGTGGAGACCTCGGAGCGCGGCGGCGACCTGGCCGTGACGGTGCTCCGCGAACACGCCAGGTCCGCCTCCCCCGACTACTCGGACGGCGCGCTGCTCTCCGAGATGGGCATCGACTCGCTGGCCAGGGTGCGCATCCTGCTGCGCCTGGCCGCGGACCACGGCTACGAGGTGGAGGCCGAGGAACTGGCCCAGCTCCGCACCGTGGGCGACTTCCGTAACTGGCTTCACGTGCTGGAGGCACAGGCCGCATGAACGCAGGGCCCCTGACGCTCTTCGACTGGTTCGCCGACTCGGCGGCCGCGCACCCCGACCAACCGGCGCTTGAGGTGGGCCGGGAGCGGCTCACCTACGGGGAGCTGCGCCGGCTGGTCGAGGGCCTGGCCGCCCGGTTGGCGGCGGCGAACGGCGGTCAACCGCCGGGCGCCGTCGGCCTGTTGGCCAGCCGCTCGGTCACCGCCTACGTCGGCTACCTGGCCGCGCTGCGGCTGGGCGCGGCCGTGGTGCCGCTCAACCCGGAGGCGCCGGCGGGCCGCAACGCGGCCGTGGTGGCCGCCGCCGGGGTCGAGCTGGTGGTGGCCGACCAGGCCGCGGCCGGCGCCGGCGCCGGCGCGGACGACGGCGCCGGTCCCGGCGTGCCGACGCTGACCTTCGGCACCGAGGAGCTGCGGGCCGCCGCGGCCGACGGCGCGAGCGCGCCGCCGAGCGCCGCCACCCCGGAGGACGTGGCCTACCTGATCTTCACCTCCGGCTCCACCGGGACGCCCAAGGGCGTGCCGATCCGGCACCGCAACGTGGTCAGCTATCTCCGGCACGTCGTGCCGCGCGCCGAGGCCGGTCCCGGCAGCCGGATGTCCGGCAGCTTCGAGCTGACCTTCGACGGCTCGGTGTACGACCTCTTCGTCGCCTGGGGCTCCGGCGCCACCCTGGTGGTGCCGACCAGGAGTCAGTTGCTCTCCCCGGTGAAGTTCATCGCCAGCCGGGAGTTGACGCACTGGTTCTCGGTGCCGTCCCTGGTCTCCTTCGCCGAACAGCTCGGCACCCTCAGGCCCGGCGCCATGCCGACGCTGCGCTGGAGCGTCTTCGGCGGCGAGCCGCTGCCGCTGTCCCTGGCCCGCGCCTGGCGGGCGGCCGCCCCGCACAGTGGGATCGAGATCCTGTACGGGCCGAGCGAGGTGACGGTCTCCTGCACGGAGTACCGGCTGCCGGCCGATCCCGCCGACTGGCCGGCGCCGCCCAACGGCACCGCCCCGCTCGGCACCGGCTACGCCGAGCTGGAGTTCCTGCTGCTGGACGAGAACGGCGCGCCGACCGACGACGGCGAGCTGTGCGTGCGCGGGCCGCAGCGCTTCCCCGGCTACCTCGACCCGGCGGCCGACGCCGGCCGCTTCCTGCACGTCGCCGCCGACGGGACGGTACACCCCTATACCGGGGACGGCCCGCTGACCGAGGAGCACTGGTACCGCACCGGCGACCGGGTCGGCCTGCGGGACGGGCTGCTGGTGCACCTCGGCCGGGTGGACCAGCAGGTCAAGATCCGCGGCTACCGGATCGAGCCCGGCGAGATCGAGGCCGTGCTGCGCGCCCAGGACGGAGTGCGGGACGCCGTCGTGGTGGCGGTGGTGGGGCCGGACGGCGAGAAGGAGTTGGCGGCGGCCGTCAGCGGCGCCGGCGCCGCGGCCGACCCGCTGTATTCCGCGCTGGGCGGGCAACTCCCGCCGTACATGATTCCGCGGCGCATCACGGTGCTCGACGAACTGCCCCTGAACGCGAATGGGAAAATCGACCGCCGCGCATTGGCCGGGTCCTTCGAATCGGACCGTTCCGGATAGCGCCGAACGTCTCCCCCCAATGTCGTGGACGCCGCGGAATTGGCGTCTCCGCCGATTTCGCCGAATCCCTGTGAGGCTGACTCCATGTTCGACGCCATCGTGGTCGGTGCGCGCTGCGCCGGTTCGCCCACGGCCCTGCTGCTCGCCCGGGCTGGTTACCGGGTGCTGCTGCTCGACCGCGCGGAATTCCCGTCCGACACCCTCTCCACCCACCTCGTCCACCAGCCGGGCATCGCCGCGTTGGCCCGCTGGGGGCTGCTCGACCAGGTGGTGGCCTCCGGGTGCCCGCCGCTGGACCAGGTCGTGTACCAGGTGGCCGACGTCCGGCTGGTCGGCCGCGGCCGGGGGGTGGACGGCCACCGCTCCGGCTACGCGCCGCGGCGCACCGTGCTGGACAGCATCCTGCTGGCGGGCGCGACGGCGGCCGGCGTCGAGTTCCGCGACCACTGCTCGGTGACCGACCTGCTGTGGGACGAGGACGGCCGGGTGGTCGGGGTGCGCGGCACGCACCGCGGGGTCGAGTTCACCGAGCGGGCCCGGCTGGTGGTCGGCGCGGACGGCATGCGCTCGAAGGTCGCGGACCTCTGTGACGCCCCGTTCACCTCGCAGAAACCCACGTTGACCTGCGCCTACTACGCTTACTTCGATGACCTGCCGGCCAGTCTCGAACTGTACGAGCGGCCCGGCGCCTGGGTCGCGGCGGTGCCGACCAACGACGCGGCGACGCTGGTGCTCGCCTACTTCCCGCAGGCCGACTTCGACACGGTCCGGCGGGACGCGGAAGCCGCCTACACCGAGCAGGTCCGGGTCACCGCGCCGGAGTTGTTCGACCGGATGGCCGGCAAGCGGCGGCTGGAGCGGCTGCGTGGCACCGGGGACCAGCGGAACTTCTTCCGGCAGCCGACCGGCCCCGGCTGGGCGCTGGTCGGGGACGCCGGGCACCACAAGGACTCGATCACGGCCCGCGGCATCAGCGACGCGTTCTTCCAGGCGGAGTCCCTCGTCCGGCACATCGGCGACCGGCTCGCCGACCCGGCCCGGCTGGACGCGGCGCTCGACGAGTACGCCGCCGACCGGGACAAGACGTTGACCGCCGGCTACGAAGCGACCCTGAGCACCGCCCAGTTGGAGGTGCACGAGGAACGGCTGTCGCTGCTGCGCGCGGTCCGGCAGGACGAGGAGTTGACGTCGATCTACTTCGACCTGGTGGCCGGCGTCGGTTCGCTGGAATCCCTCTACACGCCGCGCCTGATGGCGTTGTTGTGAATATTCCCGGGAGAACCGGCACCGGGGTCCGGGGCGCGATCCCCTTCCGGTACGGCGTCAAGCGCGGGGCGCGCGGGGCCGGATGGGGTTGTTCGAGATCACCGGCCCGTGGCCGAACATGTTGCGCATGACCTGGTACGGTGCACCGGGTTGGACGTTAGTTGACGTGGCGTTACGCTGCGAAAACGACATTTCCACTGTAGCAACCGGACATTGTACGCATCCTCGCGATGGATGTCCCCTCTCGCTATCATCGTTCCGCCGCCCCCGAGGAATCAGATGTCAGGCATACGCGACCGACGCAGAGATCCCCGAACATCGCGTAGGTCTCTCCGGGTAGCGCTGGTACTGCCGGTCCTCATCGCCGCGCTCGCACTCACCGGCCTGTGGGGTTGGGCCGCCGCCGGTCTGGTCGCCGAGAGCCTCCGGCTCAGCTCCGACGCGGACCGCGCCGAGTCGGTCGGCGACCCGACCCGCGATCTGATCGGCGCCCTCCAGGAGGAACGCCGCGCCACCGCCGCCTGGTTGGCCGAGGAGAACGACGCCCAGGACGCCCTGGGCTCCGCACGGGATACGACGGACGACGCGGCCGAACGGTTCCGCACCGCCCGCTCCTCCCTCGCCTCCGGCAGTTCCACCACCCGCGGCTGGGCCGGCCGGCTCGACGGCTCGCTCGGCGAACTGGCCCAGCACCGGGAGGCCGTGGACGACGGCCAGCTGTCCGGCCCCGAGGTCTACCGGGCCTACACCGACACCACCGGCGAGGCCATCGCCCTGCTGGGCGCGGCCCACCGCATCGACGACGGGAAGCTCGCCTACCGCGCCGGCGCCGCCACCGACCTGGCCCGGTTCGCCGAGTCGCTCTCCCAGCAGGACGCCCTGCTGCACCTGGCCGAGGGCTCGGACGCCGACCAGGAGGCGGTGCGGCAGGCCTTCGCCCAGGCGATCGCCCTGCAACACGACACCCGCACCGCGCTGGACGCCACCGACCTGCCGCAGGGCCAGGCCGACGCCTACGCCAGCCTGCTGGAGACCGCGCAGGTCGGCGAGTTGCTGGCGGTCGAGACGCCGGCCGACGACGGCGCCACCGCGCTGCCCGCCGGCGCGCAGGGCTGGCGCGAGGCGGCCGAGACCACCGGCGCCGAACTGTGGCTGCTCAGCGGCGACTCCTTCGACAGCGTCAGCTCCGAGGCCGACAGCCGGGCGACCCGGCTGCTGCTGGGCGTCGTGCTCGGCACCGTGCTGGCGGTGGCCGCGCTGGCCGCCGCGCTGGTGCTGACGCTGCGCGCGGTGCGCTCGCTGCTCGGCCGGCTGGGCGCGCTGCGCGCCGGCGCCGACGAGATGTCCGACACCACGCTCCCGCAGCTGGTGGAGCGGCTCGGCCGGGAGGGCCGCAGCGAGCCGCCGGCCGCCCCCGCCGAACAGGCCTGGGGCGACGACGAGGTGGGGCAGCTCGCCGAGGCGCTGCACCGGCAGCGGCAGCAGGTCGTCGACACCATCGTGCAGCAGGCCAGGGGCCGGGAGGGGTCGGAGACGGTCTTCCTCGGGCTGGCCCGCCGGACCCAGATCCTGATCAACCGGATCATCCCCAAGCTGGACAAGCTGGAGCGCGAGCACCAGGACTCGCGGCTGCTGAAGGACATCTTCGCGGTCGACCACCTGGCCACCCGCGTGCGGCGGCACACCGAGAACCTGCTGATCCTCGGTGGCGCGCTGCCCGGCCGCCGGTGGGGCGAGCCGGTGCCGATCTACGAGGTGATGCGCAGCGCCATCTCGGAGACCGAGGACTACAGCCGGGTGGAGGCGCCGCCAGCGCCGCGGATCTCGCTGACCGGCCGCGCGGTGGCCGACGTCGTCCACCTGCTGGCCGAACTCATCGAGAACGGCACCTCGTTCTCCCCGCCGGACACCAAGGTGTCGGTGAGCGCGCAGACGGTGGCCAGGGGCCGGGTCGCGGTGGAGATCATCGACCGCGGTCTGGGGATGTCCGAGGCCGAGTACACCCGGCTGAACAACCTGCTGGCCGACCCGCCCAAGCTGGACATGATGACGCTGGGCGAGGCGCCCCGCCTCGGCCTGTTCGTGGTCGCCCGGCTGGCCAAGCGGCACAACCTCGAAGTGGTGCTGCGGTCCTCCCCCTACGGCGGCACGCTCGCCGTGGTGCTGCTCCCCAACGAGCTGCTGGAGGAGGGCTCCTCGATCCTGTCCGGGATCATGGGCGAGGCCGCCAGGGGAGCGGCCGACGCCGATGCCGCGGAGGCCGCCGAGCCCACCGCGCAGGAGACCACCCAGGCGTTCAGCGCGCTGACCGACCAGGCCGAGCCCGGCTTCCCCGAGCCGCACCGGCCCATCGGCAGCGGCCTGGACCCGGCGCCCGCGCTGGACGCCGACCGGTCCGGGCGACCGGACTACGGGCACGGCCTGCTGGACGAGCAGCCGGCGCCGCCCCGTTACCAGGAGGAACCCACCTACCAGGGGGAGCCGACCCCGGCCGCGGACGAGGGGCACACCTTCGCCGGCGACCAGGCGGTGGCGCCCCAGCACCAGCCGACCACCGGCCCGGCCGTGCCGCACGACGTCGAAACGGAGGCCCTGCCCCACCCGCCCACCGTCTACGACGACAGCGGATACCCCGCGTACGGAGGTGCCGGCCTGTTGCCCAGCACACCCAGCACGCCCACCCCTGCCAGCACCCCCAACCCGCCCCGGTCGGAACGCCCCACGCCCGACCTGCCCAAGCCGGCCCCGTCGACGCGACCGAACCAGTCGACCCGACCGACCGGCCCCCGGGCGCCGCTCAGCGTCCCGGAACGGGGCGAGTCCGGGCTTCCCCTACGGCCCACCCCCCACGGATCCGCCATCGACAAGGCCGTCAGGACGACGGAAGATATGCCCCGTGCACATTCCGATGTCACCCCCCCAGCCACCGAGGTACCGCGCCGGACCATCGAAGCCACGCCCGCGTCGGCTGACGGGTCCAAGCCACCTCTGAAACTCCCCGTGCGTGTGCGAGGGGAGCGCTTGGCGGAGCAACTCCGCGCGGAGGCGCACCTGCGCCCTGGGCAGGACGACGAGGACCTGTCCCGTCCCCTCTCCCCCGGTCGGGCCGGCGCCACCATGGCGGCCATCCAGTCGGGAAACAAGCGTGCCCGCGCCGTATCGCCCGGACTCCCTGCCGAAGGACATGACCCGCAGGCGCAACCCGCCGGACTCGACGCCGATGCGGAAGGAACTGCGAGGAAGGATCAGCGATGACCGACCAGACCCACGCCAGTGCCCACCTGGGCTGGCTCCTGGACAACCTGGTGGCCGGAGTGCCGGAGATCCACCACGCCATCGTGCTGTCCCAGGACGGGCTTCCGCTCGCCCGGTCCTCCGCCCTCGGGCGGGACGACGCCGAGCACCTGTCGGCCGTCGCCTCCGGGCTGCAGAGCCTCTCCCGGGGGGCGTCGCTGCGCTTCCAGGGCGGACACGTGCGACAGACCGTCATCGAGATGGACAACGCGTTCCTCTTCGTCACCAATGCCGGTCAGCGCGCCCAGTTGGCGGTGCTGACCTCCGACAAGGTGGACGCGGGGATGGCGGCCTACGAGATGACGCGGATCGTGCAGCAGGTCGGCGAGTACCTGAGCGCCGCCCCGCGGACCGAACCCTCGTCGGCTGCGGCGTCGAGGCACTAATCGGTGTCGATCAGGAAGAAAGCTTCGTGGTTCGACGAGGATTCCGGATACCTCGTCCGCCCCTACGCCATTTCCGGGGGCCGCACCTCCCCAGACGGATCTGACTTCGCCCTGATCACCTTGGTGGTCACCATGCCGGCAGCCCGCGGCCTCGACAAGCGCCGCGAGCAGCCGGAGTTGATCGCCATCCTCGAACTATGTCAGGAACGCCCACTGGCGATCGTCGAAATCGCGGCGCGGCTTGACCTGCCGGCCAGTGTGGTGAAAGTACTGTGCGGGGATCTGCTCGACAAATCCATGATCTCTGTCAAGAAGCCGAGTCATGAGGCGTCAGCCCCCAGTGTGGAACTACTGGAGAGGGTCATCAATGGAATCCGCAGGCTATAGCGGGGCGGGGGAGTCTGCGCTGGCCATGCCAACGGCGCTGAAGATTCTGGTCGCCGGTGGCTTCGGGGTGGGCAAGACCACCATGATCGGCTCGGTGAGCGAGGTCGCCCCGTTGGAGACCGAGGAGTACATGACACAGGCGAGCGTCGGCATCGACGACCTCGCGCAGATCCCGGAGAAGACCACCACCACCGTGGCCATGGACTTCGGCCGGATCACCCTCGACTCCGAGCACGTGCTCTATCTCTTCGGCACGCCGGGCCAGGAGCGCTTCTGGTTCATGTGGGACGACCTGGCGGCCGGCGCGCTGGGCGCGGTGATCCTCACCGACCCGCGCCGACTGGCCGACAGCTTCGCCTCGGTCGACTTCTTCGAACAGCGGCGCATCCCGTTCGCCATCGGCATCAACTGCTTCTACGGCCGCCGCGAGTGCACGGCCGAGGAGGTCAACGCGGCGCTGAACCTGCGCAAGCCGGCGCCGGTGGTGATGTGCGACGTGCGACAGCGGGACTCCAGCAAGACGGTGCTGCTGGCGCTGTTGGAGTCGGCCAAGGCGGTGGCCATCGGCTGAGCCGATGGCCGGTCGGCGCCCCGCGTCGAACCGCCCCGGCCCCCGACCGCCGGCCCCGTACAGGGGTCGAGGGGTCGGGGGCCGGGGCGGTTTCCGCTGCCGGCGGGGCGCCGGCGCCCCGCCGCGCTCATCGGCCGCGGCGCCGGCCTCGGCCTCGCTGACCGTCTCGGGCCGGTCGGGCCGCGTCGGGCCGCGTCGGGCCGGTCGGGCCGAATCCTCGCGTCGGGTCAGGGCACCCGGGCGACGCCGGCCCACATGGAGACCGTGGCGTGGGTGGCCTCCGGCGGCACCGGGCCGTCGGGCCGCCAGTCCTGCGGCGGCACCAGGCCGGGCTCCACCAGCTCCAGACCGTCGAAGAAGCGCCGGATCTCCGCCTCGCCCCGGATCTGGCCCATCTGGCCGGTGGCCGCGCCGTCGACCGAGGCGATCCGGCCCCAGGTCACCGGGTCGAAGTCGCCCGTCACATGGGTGACCACCAGGTAGCTGCCGGACGGCAGCGCCCGCACGTACTCGGCGACCAACTCGTGGGCCGTCACGCCGCGTTCGGCGTTGTCCGCGATGTAGTGCAGCAGCGCGTTCAGACAGAGCGCGATCGGCTGCCCCAGGTCCAGCACCTCGGCCAGCCGGGGGCTGTCCACGATGCTGGGCGGGTCGAAGAAGTCCGCGTGCAGGTAGTCCGTGCGGCCCTCCGGCGTGCCGGTCATCAGGGCCTCCGCGTAGCGGAGCACGATCAGCCGGTTGTCCGTGTAGACGATCCGCGACTCCGGCGCCACGCTCTGCGCGGTCTGGTGCAGGTTCGGCTCGGTGGGGATGCCGGTGCCTATGTCGAGGAACTGCCGCACCCCGGCCTCCTGGGCGAGCCACCGGATCGCCCGGTGGATGAACGCCCGGTTGGTGCGCGCCGCCGTCTTCACCCCCGGCCAGATGCCGGAGATGAACTGCCCGGCCTGCTCGTCCGCCGGGTAGGAGGTCTTGCCCCCCAGGAACCAGTCGTAGACCCGCGCCGGGTCGGGCTTGTTCGGGTCGATCTGTTCCTCAAGCAACGGCTCTTTCCTCCCACTTGGCGATCCACTCGGTGATCGGCACGCTGTCCGGCACAGAGGCCGCCGAATCCAGCGCCATCAGGTACTGCCGTACCACGTCGGGCCGTTCACTGACCTCGGCGCCGTCCAGCGTACGCAACAGCACCCGGTCGGCGAGATCGGAGGGCTGGTAGCGGACCATCTGCACCGGACCGCAGAGCAGCGCGGAGTGCGCGGTGTGCAGCGGCATCACCCGGATCGTCAGCCCCGGCCGCTCGGCCAGCCGCCGCAGGTGGGCGAACTGCTCCCGCATCTCGGCCGGTCCGCCGACCCGGCGGCGCAGCGTGGCCTCCTCGATCAGCGCCCACACGGCGGGCGGCGCCGGGTTGCTCCGCTCCAGCACCTCCTGTCGGCCGACCAGCAACTCAAGCCGCCGGGCCAGCCGTTCGGCCGGATCGTCGGGGTACTGGATGCGCAGCAGGGCCAACCCGTAGCCGGGGCTCTGCAACAGCTCGGGGATCACGGCGGGGGCGTAGACCCGGATGATCTGCGCGTGCTCCTCCAACGCGATGTGGTCGGCGAGCCAGGCCGGCAGCACGTCGCGGTAACTCTCCCACCAGCCCGGCCGGTTGGCCCGCTCCACGGCCCGGAACAGCTCGGCCCGCTCGGCCGGGTCCGGCTGGCCGTAGGCGGCGAACAGCAGCCGCAGCTGGCCGGGTTCGACGGAGCCCAGGCCGTCCTCCAGGCGCCGCATGACGACCGGCGAGACGCCGAGCGCCGCGGCCCCCTGCGCCATCGAGAGCCCGGCCGCCAACCGCAACCCCCGGAGCCTGGCCCCCAACAACAGCCGACTGGCCGTCGCCGTGCCACGCGCAGCCGACATGGCCGACTCCTCTTCTCTCCGGGACCTCTTCCGGGCCTGCTCGGGCTCTTCTTTCCAGCGTGCGGGTCTTCTACCGTCCGCGGTGGACGAACTTCCACCGCCGCTCCCCGGGAGCACCCACCGGGTCCGCGCCTCACCACCCGGCGGAACCCAGCTCGTCTTCCCGGCCCGGACCCGGAACACCCCGAGAACACCCGGGAACCGGTACGGGCGCCGCCCGGTGGCGGCCTCATTCTGTCACTGGTGGTACCGGTCCCCGGCCACGGTGCCGACCAACCACCCGGCCGGCTTTCCGAGTTGGCGCCCCGGCGGGACGCCGGGTGGTGGTGACGCGCGCCGGGACGCGTGGGAGGCTGGGTGACGCCGGATGCTCCCCGGGGCCGCCTCACCCGGCTCGCCGCCGGGCCGGGCGGGGCCCCGTCCGGTCATCTTCCACCGTTTCCGCGCGGCTTCCCCCGCCGCAAGGCTTCTGCAAGCGAACCGCAGGCCCGCCGACGAGACCCCCGGGCATGCCCTCTACGACGCAGGAAGCCAACTCGGTTCACAGGGGGAGCTCGATGACCGACGACAACAGCACCGAACCGGCCTTAGTCCAGCGGGGCCCGTGGCTGACGGTGCCCGACCTCAAGTCCGTACTGGTGGTGGCCCACACCCTGGTCTACGCCCAACGGCTGCGTGAGGTGGTCTCGCTCGTCGAGTCCGACCTCCGCGTCCAGGTGTTCTTCACCGTGGCCCCGCACGCCTTCGGCGACGGGGTCAACCGCTATCTGGAGGACCAGGGCATCAGCGTGCTCCCCTGGGAACACGCCGTCCGCACCACCTTCGACCTGGCCATCGCCGCGGGCTCGCGCGGCATCCACCGCCTGCGGGCACCGGTGATCCGCATGCCGCACGGGGGCGGCAACATCAAGGTGCTCCGGGCCTCGGAGGGGATGACCGCCGAGACGGCGGGCGTTCCCTCCTCGCTCACCAGGCGGTACCTGACCCACGAGGGCCGGGTGGTACCGGCGGTCCTGGCCCTCTCCCACCAGCGGGACCTCCAGATCCTGGAGCGGTCCTGCCCCGAGGCGCTGCCGGTCGCGCGGGTGGTCGGCGACCCCTGCTACGACCGCGTCCTGGCCAGCGTGCCGCACCGCGCCCGGTACCGGGCGGCGCTGGGGCTGACCGAGGCGGAGCGACTGCTGTTCGTGAGCTTCACCTGGGGACCGACCTCGTCGTTCGGCGGTCTCGACGCACTGCTCCCCCGGCTGCTCGGCGAACTACCGCCGGACGTCCGGATCGCGCTCACGGCCCACCCCAACATCTACGCGGCGCACAGCCGTTGGCAGGTGCGCCGATGGCTGGGGCCGGCGCTGGGCAACCGCATCCACCTGGTGCCCCCCGAGGTCGGCTGGCAGGGCCCGCTGCTGGCGGCGGACTGGACGATCGGCGACTCGGGCTCGGTGACGATGTACGGAACGCTGACCGGCCGGCCGATCCTGCTGGCCCGGCACACCACCCAGGAGGTGGCGCCCGACTCGGTGGCGGCGCGACTGGCCGCCACGGCGCCGGCCGTCTCCCCGCACCGGCCGCTGCGCGAGCAGTTGGCCTACGCGGAGGAGACACACCGCCCGGCGGAGCACCGGCGGATCGCGCGACAGCTCTCCTCCCGTCCGGGGGCGTTCCACCGGCTGATGCGCGGGCTGCTCTACCGCTCCCTCGGACTGGCGGAGCCCGCCCACCCCACCGAGGTGCGGCTCGTGCCGCCGCCAACTCCCATGCACAGCTGGTACGCGTCCGAGACGGAGGCCGCCGCGTGAGCGCCGGGACGCCCCCGCGGCAGGTCCGGGTGCGGGTACGCGGACGCGACAGCCGGCGGGTCATCGACGAACACCTGCGGGTGGAGCTGCGCTCCCCCGACGAGCGTTCCGGCGCGGAGTTCGCCGACGTTCTGACGATCCGTCAGGCCCAGCCGCTGCCGGTGGCCGTGTCGGTGGCGGGGGATCTGCTCGACGCCTTCCCCGGCTGCCTGGTGGTGGCCGTACCGCTGGCGGAGCGGAGCGCCTGCGTACTCGGCGTTCGCGGTGGCCGGTTGGCGGTGGCCCCGCTGTCCGGCGCGCGTCAGGTGTCCGCGCTCCGGCCCGAGACGCTCGCCTCCACGCTGCACGCGTGGCTGGTCAGCGGTCGGGTCCCCGCCGACTCCTGAGGCGGGCCACCGGACAGCGGCGGGGCGGCACCGGCGCGGTCCGCCGCTGGAAGTCCCCTCGTTCGGGGTGCCCCACCGCGGGTCACCCCGAACGCAGGGCGGCCAGCCGCTCGGTCAGCCGGTCGGTGTCCCGCACGCTCAACGGCTCGTAGAGGGTGCGGGACCGCTCGTACCGTTGGGCCGCCTCCTCGGTGGCACCGTGCCGCTCGGCCACCTGGCCCAGCATCTCCCAGGTCCGCGCCCGCCAGGGAGCGGAGCCGACGGCCTCGAACTCACCGAGCGCCTGCCACAGGGCCTCCTCGGCGGCCCGCCGCTCCCCGAGCTGGCCGTGGGCGAAGCCGAGCAGCGCCAGGGCCCGGGCCGCGTCGTGGGCGTCCCGCACGGCGAGGAGCTCCCGCCGGGCCTGGCCCAGCAACGCCACCGCCTGGTCATGGCCCTGCTCCGCCATGGCGACCTCGGCCAGGGACACCCGGCTCAGGGCGACGCCACGCTGGTAGCCGATCTCCGCCCGCAGGGCCAGGGCCCGTTCGAGGAGGTCCCGGGCCGCCGGCAGCTCGCCCAGCCGCAGCCGGGCGTTCCCCAACCCCTGGTAGGCCTGGGCCCGTTGACGCTGGTCACCGGAGTCAACCGCGAGCGTGAGCGCCTCCTGGTACCAGCGGGCCGCTTCCTGGTGGCGACCGGCGTCGCGGAACGCCGCGCCCCCCGAGGTCAGCATGCGGCCGAGTCCCCAGTCGGCGCCGTCCGCCCGGGCCGCGGCCGCCCCCAGCTCGTGCGCCTCGATCCGCTGCTCCGTGGGGCGCAGCCGGGTGAAGACCGGATGCATCGCGTCCACCAGCTGCCAGCACTCGGTGTGCCAACCGGCGGCCGCGCAGTGCCGGACCGCCGCCATCAGGCTGCCGAGTTGCCGAGTAAGCCAGGCCAGAGCCTCCCGCGCGGTCCGGAAGCCGGCCGGGTCCGGCGTTGGTTGGCGCGGGTCCCGCGGCACGTGGTGGCTGGGGGTGATGAGCTGGTCGGCGGCGTCCGCCCGCGCGAGACACCAGCCGACGAAACGTCGCAGGACCAACTCCCGGTCCTCCGGCGGGCTCTCGGCGTCGGCGCGTTCCCTGGCGTGGGCCCGCACCAGATCGTGGAAGCGGTAGGTGTCGTCCTCCAGAAGTTGCTCCAGCAGGCTCGCCTCCAGCAGGGCGTCCACGCCGCGGGCCGCCCGTGGGCCGGCGGGTTCGGCCAGCGCCGCGATCAGGCCACCCTCCAGGCTGGTCGCCGGCAGCAGGCCCAGGACCCGGTACAGGGCGGCCGCCTCGGTCGGCAGCGATCGGTAGGAGGCGTCCAGCGCGGCCCGCACCGCGCCCTCCCCGTCCGCGGTGAGCGTGTCGAACAACGTGCCCCCGTCCGAGAGGTGTTCGGCCATGGTGGCCAACGGTTTCTTCGGCCGCACCGCGAGGTGCGCGGCGGCGAGGCAGATCGCCAGCGGCAGCCGCGCGCACAGGTCCACCACGTTCCGCGCCGCCTGGCGGTCGTCGGCCACCCGGGCACCACCACCGCCCCGGGAGAGGAGTTCCATCGCGGTGTCCGGGTCCAGCGCGCCGAGTTGGTGGCTGACCGCGCCTTCCAGGGCGAGGCCGGTGAGGCGGCGGCGGCTGGTCACCACCACCAGGCAGCTCGCCGAGCCGGGCAGCAGGGGGCGCACCTGCGCCGCCGTGAAGGCGTCGTCCAGCAGGATCGCCAGCCGCACCGTGCTGGTCAACGACCGCCAGAGGGCGGCCTTCTCCGCCAGGCCGCCCGGCACCGAGGCGGCGCCGAGCGAGCGGAGGAACCGACCCAGCACGTCGCCGGGGTCCGCGAGCCCCTCGGGGCCGTGGCCGCCCAGATCGGCGAAGAGCTGGCCGTCCGGGAACTCCTGGGCGATGCCGCCCAGCCAGCGGGCGACCAGGGTGCTCTTGCCGACTCCCGGCGGCCCGCTCACCACGATGAGTTGAGGGGCGCCGGGGCGGTGCGCGGCACGGTTGTCGTCCAGTTCGGAGAGGTCCGCGTCCCGACCGACGAAGTGTGCGGAGGTCGCGGGCAGTTGGCGTGGGGTGGGGGCGCCACGCGGGGCCGCGTCCGGCAGTCCGTGCAGATGGATGCCACCGTGGATCTCTCGGGCCTGGACGTTGGCCCCCCACACCTGCGCCGAGTCACTCAGCGCGTTGGTGTGTTCTCCGCTCCCCATGGCGACTAACTGTGCATGGTGTAACCATATTTCGACGGCGGGACGCGCCGCCCGCCAGGCGGTCTCACTCCTGCGCATCCGTTCGACGAACGAGCCGACCGCGCCGGGCTCGGGGCCCGCGCGAACCCGCTCCCAGAGCGCCGCCAGGGCCGGGTCGGCATCCAGCAGGGTGCTGACCGCCTGCTCGAAGCCGCGCAGGAGGGGAGCGTGCGCGGCCCCGCCCGACAGGAGAATGGCCGATTCCAGTGCCTGCGCCAGGCGACGCTCGAACACGACTCCTGTCACACCCCCCTCGACAGTCCGGGTGCCGCCACGAAGGCGTCGGGCCGCCCTGATAGGTACCCATCGGATGACCGATATCCACCAAACACGAAAGCGAATATCCGATCGACGACCGGCACACGTCGGATTTCGCCGTCGTACGGAGTGGACTAGCTCACAAAGTCCCCAACATGCCATGCTCGCATCAAGGAGCGACCCGACCGGCGGGGAGGCACGCGTGGGGTTCCGCATCCAGCTGCTGGGGACGGTCGAACTGCACGCCGGCGAGGAGTCGCTGCCGCTGGGATCACCCCAGGGCGGGCTCGTGCTGGCGGCGCTGGCCTGGGACGTCGGCCAGATGGTGAGCCTGGGCACCCTCATCGACCGGGTCTGGGACACCCCGCCCAGGCAGGCACGCAGCAACCTCCACGTGCACATCGCCCGCATCCGCGACGCCTTCCGACGAGTCCCCGGCCCCGACGCGCCGACCATCGTCACCCGCGCCCACACCTACACCCTGCGGGTGCCACCGCCGACCGTCGACGTGCACCGCTACCTCGACCTCACGGCCCAGGCCCGCGGCCTGGCCGACCACGGCGAACTGGCCGCCGCCCGGCAGCGCCTCGGAGAGGCCGACGGACTCTGGTGCGGCGAACCCCTGGCCGGCCTCGACAGCACCTGGGCCGGCCAGATCCGCGAGACCCTCACGCAACGACAGCTCTACCTGGCCCTCACCCGCGCCAGCATCGCGCTCCGGCTGCGGCGGCCGGAGGACGCCATCGACGAACTCCTGCCGCTGACCCGCCGACACCCGGTCGACGAGTCACTCGCGGAACACCTGGCGCTCGCCTACTACGGCGCCGGCCGCTCCCGGGACGCCGACCTTGAGGTGGAACGCGTCCGACACGAGTTACGCCTGGCGCTGGGCAGCGGCCTCGGCATCCGACTGCGCCGGTTCCGGCAGGCCGTCGCCGACCAGACACCGGCGGACGAGGTACTGACCGCGGCGGGCTTCCCCGCCACCCGCCCCGGCGCCACCAGCACCAGCGCCACCCGCCCCGGCGCCGCCCACTCCGGCCCCGCCCACTCCGGCTCGCCGGGCCGGCCCGACCGCCGGCACACCGCGCTGGACAACCTGCCGCCCGACGTCAACTGGGTGGGCCGCGAGGCGGAGTTGACCGAGATCACCACCGCGGTGCGGGAACGCGGCCAGCGCGTTCGCGCGGTGGTCATCGAAGGCATCGACGGCATGCCAGGGGTCGGGAAGACCTCGATGGCGCTGCACATCGCGCACCGCCTCAAGGAGGACTACCCCGACGCCCGGCTGATCGTCAACCTGCACGGCCACGACCGCACCCGACGCCCGCTGGACACCGTGCACACCCTCACCGACCTGCTGCGCCGCTTCGACTACCCGGACGCCGCCCTCCCCAGGGACGAGGAGGCCCTGATCACCGCGTGGCGGTCGATCATGGCCGAACGCCGGGCCCTGCTGATCCTCGACGACGCGGCCAGCCCGGAGCAGGTCCGCCCCCTGCTGCCCGGCGCCTCCAGCTCCCTGGTCATCGTGACCAGCAGGCACCGGCTGGCCGCGCTGCCGGGAGCCCGCTCCCTCTCCCTCGACGTGCTGCCCGAGTCCGAGGCCGTGGCCCTCTTCCGCAGTCGCCTGCGCGGCCGACGCACGGCCACGACGGAGGAGGTGGCACGCGTCGTGCGGCTCTGCGGACACCTTCCCCTCGCCATCGACATCGTGGCCGTGCGCTTCCTCACCCGCCCCTCCTGGCGCATGAGCGATCTGGCCGCCCAACTGACCAGCGGGAAAGGCGTGCTGCGGGAGATGCGGGACGGCTCCCGCGAAGTGACGCCGGCGTTCGACATGTCCTACCGGGCCCTCGAACCGCTGGAGCGCGGGATCTTTCGCCATATCGGGCTCATGCCCGGGCCGGAGTTCGGATCGCGGGCCGTGGCCGCCCTCACCGGAATCTCCCGGGAATCAGCGGAACGCGGCCTGGAGAATCTCCTCTATGTCCACCTGATCACCGAACCCAGCTCGCACCGGTATTCGACGCACGACCTCCTGCGGGAATTCGCGCAGGTGCTCGTGCGCACCGAACAGGAAGCGGCGGAGTCCGCGGCGGCACTGGACCGACTCGCCGACGCCTACATCACCGCCGCCGACCTGGCGGACCGCGCCGCCTACCCCCACCGGTCGCGGTTCGTCATCACCACCCCGGCTCCCCCGGAGGTGCGCGACTGGGTCGACGAAGCGCAGCCGCTGCGCTGGTTCCTGACCGAGAAGGACAGTCTGCTGCCGCTCTTCGAACAGCTGGGGGCCTCGGGAGACCGCGACCGGTCCGCCCGACTGGCCCACGCGCTGGCCGGCTTCCTGGGAGCGGAAGGCTACCTGGGCACCGCCGGCGCACAGCTGCGGGACGCCGTCGCCTACTGGCGCGAGCACGACGAGCCACGGGCCGAGGCCTGCGCCCACCTGGATCTGCTGACCGTCGCCGTGCACCGGGGAGAACTCGACGAGAGCGTCGACGCGGCCACCCGCGCTCTGGAGATCGCCGAGCGTCTGGACGACCCGGGTTTACGCATGGAAGCCATGCAACAGCTCGGCCGCGTCAATCTCATCGCCGGGCGAATCGAGGCGACGGTACCGCTGCTCCGACGCCTGGTGGAGTTGGGTGAGCGGCATTCCAATCGTCGTCAGCTCGCCCGAGCCAGAAACGCGCTCGGAACCGCGATGATGGATCTCGGCGAACACCAGGAGGCCATGCGCTATTTCCAGGGTGCATACTCGGACTTCAAAGCACTTGGCGACCCCCGAGGACAGTACGTTGTACTCAGTAATAGCGGAGAGCTGAGCCTGAAAAGCGGCGATGCCAAGAATTCGGTACGCCTCTTCCGCAAGGCTCTCGAAGCCTTCCCTGCCACTGGGCCACGTCACGAGAAAGTGGCGATCCAGATGAATCTCGCGGAGACGCTATTTCATCTGGGGGACTCCAGCTCGGCGCTTACGCTGTACCGCGAGGCCCTGCATGTCTTCACCACGCTCGGCCACAAGAAGAGCGCATCCGCCACGATGAACAGCATGGGACGAGCGCTGCAGAGCCTGAACCGCTACGAGGAAGCAGTTTCTCAGCATCAGGAAGCCGTGGCTCTAGCGAGCGAGGTCGGCGCCGAAGCCGAACTCGGCCGCGCGCTCGCAGGGTTGGGGGAGGCCGAGCACGGCGCCGGCCGACTCCTCGACGCCGCCGGGCACCTTCAGCGGTCCCTGGAGATCGTCCGCCGCCTGAAGCTGGCGACCGACCAGATAGCGACCCTGAGAGGGCTTGCCGCCCTCCGCGCCAGCCAAGGCCTGCACGCCACTTCGGCGGCACTCCAGCACGAAGCGGATACGCTGGCTGGGCGGCTCGACGCCGCCGCCCCCGACCTCGACTCACCTCAGAGTGATGATGTTTAACAACTAAGCATCAAGGGGTCTTTTTCGTGCCCACATCATGCACGCAGTAAGCGCTTCCGCTGGGATTTTACGCCTTCGCCCACCTGTGCAAATATGGTCGAACACTTCAAGATCATCCACGGGTGATCTGAGTGGACATCGTCCCAGCAAACAGGTACGGAGCTACCGCGTTGAGCATTCTGCACGAGACGCTGAACATCCTCAACCAGCTCGCGGCCCTCGGTATGTCACCCGAGCGGGCCGCCAGCATGAGCGGGGAGATGGTGTCGCAGGGGATACACTTGCTCTTCTGAGCGTCAATTCCCCCAAGCCCGGCGGCAGTCCACCGCCGGGCTCATTCGTGTCTCGCCCAAAGCGGCGAAGAAGTCACACAGTGGGATGACCGCCGGATCGTAGGCGACAGGACAGAACAGCTTCTGAGGCCACGCTCCAACCGTCGCAAGGCCTTGAGTTCACACGCCGACCCAAGCTTGAGGGCATGCAGGATGACGCCATCGGCCATGCGGTGTGCGCCATCGCCAACGACCTGACTGGTCGTGGCGGGGGGCACACAACGCGGGGAAGCCGATGTCCGATCTGGAACCGGCCGACGGCGGCACGGGCGGTGACCCCGCTCGATGGGAGTTCCAACGTCATTGACCGAACCTGACCGGCCTGGCCCAAAGCTACGCCCCCCGCGTCGCCCCGCCGCCGCGGGCGCGGGCGAGGGCGACCAGGGCGAAGCCGAGGGCGAGGGTGAGCGCGCCGAGGCCGGCGACGGCGGCCGGGAAGCCGTCGTTCCCGGAGTCGAGGAAGGGGTAGAGCGCGGCGTCCGAGGCGAGGTAGACCACCAGGTAGACCAGCAGCACGGCGGCCCAGCTCAGTGGGTACCACCAGCTGGCCAGAGCCTGCCGCCGGCCGACGAACAGCCAGTCCACCAGCACCGCCAGCGGCGTGAGCAGGTGCTCGAAGAGCGACCAGGCGTCGTGCACGTCGCCGTCCAGCACGGTGAACCAGGTGACCATCACCAGCAGCAGGGTCACCGTGAGCAGGCCACGCAGCCAGGTCGTCGGCGGCTCGGGGCGGCGCAGCGCCACCGCGGCGAGGGTCACCACCAGGATCAACGCGTAGCCGAACCCGGCGGCCACGCTGGCGAGTTGGCTCAGCCCGTACAGGGTGGCCCCGCCGGTGCTGTGGTAGCCGATGAAGGCGCAGGCGATCACCAGCACCCGCCAGAGCGTCTCGCCCGGCAGCGTGCCGGCGGTCGAGACGGCCACCCCGGCCGCCCCGACCGGCCCGGTGGACCCGGTGGACCCGGCCGGCCGCCCCGCCGCGCCGGCCCCGTCGCCGCCCGGCCGGGGCCGAACCGCGCGGAGCCGGGCCGTGGACGCCTGGCCCGGGCGGGACCCGGGCACCCGGTCGGCTCCGGCGGGCGGCGGCAGGGGGTGCGATGGCTCAGTCATGGGCGGACGGTCCTCGGGCACGGGCGGGAGTAGGCGGGACGGCGGCCTTCGCCGAGCGTAGAGCCTGCCCGGAAGGTTGTCCCGCCCCCACGGCGGCCTGGGATGGGCTTGTGGGCAAGGGGTTTCAGAGTTGTGACAGGACGCCGCACGGCGCGGGCCGCGCCCGCCCTCCCGACGGCCCGGTCAGCCCTGCCCGTTGCGCAACAGGCCCCGTACGTAGGCGGCTTGGCCCACGTGCTGGAGGTCCTCGGCCACCACGCTGATCAGCCGGACGCCGAGGGTCACCGGCGGGTTCCACCGGTCGTCGACCACCTCGGCGAGGTCCCCGACCCGGATCTTGCCCAGGTAGCCGACGGTCCGCTCGTGCACCGCCTGGTGGTAGCCGATCAGCAGCTCCGGGTCCGGCGCGCCGAGCGCCGCCACCTCGGCGGAGCTGTGGCCGAAGCCGGTGGCCTCCGGCGGGAACGGCAGCCCGAACCGGTCCACCCAGCGGTCCCTGGTCCACACCTGCGCCCGGTCGGCCAGCTCCGCCAGATGGTCGTCCTGCACCCGGGTGAGGTGCCAGACGAGCCAGCCGATGGGGTTGGCCTCGGGCCCGACCCGGGCGCCGATCTCCTCCGGGGTCAGGCCGGTGACGGTGGCCTCCACCTCCTCCCTGATCCGGTCGAAGGCGTCCACCAGCAGCTCCGTACTCGCGTGCACGACGACTCCCTTTCCGCCCGAGGCGTTCGGTGTGCGTGGAGCCGGTCACGGACGCCCGACGTTCGGCGTCGCCCCGGCCGGGCCCTGGCCCCCGGGGCCGGGACCCGCACTGCGACTATGGCACCGCGGGTACCCCGGGAGGCCGCACACACGACGGCGCGCCCGCCGCGTTACCGCGACAGGCGCGCCGGATGCCGCCGGGCGGCCGTCAGCCGCCGTCCCCCGACCGGCCGGCCGGACCACCCCGCGGCTCGGCCCCGCCCAGCTGGGGCAGCAGCTGCGCGGTCAGCAGCGTGGCCAGGGCGGACGAGTCGCCGGCGCCCGCGTCCGTGCGGACCACCACGGGGCGGGGCGCCTTGCCGGCCAGCTCGGCGCCGACCTCCAGCCGCCGCCGCGCCAACTCGTACTGGAGCACCGCCCGGTTGTCCCGGTAGGCCTGGGCCAGCCGGGCCTGCGCCCGGGCCTCGTTCTCGGCCGCGATCAGGCCGCTGCGGCCCCTGGACTCGACCTCGGACCTGACCCGCTGCGCGTTGGTCTCCTGCTGCTCCAGCAGCTGGGCGACCTCCTCACGGGCGTTGTTGAGCGCGGCCTTGACCTCGACGATGCGGGCGTCGCGCACCTTCTTGGCCCGCTCGATGTCCATGCCCAGCGCGTCGATCCGCCGCTTCCTGGTGAGGCCCCACTCCTGGTCGTAGGCGACGCGTTCCTTGGCGACCCGCTCCCGGGTGGCCAGGTGCTGCTGGTACTGGGTGGGCAGCTGCACGTCCGGGATGTTGCAGCCGGTGATCCGCACGCCGTAGCGGGAGAGCTGCCGGTTGAGCAGCTCCTGCATGTCGGCCACGTCGGAGCCGCGCAGGTCGTAGGCGCGCTCGGTGCTGATCTGCCGGGCCCGCTGCCGGATGGCGTCCTGCACGGCGCTGGAGAGCACCAGGTCGAAGTTGCCGGCCCCGATGATGCGGACGAAGAGCACCGCGTCGGTGATCCGGAATTTCAGGAAGAACTCGATCGACCGCAGCGGCACGTTCTCCCGGGTGGGGCAGGCCATCACCGGCGCCGAGTAGGGGATCTCCGTCGCCGTGTCCACCACGAACTCGACCCGCGACCAGGGGTGCCACAGGTAGTGGCGGCCCGGGTTGAGGGTGCGGACCACGGCGCCGTAGCGGGTGAGGATGCCGTTGGTGCCCTGCTCGATCTCCACGATCGAGGAGCGCCACCACCACAGCCCGCCGACCAGCAGCATGAACAGGCCGAAGGCGTAGGCGAGGACGGCCAGCGTGTCGTACGCCAGCTCGCCGGCGCCGGAGCTGTCCTGGGCGGCCAGCAGCACGCCGACCAGCATCGCGAAGACGCCCAGCCACAGCGGCGCCATCCAGCCGAGCCGGCGCCGGTGGCGCGGGATGATCACCGGGGTCAGCGTCCCGGCGTCGCCGCCGCGCAGCAGCTGCGCGACGTCGCTCCAGGGGGCCACCGTCTCCGCGATGACCGACCGTTGGTTGCGCGGCGTGCTCATTCCCCGCCCTCCTCATCGTGCCCGAAGCCGCCGCCGGGGTGCCCCTCGGCGCCCGGGAGGAACTCCAGGGTGCGCGGGTCGTGGGCCGCGCCCCCGGGTGCGGGGTCGGCCGGCTCCCCAACGGCCGCCCCCGACGTGGTGCGCGAAGCGCGCGGAGTGCCGGCCTCGGCGGCGACGGACTCCCCGACCGTCGCCCCGGCGAGGACGTCCTCGTCCGGCGCCGGCACGGTCGGCCGGTCGGCCTCCCGCAGCGCGTCGATCTCGGCCTGCCGGCCGGCGATCCGCTCGGCCACCTCGGGCAGTCGGGCCCGCACCGCGGCCATGTCGGCCTCGCTGAACAGCTCGGTGCCCTGCTCCCCGACCAACTGCCGGGCCAGCGCCAGGAAGTCGACGCCGGTGGAGCCGTCGCCGGCGCGCTCGGCACCGATCCGCACCAGCCGCGGCAGGTGGTCGGCCACCTGCGCGAGGGTGTCCAACACCTGCTGCTGGTACCGGTACTCCAGGATCTCCGGCGCCTCGGCTGCCGTCACCGCGCGGATGTCCAGCGCCTGCGCCTCCAACAGCGCCGCGTTGGCCCGCGCCTCGGACTCCGCCGACACGTACCGCTCGCGGGCCAGCGCCGCGGCCCGGTTGGTCTCGCGCTCCACCGCGGTGTCCATCTGCGCCTGGTACTGCGCGATGTCCGCCTGGATCGCGGAGAGTTCCTCCTGCTGGGTGGCCAACTCCTTGGTGAGGTCGCCCTCGTCCTGCTCCTTGCGCAGCTGGAGGGCGTACTCGTGGGTGTAGGCCTCCTTGGCCACCCGCACCATCTCGGGGGCGGCCAGGTCCATCCGGTAGCCGCGGTCGCTCGGCTCGGCGTGCGTGATGTTCGCGTTGGTCAACGCGACCGCCGGCAGGAACTGCTGGTTCAGCTGCTCAAGCAGCCGCCCCGTGTCCTCGCCGACCATGTTGTAGATACCGGCCGCCTCCTGCTCGTAGATCAGGCTGCGAATGGTCTCGCTCACCGCGTTGTGCAGCTTCTCCTGGAATCCGCGCACCGCGCCCAGCGTGTAGACGAATTCGACCGGATCGCTGATGCGGAACTGGATGAAAAGGTCGATCGACGCCTTCACCCCGCTGCGGGTCGGGGCCTCCCTGACCGGCGCGTTGAACGGGTATTCCCGGGTGGTGTTGATGATGTAGGAAACCCGCTTCCACGGGTTGAGCAGAATGACCCGGCCCGGGCCGACGACCTGCTCCAGCTTTCCGAAGCGGGTGATCAGCGCGTGGCAGCCGTCCGGCACCATCACCATGCCCTGCCGCCACCACTCGAAGCCGACGCCCAGCAGCACCAACACCCAGGCGTGCGCGCCGAAGAGCGGGTTGGTGAGGACGTCGCCGCTGGTGGCGCCGACGACCAGGCTGCCGACCGCGACGATGACCAGCAACAGCAGCACCGGGAACATGCTGAGCAGGGACCGGCCGCGCGGGATCACCATCGGGCAGATGGTGTGGACGGTGCCGCCGGCCTCCCGCTTGTGCTCGCTGCGGTTGAGCGCCTCGCCGGCCTCGTCCAGCGGGACGGTCTTCTGCTCCATGACGGTGTCGGTGCTGGCGCCGGCCTGGTCCTTGGCGGCCGGGAAATCGGCCGGGTCCATTCCGTCTTCCCGGGCGACGGTTGTCGCGTCGCCGGCCCCGGAATCCTGCCGACCGCTTCGACGAGAAGGCCCCGCCCCCTCGATCTGCCCGCGCAGTTCCTCCTGAACCGCGGTCCGTGGATCGGCTCCCTCCGTCACCGCGCGCGCGATTCTTCTTACGCTCTGAGTTCGCGCCACGAATCCCCCCATCGTTTCTGTGGTGCTCGTACGTGGTATCCGTGCGCCGGTCATTGGACACCACATCGGTGCGCGGGGCAAAGCCGGCGGCGGGATCGTTACAGGGTTATGCCAGGGCGGGCGGCCGGAACCGCCCGGCGCCGGCGCCAACCGGCCGCCGGGCCGGGGTGGTTCGCCGGGTTGGCCCGGCTTGCGGGGGTCGCCGCCCGCCGGCCGGCGGGCCGGCCGTGCGAGCACGGTTGACAAACCCTACGGTCCCCTCAAAGCTCTGACTGTCGAACGCAAGACATCGACTGCTTCAACTCAATTCCTTGCACATGTTCCGTAAGTTCACGGCAACCCCTCGCTTGTCGGCCCAGCCGCCGCGGCCGGGCCCGGGTGAGGCGGCCCGCCCCCCACCGAACAGAGGACTCCCATGAGAAGGAACCAACGCGGCCCACGGCTGCTCGGCGGCAGCTCGCTGACCGCCCTGCTGGCGGCCGGGCTGCTGCCCCTCACCGCCGGCGGCCCGGCCTCGGCCACGACTCCGGCCGACGCCCCGGCCACGGCCGAACCGGCGGCCGAGACCCGGGGCGCCGCCCTCCCGTACGTCGAGTACGAGGCGGAGGACGCCGAGTACCAGGGCACCCTCCTGGAGGCCGACCCGGAACGCACCTTCGGCCACACCAACTTCGCCACCGAGTCCTCCGGCCGCAGGTCGGTACGGCTGGACGCCACCGGGGACCATGTCACGGTCACCGCGACCGCCCCGGCCAACTCCCTGGTGGTGCGCAACTCCATCCCGGACGCCCCCGGGGGCGGCGGCGTCGAGGAGACCCTCAGCCTCTACGTCAACGACACCTTCGTGGAGAAGGTGACCCTCTCCTCCCGGCACAGCTGGCTCTACGGCACCACCGACGACCCCGAGGGCCTGACCAACACCCCGGGCGGCGACGCCCGGCGGCTGTTCGACGAGTCCCACCTGCTGCTGGCGGAGACCTACCCGGCGGGCAGCACCTTCCGGCTCCAGCGCGACGCGGACGACTCCGCCGAGTACTACGTCGTCGACCTGATCGACCTGGAGGAGGTCGCGCCGCCCGCCGAACAGCCCGCGGAGTGCACCTCCATCACCGAGTTCGGCGCGGTGCCCGACGACGGCGAGGACGACACGGCCGCCCTCCAGGCCGCCGTCACCGCCGACCAGAACGGCGAGATCGACTGCGTCTGGATCCCCGCCGGCCAGTGGCGGCAGGAGCAGAAGATCCTCACCGACGACCCCGAGAGCCGGGGCCAGTTCAACCAGGTCGGCATCCGGGACGTGGACATCCGGGGCGCCGGCATGTGGCACTCCCAGCTCTACACGCTGACCCCACCGCACGAGGCCGGCGGCATCAACCACCCGCACGAGGGCAACTTCGGGTTCGACATCGACGCCAACACCCAGATCGCGGACATCGCCATCTTCGGCTCCGGCACCATCAGGGGCGGCGACGGCGGCCACGAGGGCGGTGTCGGCCTCAACGGCCGGTTCGGCGAGGGCACCAGGATCTCCCGGGTCTGGATCGAGCACGCCAACGTCGGCGTCTGGGTCGGCCGCGACGTCGACAACATCCCCGAACTGTGGGGTCCGGCCGACGGGTTGGAGTTCACCGACGTCCGGATCCGCAACACCTACGCGGACGGGATCAACTTCACCAACGGCACCCGCGACTCCTCGGTGCGCAACTCCTCGTTCCGCAACACCGGGGACGACGCCCTGGCGATCTGGGCCAACCCGCGGGTGGCCGACCCGTCCGTGGACGTCACCCACGGCAACACCTTCGCCAACAACACCATCCAGCTGCCCTGGCGGGCCAACGGCATCGCGGTGTACGGCGGTTACGACAACACGGTGGAGCACAACACCATCGCCGACACCATGAACTACCCCGGCATCATGCTGGCCACCGACCACGACCCGCTGCCGTTCTCCGGCCAGACCCTGGTCGCCGGCAACGTCCTGCACCGCACCGGCGGCGCGTTCTGGGGCGAGGCCCAGGAGTTCGGCGCCATCACGCTGTTCGCGGCGACCCACGACATCACCGGGGTCACCATCCGGGACACCGAGATCCACGACTCCACCTATGACGGCATCCAGTTCAAGTCCGGCGGCGGCGCGGTGCCGGAGGCGACGATCTCCGGCGTCACCATCGAGGGCTCGCTCAACGGCGCCGGCATCCTCGCCCACGGCGGGGCCCGCGGCAGCGCCAACCTGACCGACGTGACCATCAGCGGCATGGCGGACGGGGACGTGGTGGTCGAGCCGGGGTCCCAGTTCGTGATCAACGGGTGGTAGGCGGCGGACGGTGAGCGCCGGCCGGTAGGCACGGCCCGGACGGGAAACGGGACGGGGAGGCCGGCGGCGGGTGGCCTCCCCGTCCCGCCTCGCCCCGCCGGGGCGAGGGCCGTGGCCGGGCCGGCCGCCGCCGGGCCGCGCGACCGGGCCGCGCGACCGGGCCTGGGGAACGGGCACCGGGGGAACGGGACCGAGCCCGCGATCCAGGCCGCGATCGAGGCCGCGCCGGGGGCTGCCGCTCGCTCAGCGGGCGGCGGACCAGGCCGGGCAGACCACCCGGGACGCGGGTGCAAGGACGGCGCCACCCTCAATCCGAGCCGTTCGTCGAGGCCGATCGCGGTGGCCCGCCAGCACCAGACGGAAAGCCGGACGGTGTCCGCGCCGGCCGCCACCCCGCCGGCCCGCTCACCCTCCTCCGCCTGCGTCGCCAGGTGACAGGCGGCCAGCAGCCGGGCCAGCCCGGCGGACTCGTCCGCACCGTCCGGGCCGTCCGGACCGTCCGACAACCAGCGCGGCACGCCGACCACACCGCTTTTCCGCCCCGTCGCCCCATCGCCCCCGTATCCCCCGTATCCCACCGTTCATGTCACGGAGGTTTCGGCGGGTGGGTAGTGACCGGCGCCCTGATGACCTCGATCAAGCTGGCGAAGCTCGCCCGGCCGTGGCCGGCCGCGACCCCGCGCGCGGTGAGGGACTGGACGAGCAGCGGCAGTCCGGCGTCCAGGCCGTGCGCCTCGGTCGCCTCTCGCAGGTGCTCCATCAGGGGAGCGTCCAGCTCCAGCCACTCACCGTCGCCGGGGAAGTGGCCCTCGTCCACCTGAGCCGCGTAGCCGCCGATCACGTCCGCCACCGTGGTGCCGAGCCAGCGGGTGAGCAGGGGGACGACCGAGCGCGCCGTCACCCCGGCGGTGCCGAGCAACGCGGCGGTCTGGAGGAAGCCGACCAGTGTCGCCCAGGCGAGGTTGAGCAGCGCCAGGTCATAGAGGGGGACGACGCCGACAGCCGGGCCGAGGTAGGTAGCGTCGCCCAGCAGCCGCAGTTCGGCCTCGTTCCGGGCGAACACCTCGCCGGAGCCGCCGTAGACCAGCACGGTGGCCGGGTCCCCGACGTGTTCCGGGTGCGCCATCAGCGCCCCTTGCAGGTAGTTGGCGCCGCGGGCCGTGGCGCGCGCGGCGGCCCGTTCGGCCTGCGCGCCAGTCCCCGACGTCAGGTTGACGAGATCGCGGCGGGCGAGCGGCGCGGGGAGCGCGGCCAAGGCCGCTTCCGCCGCCTCCGGGCTCTCCTCGCACAGCAGGATGAGCCGGGTGTCTTCAAGCCCGAACTGCCGTGCCAACCGGGGGAGTTGCTCGGGGCCGAAGCTGACGGTGGTCCGTCCGGCGGCCGTCAGGGTGGCGGCCAGGGCGGCGGCCCTCGGGTTCGTCCCGAGGATCAGCAGGGGGGCGGTGGTGGTCATGACTCTCCCTCGACGGTGAGAACGACACACCCGAACCTACACGATGTACCCTACATCGTGTAGGTCAACCTTTCGGGGTCACCCGCCGCAGGGCCCCCACCAGCACATCGGTACCGGCCGTGACCGCCGCGCCCCTGGCGATCCGCCCCTCTGCGGCCTCCCGGCCGAGCGCCTCAAGCGCGCCGAGCAGTCCGGCGAGCAGCGCCTCGTCCAGCTCGCCCGGCGGGACCACGCGGGGAGCCAGCGCCGCCCGGAACTCCCGCAGATAGAAGTTCCGGGACTCACGCATGAAGTCCCGCGTCTCCTTGTTGGCGGCGAGGGCCGCCGCGATCTCGTCACACTCGACCCCGGCCGCGACGAAGCCGTCCACATAGGCCGCGCTCAGCGCACCGGCCGCCGCCTCGACACCGTCGCCCGCCTCGGCCAGCGCCGCCCTGATCCGCTCACCGAGCCCCACGTCATAGGCGCGGAAGAGCGTCAACAACAGTCGCTCGCGGGTGCCGAAGTGCTCGTAGACGACCGGCCGGGAGACCCCGGCACGCTCGGCCAGCCGCACCAGGCTGAGCGCGCTCGCGCCCTCGACCCGCACGATCTCAAGGGCGACGTCCACCAGCTGGGCCCGTCGTTCGTCCCGCGTCATCCGTCGCCCCGCCACCGTCGCCGACTCCTTCCCGCGCCCCTACCCGGGGTCGCCACCGGTCGCGATCCTACGGGCCCGGCGCGCTGGCCCCGCCCGTGGCGCCGCCACGTATTGTTCTGGTTGTTCCAAAACTGCTAGCCTGCCGTCCATGGCCAGACCGAGGCTGTTCGATGAGGATCGGGCACTGGAAGCCGCGATGCGGATCTTCTGGGCCCAGGGGTACGACGCGACCTCGACCGATGACCTGTGCGCGGCCACCGGGCTGGGGCGCAGCAGCGTCTACAACGCCTTCCGCAGCAAGCACGCCCTGTTCACCCGGGCGTTGACCCGGTACATGGAGCTGATGAACGGCCCGCAGCGGGAGTTGCTCGCTCAGGTGGAGCTGTCGCCGCTGGAGCGGCTGCGACGGCTGCTGGCGCGGGTGATCGAGCTGGACCTGTCCCAACGGGACCCGGCGGGGCGCGGCATCGGCTGCCTGACGGTCAACTCCACGGTCGAGCTGGCGGCGGGCGACCCGGTGGTGGCCGAGCTGCTGGCGCGTGACCTCGCCGAGCGCACGGCGGGGCTGCGGGCGGTGATCGAGGCCGGGCAGCGGGACGGCACGGTGAGCGATCGGCGGTCGGCCGGCGCGCTGGCCGACTACTTCAACACGGTGCTCTCCGGCCTCCGGGTCGCCGGCCAACGCGGGGCCGATCGCGCCGAGATGACCGCCGTCGCCGAGGTCGCGCTGGACGCGTTCACCCCCTGACCCGCCCGCGCCCTCCGGGGCCTCGCCCGCCCCGGCCGCCTCGCGCGGCAGACCACCGGGCCGGCCCCGGACGCCCTCTGCCCTGATTTTGTAACACCCAGACCAAAACCCGCGGACGCCCCGGGTGCCCGGTGACCGCGGTCCCGGTCTCCCGCGGCGCCGAGAAGAAGGAGAACCCGTGCCCAGAGCGGTCCATGTGCTGGCCTTCGGCATCTTCGCCATGGTCAGCAGCGAGTTCCTGGTGGCCGGGCTGATGCCCCAGATGGCCGAGGGCCTCGACGTCTCGGTCTCCCAGATCGGCTACCTGATCACCGCCTTCGCCGTCGCCATGTCCGTCGGCGGGCCGGTGTTGAGCCTGGCGCTGCTCCGAGTGCCGCCGCGCGACGCGCTGTTGGGGCTGTTCGCGCTCTTCCTCGTCGGCAACGTGCTGGCGGCCACCGCCGTGAACTACCCGGTCATGCTGGCGGCGCGGATCGTCACCGGGGTCGCCGCCCAGGCGTTCTTCGGGGTGGCGCTGTCCCTCGCCGCCACCCTGACCGGTCCGGCGGAACGCGGCCGGGCCAGCGCCCGGGTGATGAACGGACTGATGCTGGGCACCCTGCTCGGGCTGCCGATGGCCACCCTGATCGGGGAACGCTTCGGCTGGCGGGCCGCGTTCTGGGCCATCTCGGTGCTCACCCTGCTGGCCGCCGCGGCCACCCTGCGGGGCGTGCCGGCGCGCGCTGTCACCGCCGAGCGTCCCGATGTGCGACGGGAGTTGACGGTCTTTCGGCGGCCCGCCGTGTGGTGGGCCTTCGCCACCAGCACGCTGATCATCGGGGCGACCTTCGCCGCCTTCAGCTACGTCAACCCCGTCATGACCGAGATCACCGGGTTCTCGTCCGGCACCGTGCCGCTGCTGCTGGTCGCCTACGGGGCGGCCACCGTGCTCGGCAACCTGGTGGTCGGCCGGCTGGCCGACCGCTACACCGTGCCGGTGCAGGTCGTGGGCGTGCTCGCCAACGCCGGCTTCCTGGCCGGGCTGGCGCTGCTGGCGCACGTCCCGGTGCCGGCGGTGGCGCTGCTGCTGGGCATCGGCCTGGTCGGCGTCACCATGAACCCGGCGATGATCGTGCGGGCCCAACGCGCCGGCGACGCGGGCCTGTTGCTGAACACCGCGCATGCCTCGTTCATCACCCTCGGGGTGATCCTCGGGTCGCTGCTCGGCGGGCTGGCCATCGAGGCGCACGGGCTGCGCGCCCCGCTCTGGCTCGGCGCGGGCCTGGCGGTGCTGGCCCTGGGCACGCTGCTGGTCGAGTGCACCCCGGCGGCGCGGGCCCGCCGGGCCGTCGCCGCGGCCCCGTCCCCGGCGTCAACACAGGCCGATGCCGCGCCGGTTGACGCGGCGCCGGTCGAGGCCGGGGCCCCGGGCCCCGAATCCCGGTAACGCCCCGCCGCCGGCCGCCGGGAGGGGTGCGCCCAGCGGCCGGCGGCTCGGCTTCGGAAGAGGCTCGGCCGGGGAAGCCCGGCGACCAGGCCGGCCGCGTCGCCGGCACCGGTCCCGGCGTCGGCCGGGCCCCCGGCCAGGTCGTCCTCGCTCATCGTTGGCGTGCTCCCCGGTAGCGCGCGGCCCGGGCCGTCCGGCCCGTCCCATGACCCGCCCAGCGTCCTGCCCCGACCCGCGCCCCGACCTCCTCCCACCGGCCCCAACCCCCGACCCACGGGCGGAGAACGCCCTCCTGCCGCCGCACGAGCCGGCCAGGTGCCGCACGGGGGGAGCCGGACGCCCCACCGGCGTGGTAACTTCGGCCTCACCTCAGGGCCCCTTCCGGATTCCGGACGCGTCTTGCACGTCGAACGGAAGGACTCCGCCCCATGTCACGCGGTTATGGCCCCGGCCACTTCAGTGAGGACCCGTACGCGCAGATCGTCTCTCCGCACGGCATCCCGGTGGACGACCTCGTCTCCGTCCTGCACAAGGAGATCCGCCGGAGCAACGTCGACAACGCCGTGCTGGCCGCCTACGAGATGTACACGACCTCGCCGGACGTGGCGCGGCACCTCTGGCGGCGGCTGCGGATCATCGCGGTGGAGGACATCGGCATGGGGCTGCCCCTCGCCCCCGTGCTGGTGGACGTGCTCCACCGGAACTTCGACGCCACGCCGGGCGGTGACTGGATGATGGCCTGCCAGGCCGTCCGGGTGCTGGCCGGTGCGGCCAAGGACCGCACCGCGTCGGAACACGCCGACTGGGTCGCCACCATGGTCGAGCGCGGCGAGGCGCTGGTCCGGGTGCCGGACTACGCGCACTGCGTGCACACCCGGGCCGGCCAGGAGCAGGGCCGAGGGCTGACGCAGTGGTGGGAACACGGCGCCCGGGTGCGCGACGAGTCACCGGAGGCCGACCACCGCTACCGGGACGAGCTGATCCGGCTCCACCGCGCGGACGAGGCCACCCACGGCACCGAGCCACCGCCGTCCCGCTGGACCCGGGCATAGAAGAGCCCAGCAGCGGTGGGCAGCCGCACCGCGCGGAGCGGCGGGGTGTCAAGGGGGACCGGCTCTGACTCAGAGCACCTCGGACTCCTCGTCATCCCCGGGGAAATCCTCCGGGGAAGGCCACACCAGGCGGTAGTCGGGAATTTCGCTGAACTCTCCCAAGGAGGATTCCGCATTCACCACCGCGCCAGACGGAACGGGACAGCGGGACCAGTCAGCAGCACACCAGCTCCTGCCGGCGGCCGGTGACCACTCCCCCACCCGGCCGTCCCCTCCGTTACTCCGCCGGCTCGGCCGGCTCCGCCGGTGGGGTCCCCGTGCGGGCGCGGTGGCGGAGGCGTTGGGGGAGGACGGTGTACTTGGGGTCGCGGGCCGAGGTCAGGCCGGCGTGGAAGACCGCGAAGCGGGTGGCCGCCGAGGCGGCCAGCAGGGCCGCGCCGCTGGCCGCGGCGGCGGCCCGGCTGCGGCCGGCGGCCAGCGCGGCGCCGGCCGTGCCGGCCAGGGCCAGCCGCTTGGCCGTGGTGAGCAGCCGCGCCGGCCGCCCCCGGCGGTAGGGCTCGCCGGCGTGCCCGGCGCTGATCACCAGGGAGCGCAGCGCGACCAGTTCGGCCCCGGTGGCCAGCACCGCGGCGGCCCGGGCCGGCCCGGTCTCGGCGCGCGGCGCGAGGAGCAGCGCCATGCCGCTGGCGGCGCCGGCGGCAGAGGCGGTGAAGAGGTAGGGCAGTTCGCGGTGTCCCTCGTGCCAGGCGGGGATGGCGGTGTCGGCGAGCAGCACCCCGGTGTAGGCGGCGACGGCGGGGCCGATGCCGGCGGCGGCCAGGGTGGCGGCGGTGCCGAGCCGGGGCAGCCGGCCGGTGACGGCGCTGGCGGCGGCGAGCCCGGCGGCCGGCCCGTAGCCGGCGAGCAGCCAGGAGCCGACGCTCATCGGCGAGGTGGGCTTGGCGACCCGCAGCATGTTGAGGAACCGGTCCGGGCGGCCCAGGTCGTGGATCAGGGCGGCGGCGGAGAGCGAGATGGCGCCCAGCGAGCTGAGTTTCAGGGCCCGGGCCGTCCGGGGGCGGCCGGTGAGGTGGGCGCCCGCGGCAAGCGTGGAGCCGGCGCCGGCGAGCCCGCCGAGGAACAGGTAGCCGGCGATGTCGCTGGCCCGCCAGGCCGGCGCCTTGACCACCGGCCGGCCGTAGTAGGAGGTGAACTCGGCCTGCGGGACCATCCGTTGTTCGCCGCCGCCGCGTCGCCGGCCGGCGAAGGCGGCGGTGTCCGGCAGGTTGCCTGGGATGGCCTCCCGGCCCGGCTGGACGCCGGCCAGCCCGTCGCGGGTGACTTCTGCCTCGCTCATCGACTCCTCCGGGGGACACGGGTGGCGCGGGTGGGACGGGTCGCGCGGGGCGCGCGGGTGACGCGGTGGGCGGCGGCCAGGCCGCCGAGCAGGGCGAGGGCGGCCAGCGCGGCGTGCCGCCACATGGCGGGCAGGTCCCGGGTGGTGACCACCGGGTCCGGCGGCAGCCCGTACACCTCGGGCTCGTCCAGCAGCAGGAAGAACGCGCCGGCGCCGCCGATCCCGTCGGCCGGGTCGGCGCCGTACAGCCGGGCGTCGGGCACGCCGTTCTCCCGCAGTTGCTCGACCCGCAGTTCGGCCCGGGCGCGCAGCTCCTCCAACGGCCCGAACTGGATGGACTCGGTGGGGCAGGCCTTGGCGCAGGCCGGTTCCAGCCCCGCGCCGAGCCGGTCGTAGCAGAGGGTGCACTTGAACGCCCGCCCGTCGCCCTCCCGTTGCTCGATCACGCCGAACGGGCAGGCGGGCACGCAGTAGCCGCAGCCGTTGCAGACGTCCTGTTGGACAACGACGCTGCCGAACTCGGTGCGGAACAGCGCCCCGGTGGGGCAGACGTCCAGGCAGGCGGCCTCGGTGCAGTGTTTGCAGACGTCGGAGGACATCAGCCAGCGCAGTTCGGTGCGGCCGTCGGCGGTCGGCGGGCCCGGGGTGGTGGGGGTCATCGCCGCGTCCTCGACGGGGGTGGCGGAGCCGCGGGCGGCGAGCGCCAACACGTCGAGGTCGGCGTGCGGTTGGTGGGCCTGCTGGTCGCCGAACGGCTTGGTCTGCTCGACGAAGGCGACGTGCCGCCAGGTGGAGGCGCCGAGCGCGCCGGTGTTGTCGTAGCTCATGCCGGTGAGCTGCAGCCCGTCCTCGGGGACCAGGTTCCACTCCTTGCAGGCCACCTCGCAGGCCTTGCAGCCGATGCAGACCGAGGTGTCGGTGAAGAAGCCGACCCGGGGGGCCTCGCCGGTCGTGGGGGGTTCGGTCGTCAACGGTCAGACCTCCGTGCCGGTGGATTCGGTGACGCCGGCCCTGCGCCGGTAGTCGGCGAGCAGGGCGAGGAGTTCGGGGCCGCGCGGCCGGCGGCCGGGGCGGATGTCGGCGGAGAGCGCCTTGACCTCCTGGATGTGCACGTTGGGGTCGAGCACGATGGCGGACAGCTCGTTGGCCGCGTCCCCGGTGGTGTAGCCGTTGGGGCCCCAGTGGTAGGGCAGCCCGATCTGGTGCACGGTGCGGCCGTCCGCGCGCAGCGGCGCCAGCCGCGCGGTGACCAGCACCCGGGCCTCGACGGCGCCGCGCGCGGTGACCACGGTGGCCCAGCCGCGGTGCGCCAGGCCGCGTTCGGCGGCCAGCTCGGGCGAGACCTCGCAGAAGAACTCCGGCTGGAGTTCGGCGAGGTAGGGCGACCAGCGGGTCATGCCGCCGGCGGTGAAGTGCTCGGTGAGCCGGTAGGTGGTGACCACGAACGGGAAGACCGCCGCGCCCGGCTCGCCGTCCGACGGGTGGTACTCGTTGCCGGGCCTCGGGTAGGTCAACCGCACGGGGTTGCGCCGGTGTTCGGGGTACAGCGGGTTGCCGAACGGGGAGTCCTGCGGCTCGTAGTGGCTGGGCAGCGGCCCGTCGGTGAGGCCGGCCGGGGCGTAGAGCCAGCCCTTGCCGTCGCCCTGCATGACGAACGGGTCGTCGCCGCGGAGCGCCGCCACGCCCCGGGCGTCCGGCTCCGGCACGTGGTCGGGGCGCAGGTCGGCGACGAAGTCGGGGCGGTCGTGGCCGGTCCAGCGGCCGGCCGGCTCGTCCCACCAGACGTACGCCTTGCGTTCGCTCCACGGCTGGCCGTCGGGCGCGGCGGAGGCCCGGTTGTAGAGGATGCGGCGGTTGTCGGGCCAGGCCCAGGCCCATTCGGCGGCGACCCAGTCCTGTTCGGTGTGCGGGCGGCGGCGGGCGGCCTGGTTGACGCCGTCGGCGTAGACGCCGCAGTAGATCCAGCAGCCGCAGGAGGTGCTGCCGTCGTCGCGGAGTTCGGGGTAGCCGGCGAGGGGCCGGCCGGCGGCGTCTTGGCCGTTGATCTCGGCGAGCACCGCCTCCGGGTCGGGCTCCTGGTGTTCGCCGGTCAGCGGGTACTCCCAGGCCAGGTCGAGGAAGAGCCGGTCGGCGGGGTCGTCGGAGTCGGCGAGTTTGGCGCGGATCCGGGCGCCGAGGTGGTAGGCGAACCACAGCTCGCTGCGGCAGTCGCCGGGCGGTTCGAGGGCGGCGTGGTGCCACTGGAGCCAGCGGTTGGTGTTGGTGAAGGAGCCGGACTTCTCGGTGTGGGTGGCGGCCGGCAGGAAGAACACCTCGGTGCCGTTGCTGCCGGGGCTGAGCTCGCCGGTCTCGACCTCGGGCCCGTCGCGCCACCAGGTGGCGGACTCGATCATGCTGAGGTCGCGGACCACCAGCCAGTCGAGGTTGGCCATGCCGAGGCGTTGCAGCCGGGCGTTGGCCGAGCCGACGGCCGGGTTCTCGCCGAGCAGGAAGTAGCCCTTGCAGTCGCCGTCGAGTTGGGCGAGGACGGTGTCGTAGGTGCTGTGCGAGCCGGTGATCCGCGGCAGGTGGTCGAAGCAGTAGTCGTTCTCGGCGGTGGCCGCGTCGCCGTAGTACGCCTTGAGGAGGCTGACCAGGTAGGCGCGGGTCTCGGCCCAGAAGCCCTTGTGGGTGCGGACGGACTCGACATAGGCGTCGAGGTCGGCGTGACTGGTGTGGTGCGGCATCGGCAGGTAGCCGGGGAGCAGGTTGAAGAGGGTGGGGATGTCGCTGGAGCCCTGGATGCTGGCGTGGCCGCGCAGCGCCTGGATGCCGCCGCCGGGCCGGCCGATGTTGCCGAGCAGCAGCTGGAGGATGCTGGCGGCGCGAATGTACTGGGCGCCGACGGTGTGTTGGGTCCAGCCGACGGCGTAGACGAAGGCGCTGGTGCGGTCGGGTCCCGAGTTGGCGGTGAGTGCCTCGGCGACCTTGCGGAAGGTGTCGGCCGGCACCCCGCAGGCGCGTTCCACCAGCTCGGGGGTGTAGCGGGCGAAGTGCCGGCGGAGGATCTGGTAGACGGTGCGCGGGTCGGTGAGGGTCTCGTCGCGCTGCGGGTGGGTGGGCACGTCGTGGCCGCCGGAGCCGTGCGACTCGGAGCCGCCGGCGTGGTGCTCCACGGTGAGGTCCTCGGGTGGCTGGGCGGCCTGGCTGCCGGCGGGGGCGCGGACGCTGGCGCCGCGGTAGGCCCAGCTGGCCGGGTCGTAGACGCCCCGTTCGGGGTCGTGGCCGGAGAAGAGGCCGGCCAGGTCCTCGGTGTCCTGGAAGTCGTCGGTGACCAGGGTGGCGGCGTTGGTGTAGGCGAGGACGTACTCGCGGAAGTCCTTCTCCTCGGTGAGGACGTGGTTGATCAGTCCGCCGAGGAAGGCGATGTCGCTGCCGGCGCGGATGGGGACGTGCAGGTCGGCGTGGGCGCTGGTGCGGGTGAAGCGGGGGTCGATGTGGATGACGGTGGCGCCGCGGGCCTTGGCCTCCAGCACCCACTGGAAGCCGACCGGGTGCGCCTCGGCGAAGTTGGAGCCCTGGATGACGACGCAGTCGGAGTTCTGGAGGTCCTGCATGAAGGTGGTCGCGCCACCCCGGCCGAAGGAGGTGCCGAGGCCGGCGACGGTCGAGGAGTGGCAGACCCGGGCCTGGTTCTCGACGGAGACGATGCCGAGGCCGGTGAAGAGCTTCTTCAGCAGGTAGTTCTCCTCGTTGTCCAGCACGGCGCCGCCGAGGCTGGCGATGCCCAGGGTGTGGGCGACGTGCCGGCCGTCCCGCTGCCAGCGCCAGGTGGCGCGGCGGGTGGCGATGACCCGGTCGGCGATCATGTCCATCGCGGTGTCCAGGTCCAGCGACTGCCACTCGGTGGCGTAGGGCGGGCGGTAGCGGACCCGGTGTTCCCTGGTGTCGGCGGTGACCAGCTGGCGGGTGGCGGCGCCCTTGGGGCAGAGCCGGCCGCGGCTGACCGGGGAGGCGGGGTCGCCCTCGATCTGGGTGATCTTCTCGTCCTTGACGAACACCCGCTGGCCGCAGCCGACCGCGCAGTAGGGGCAGATGGAGTCCACCACCCGGTCGGCGGTCTCGGTGCGGGCGCGCAGCCGCTCGGTGTCGGGTGAGCGGGCCGCGGCGCCGCGCGGGTCCTGCCCGGCCAGCTGCCGGTAGACCGGCCAGTCCTGAATCCAGGTCCGCACGCCCATGCCGGGTCCTTCCGTTCGGCGCCACCCGTTGCCCGTTTCACCGCATTCCACCCGCGATGGTGTGATCCTCACCTGGTTGCCCGGTTGGCGCGAGTCGGCCGGCGTCCCGGCTGGCAGCATCGGGGGCATGGAAGCGGCGTTCGTGGAACGGCTCGGCCCCCCGTCGGAGATTCGGCTCGGCCTGCTCCCCCGGCCGAGCCCGGGGCCGACCGACGTGCTGGTGCGGGTGGCGCTGACCACCGTCAACCCGGTGGACACGCTGGTGCGTTCGGGTGCCTTCGCCACCCCGGTGCCGTTGCCGCTGGTGTTGGGCCGGGACGCGGTGGGCACGGTGGCGGAGGCCGGCCAGGGCAGCGGCTTCACGGCGGGCGAGCCGGTGTGGACCAACAGCCTGGGGCACGGCGGGCGGCAGGGCGCTGCGGCGCAGTACGCGGTGGTGCCGGCGGACCGGCTCTACCGGCTGCCGACCGGCGTCGACCCGGTGACGGCGGTGACCGTGCTCCATCCGGGGGCGACGGCCTGGCTGGCGCTGTTCCGGCACGGGCGGCTGCGGCCGGGCGAGACGGTGCTGGTGGTGGGTGCGGCGGGGAACGTGGGGTCGGCCGCGGTGACCTTCGCCGCCGAGGCCGGCGCGCGGGTGCTGGCGCTGGCCAGGCCGGCGGACGCCGAGTACTGCCGGTCGCTGGGCGCGGCCGAGGTGCTGGACTACCGGGATCCGGGGCTGGCGGGCGCAGTGGCGGCGGTGGCGCCGGCGGGGGTGGCGCTGCTGGTGGACGCGGCCGGCCGGAACGATCTGCCGTGGGCGGTCGGGGTGTTGGCGCCGCGCGGCCGGCTGGTGCTGCTGGCCGGGCCGGCGGCGCGGCCCGGACTGCCGGTCGGGGCGTTCTACCAGCGGGACCTGACGCTGCGTGGGTTCGCGATCTCCGGGGCCACGGTGGACGAGCTGGCCGCGGCGGCGGTCGGCGTCAACCGGCTGCTGGCGCGCGGCGCGCTGGCCTCCCGGCGGGCGACGGTCCGGCCGCTGTCGGCGGTGGTGGACGAGCACCGCAGGCTGGCGGACGGCACCGCGCACGGCCGCCGGGTGGCGCTGCGCACCAGCGCGGCGCTGCATCCGTTGCGGCGCTGAGCGGGCGCGGTCCGCCGGGCCGGCGGTCAGCGGGGCCGGGCGCCCCGGCCAGCGGGGTGATATCGCGGGCGATACCTCCCAACAGGCGATCATTGGTCAGCTATGTCACGGTTTAAGAGACGTTGCCACCTGGGCGAGGCGAAGCGGTGGTCGGACCGCCGCCGCCCGGCCCCGCGGTGCGCGCGCCCGGGGAAACCACCCGAACGTCCAGCCCCATGAACGCCCGAGAGGATGCTCCCGCGATGCATGAGATGCGAGCCGAAGTGAACGCGCAGGGACACCGCAACTGGCATGTCACGCCCAAGGCCAGTTTCACCGCGCTGTGCGGGAAGCAGATGGCGCGTCCGGACGGCGGGCAGCGCCCCGAGCTGTGCGAGGGCGTGGTGCACGAGAGTCACTGCGGCGCCTGTGTGCAGGGCTTCGAGCAGTTCGTCACCGCCCGGCTCTGAGCACCCGGCGCCGACCGCCACGCAGCACCAACGGTCAGCAGCGGTCAACGGCGGACCGGTAGTGGTCAACCGCGGACCGGGAACGGTCAGGGGCGGCTCGGGGGGTCGCCCTCGTCGTCCGGCCGACGCTCGCTGATCAACCGCGCCGCCAGCTCGTCCAGCACGATCCGGCGGCGCTCCACCGCGTCCGTCCGGTAGGCGATCCGGGCCACGATATGCCCGGTGACCGGGGCCGTGAGCAGGGAGAACGCCCCCACCAACAGCAGCGCCGGGGTCTTTCCCAGCGGGGTCTGGAAGACGGCGCCGAGCACCACCAGCAGCAGCCCGAGGGTCTGCGCCTTGGAGGCCGCGTGCAACCGGGAGACGGTGTCCGGGAACCGGACCAGCCCGATGCCGGCGACCAGGCAGAACAGCGCCCCGGTCAGCAGCAGCACGCCGGAGATCAGGTCGCCGAGCAGGTCCATGGTCCACCTCCGTGGCTCACCGCATGTCCTCGCGGCGCTCGATCAGCCGGGCCGAGGCGATCGACCCGACGAAGCCCAACAGGGAGAGCACCACCAGCACATAGCCGGTGGTGGTGTCCGAACGGGCCAGGGTGCCCAGCACCGCGCCGACCACGATCAGGGTGACCAGCGCGTCCAGCGCCACCACCCGGTCCAGCGCGGCCGGCCCGGCGGCCAGCCGTATCGCCACCAGCAGCGCGGCGACGCCGACCAGCACCAGCCCGATGTTGGCCACGGTGGTCATCCGTCGCCACCTCCTTCCGTTCCCGGGTCCGCGTCCGCGTTCGTGTCAGGGCCCGCGTCAGGGACAGGGCCCGCGCCGCGCCCACGGCCGGCGTCCGTCCCGTCGTCCGCCGCCCCGGCCGCCCCGGCCGGGCCCGCCGCCCGGGGCGGGACGGTGGCCGGCCGCTCCCGTTCCGTGCCGGGGAAGGCCAGCGAGAGCCGCCGCTCCACCGCCGCCACCTCGGCGCGGCGGCGGTCGGCGTCCGCCGGGGTGCGCAGCGGCAGCGCGTGGATGTACAGCAACCCGCGCTCCCGGTCCATCTCCAGCACCAGCGAGCCCGGCACCATCAGGGAGAGCAGCGAGCTGGCCGCCATCAGCAGTTCGCTGTCGGTGCGCAGCGGCACCGCCACGATCCCGGTCGGCACCCGCGGCCCCTTGGCCAGCGCCTGCCAGGCCACCACCACCGACGAGGTGACCAGCTCGACCAGCAGGTGGCCGAGCAGCCCCAGCAGCCGCAGCGGCCGGCGCAGCGGCGGGCGGCGCACCGCCGGCAGCCCGAAGAGCGCCAGCACACACAGCGCCACCAGCGCCCCGCCGACCAGCGGGACCGGCCGCACCCCGCCCCACAGCAGCAGCCACAGCGCCCACAGCCACAGCAGCGCCGGCCCGCGGTGCCGCAGCACCGCGAGCACCCGCCCGGCCGCCCCGGCCCGGCCCGTCGCCCCGCCTCCGCTCGTCACCCGGCCTCCTCTCCCAGCACGGCCTCCCGGTAGTCGTCGCGCTCCAGCAGGTCGTGCGCGGCGCGCTCACTGATCCGGCCCAACTCCCCGGCGCCGGCCGCGATCCCGAGACCGGTCAGCACGATCCCGGCGGCGGCGCCGAGGATCAGCACGTTGCCTGGGTAGCGGCCAGGCGGCGGCCGGTCGGGGCCGGCGGAGAAGACCGCCCGCCACAGCCTGGCCATCGCGTACAGCGTCAGCAGGCTGGTCACCAGCGCCGCCGCGACCAACGCCGGCACCGGGCCGCCCTGCCCGGCGCCGGCCTCAAGCAGCACGAACTTGGCGACGAAACCCGAGGTCGGCGGGATGCCGGCGAGGCTCAGCGCGGGCACCAGGAAGAGCCCGGCGACCAGCGGGGGCGGCGGCGCCGCCTTCGCCAGCCGGCTCAGTGAGGCCGTCCCGGCCAGCCGCACCACGATCCCCGCGACCAGGAAGAGCCCGGCCTGGGCCGCGATGTGGTGCACGGTGTACAGCACGGTGCCGGTCAGCCCCGGCACGTCGAACAGCGCCAGCCCGAAGAGCATGAACCCGATGTGGCTGACCAGCACGAAGGACAGCAGACGGTTGATGTCGTCCTGGGCGATCGCCCCCAACACCCCGACCAGCAGGGTGATCACCGCCGCCACCGCCAGCAGCGTCCAGGTCTCGTCCCGGGGGAACAGCAGCGTCTGGGTGCGGACCATGGCGTAGACGCCGACCTTGGTCAGCAGCGCCGCGAACAGCGCGGTGATCGGCGCCGGCGCCGTCGGATAGCTGTCCGGCAGCCAGAAGTGCAGCGGCACGGCCGCCGCCTTGATGCCGAAGACCAGCAGCAGCAGCACGCTCAGCAGCGCCACCGTGCCGCTGGGCACGCCCTCCATCCGGACGCTGAGATCGGCCAGGTTGACCGTGCCGACCGCCGAGTAGCACAGCCCGATGGTGGTGAGGAAGAGCAGCGAGGACGCCAGACTGGTGATGGTGTACGTCATCCCGGCCCGGATCCGGTCCGAGCCGGCGCCCAGCGTGATCAGCACGTACGACGAGGTGAGCATCATCTCGAAGGCGACGAACAGGTTGAACAGGTCGCCCGCCAGGTAGGCCAGGCAGATCCCGCCGGTCAGCAGCAGGTAGGCCGGGTGGAAGGCGACCGGCGACGAGCGCCCCGAGTCGGCGAAGCCCTGCCCGATGGAGAAGACCAGCACCGCCAGCGACACCGCGACCGAGACCGTCAGCAGCAGCGCGGACAGCCGGTCGGCCAGCAGCGTGATGCCCAGCGGCGCCGGCCAGCCGCCCATGGTCGCCGCCTGCGGCCCGTCCCGTTCCGCCAGCACCAGCAGCAGCACCGAGTCGGCCAGCACCAGGGTCAGCACCACCACGCCGACCAGCTGCTGGGCGACCCGGCTGCCGGAGAGCGTGAACGACACCCCGGCGGCCAGCACCGGAAGCAGTATGGGCGCGACGACCAGCCAGCCGATCACCGTGGCCCCCCGCCCGGCTCGTGGTCCCGGTCGGTGGGCAGCGGCGGGCCGCTCTCCTCCCGGTCCTGCACGGTCCCGATCCGGCGGTCCTCCACGTCGTCCCGCACCTCGTCGTGTCCGTCGAGCTGCCAGGCCCGGTGCACCAGGGCCAGCAGCAGCGTGGTGATCGCGAAGGTGATCACGATCGCGGTCAGCGCCATCGCCTGCGGCAGCGGGTCCGCGTACCGCTCCCCCTCGCCGGCGCTCGGCACCACCGGCGGCACCCCGGACGGGCCGCCGGTCAGCAGCAGCAGGTTGGCGGCGTGGCCGAGCACGATCACGCCCAGCAGGACGCGCATCAGCGAACGGTCCAGCAGCAGGTAGAAACCGGCGGCGAAGAGCGCGCCGATGGTCACCGCCATCACCAGGTCCAGGGTGGTCATCGGGGCACCCTCCGGGTCCGCTCGTGGTACGGCACCAGGGTGTCGCCGGCGTTCCTGGCCTGCGCGAGGGCGAACAGCAGCTTCAGGCAGACGCCCAGCACCAGCAGGTAGACGCCCAGGTCGAAGAAGAGGTTGGTGACGATCTTGACGTCCCCGAGCAGCGGCACCGCCAGCTCCACCGTGGTGCTGGACAGCGGCGGCTGGCCGAACGCCAGCGGCGCCAGGGCCACCAGCGCGGCCAGCGCCAGCCCGCCGCCGGCCACCGCGCGGGGGGTGATCCGCAGCGGGAACGCCGCCTCCGCCCGGCGCCCCACCAGGTAGCGCAGGGTGAACGCCTGCCCGGCGACCAGCCCGCCGGCGAACCCGCCGCCCGGCCGGTAGTGGCCGGCGAAGAGCAGGTAGACGGAGAGCACCAGCACGGCCGGGAACAGCGCCCTGACCACCACTTCGAGCAGCAACGACCGGTCCCGGCTGGGCAGTTCCTCGGCCTCCGGCAGCCAGGGCTCGCGCGGCACGTCCCAGTGCACGCCGCGGAATGCGCGGGCGGCCCGGCTGCCCTCGGCCGGCCCGGTCGGCCACTGGCGGCGCGCCGACCGGTAGCCGAGCAGTGCCCCGGAGCCGATCACCGTCACCAGCAACACGCTGATCTCGCCCAGCGTGTCCAGCGCGCGGAAGTCCACCAGCAGCGCGTTCACCGCGTTGACCGCGCCGGTCTCCGGGGCCCGCTCGATGATTGTGTCCGACAGGTCGAGGGACTGCCGCACCGCCGTCGCGGAGATCGCGTAGTACGCCACCGAGGCGCCGGCGGCCACCGCGATCACCGCCCGCAGCACCCGGCTGCGCGCCGACGGCCGCTCCGGCGTGAAGTTGGACGGCAGCCGGCGCAGCACCAGCACCACCACCACGACGGTCAGCGTCTCCACCAGGAACTGGGTCAACGCCAGATCGGGCGCGCCCCGCACCAGGAACAGGCCGGCCACCGCGTAGCCGACCGCCCCCACCAGGAGCACCGCCGTCAGCCGGTGCCGGGCCACCACCAGCGCGCCCAGCGCCACCAGGGTCACCAGGGAGAGCGGCAGTTGCACCGCCGAGTCCCAGCCGACCACCCGGGGCCAGTCCATCGGGTGGGCCAGCAGGGTGCCGACCGGCACCACCACGAACGTGACCAGCAGCACCGACAGGTAGAACGGCAGCGAGCCGACCTGGGTGTGCCGGGTCAGCCACATCGCGGCCCGGTCCACGCCGCGCACCGTCTGGTCGTAGCCGCGCTGACTGTCCGGCAGCCGCGGCAGCCGGGCCCGCACCCGCTCCACCGGGCGCCTGACCTGGTGCAGCACCAGGCCCAGCACGATCATGCTGGCCGACACCAGCAGTGGCGGGGTGACCCCGTGCCAGAGCTTGACCGTGTACGCCGGGCCGTGCTCGACGAGCAGCCCGGCGCTGCCCGCGTACGGCAGCACCAGCTCGGCGGTGCCCGTGTACCACAGGCCCAGCACCGGCGCGGCGGCCGACAGCAGCACGATCGGCAGCAGCAGCCCGGGCGCCGGCGCGGCCGGCTCGGCGGCCGGCACCCCCGGCTTGCGGGCGAACGCGCCCCACAGGAACCGCGCCGAGTAGGCCACCGTCAGCAGCGAGCCGAGCGCCAGGCCGACCACCGCCCAGCCGCCGCCGGGGAACGGCGCGTGCCAGAACCCCTCGTAGGCGGCCTCCTTGCCGAGGTACCCGATCAACGGGGGCAGCCCCGCCATCGAGGCGGCCGAGACGGTGGCCGCCACCGCCAGCAGCGGCAGCCGGCGGCCCAGCCCGGAGAGCCGGGTCAGGTCCCGGGTGCCGGTGGTCTTCTCCACCACCCCCACGGTCAGGAACAGCGCCGACTTGAACGCCGCGTGCGCCAGCAGCATCTCCTCGCCGGCCAGCGCCGAGGTCCGGGTGCCGGCGCCCAACAGGGCGATCAGCATGCCGAGTTCACTGACCGTGCCATAGGCGATCAGCAGCTTGAGGTCGTGCTGGCGCAGCGCCCGCCAGGCCGCGACCACCATGGTCACCAGCCCGAAGGTCAACACCAGCGGCCGCCAGGGCGCCACCCCCTCAAGGGCCGGCGCCAGCCGCGCCACCAGGTAGACCCCGGCCTTGACCATCGCCGCCGCGTGCAGATAGGCCGACACCGGCGTGGGCGCCACCATGGCGGCCGGCAGCCAGGCGGAGAACGGGATCTGCGCCGACTTGGCGAACGCGCCGACCAGGATCAGCAGCACCGCCAGCCAGCTCAGGCCACCGCTCGGCGGATCGGCCAGCAGCTCCGAGATCCGGTAGGTGCCGGCCTCGGCGCCCAGCAGGATGAAGCCGAAGAGCATCGCCAACCCGCCGGCGGCCGTGGTGAGCAGCGCCTGCTCGGCGGCCCGCCGGTGGTCGGAGCCCTCGCCCCGGCCGGCGATCAGCAGGAAGGAGATGACGGAGGTCAGCTCCCAGAAGATGTAGAGGGCGATCAGCTGGTCGGCGGTGACCAGCCCGAACATCACCCCGGCGAAGAGCAGCAGCAGCCCCGCCTCCCGGCCGCGGCCGGGCAGGTAGTGCGCGCAGTAGAGCAGCACCAGGGCGCCGACGCCGCTGACCACGTAGACCATCAGCAGCGAGAGCGGGTCCAGCCGCAGCTCGACCACCAAATTCAGGGCCGGCGCCCAGGAGAGCGTCTCGGTCCGCGGCCGGCCGTCGAGCACGGCCCCGGTGTGCCAGGCCGCCCACCCGACGGCGGCCAGCGGCACCAGCGCCGCCAGGTACCAGACGCCGCGGGGCGACCGGGCGGCGAGCCAGGGCAGGACGGACGCCACCAGGACATGCAGGACGAAGAGCGACAGCACGGTCAGCCCACCTCCGTCTCGCGCGATCGGCGCCATGCTTTTCATCCGCTTAGTGGCGGTATGGCGCGGTTTCGATCATCCCGGGCCGAGCCCGTTCCGCCGCGCACGGCGCCCCCCGGTCGCGTGTCGCGGCGCCCCGGCGGGGACCGCCCGCGGCCCCGCGCGCCGGGCCCGGCGACCGCGTGGGCCGTCCGTTCCGACGGGTTTCCATCCCGGCTGCTGCCCGATCACACCGGTCCCATGCCCCGGCGTCGCCCCCGTGTTTCGCTGGCGGTTCCGCGGTTTCGCCCCGCTTTCAGGCGGGCACCCGAAGGGCCCGCCGCCGCTCGCCCGCGCCGCGCCGCGCGCGTGGCCGGACGCGCCGAGACGCCGAGGAGGGGCCACGATGAGCACCCCCAAGCCGGCTCCCGGGCCGGAGCCGGAGCCGATTCCGCCGCCGGGCCCGGAGCCCGACCCGATCCCGCCCAGGCCGACGCCGCCGCCCTACCCCAAGCCGGGCCCCGGCGGCCCCCGGCCCGGCCCGCAGCCGGGCCCCTGGCCGACGCCGCCCCCCGACCCCGAACCCCCGGCGCCCCCCGGCCCCGACCGCCCGAAACCGCACCCCGACCCACAGCCGGCGCCGCCGCCCCCGCCGCCGATGTGAGGGACGCGGCCGGGCGGGGGCGGCCGGGCGGGCGCCGGTGGTTTGCGGGCGGCTGGGCGGCCGGCGGGGCACCGCCACCGCCCGGCGCCCACCCGAGGTGACGTCGTGGCCCGCTCCCCCGCCGCCCGGAGCGCCGGGCCGGGGCGCGCGCCCGGCGCCGCCCGGAGCGCCCGGCCAGCCGGCGTTCAGGGCGGCGCCGCCCGGTGGCGGCGCCCCCGCCACGCCACCGCCAACGGATCCGCCGCCTGGCCTACTTGAAGCCCGAGACGGCGTGCGGCTCGTAGGACTCGCCGAGCCTGGCCACCTCGTCGGGCGTCAGCGCCAGATCGACGGCCGCCACCGCGTCCTCGATGTGGCGCGGGGAGGTCGCGCCCACGACCGGGGCCGTCACCCGGGGGTCGGCCAGCAGCCAGGCCAGGGCCACCTGGGCCGGGGCCACGGCCCGCTCGGCCGCCACCGCCAGCACCCGCTCGACGACCTCCCGGTCACCCGGCCGGTAGAGCGTGGCACCGAACTCGTCGGTCGCGGACCGGGCCGTGGCCTCGTCCCACGCCCGGGTCAGCCGGCCACGCGCCAGCGGGCTCCACGGGATCACCCCGACGCCCTGGTCGGCACAGAGCGGGAGCATCTCCCGCTCCTCCTCCCGGTAGATCAGGTTGTAGTGGTTCTGCATCGACACGAACCGCGTCCAGCCGTGCCGCTCGGCGAGGAAGAGGGCCTTGGCGAACTGCCAGGCCCACATCGAGGAGGCACCGAGGTAGCGGGCCTTGCCGGCCTTCACCACGTCGTGCAGCGCCTCCAGGGTCTCCTCGATCGGGGTGTCCGGATCGAACCGGTGGATCTGGTAGAGATCGACGTAGTCCGTGCCCAGCCGGCGCAGGCTGTGGTCGATCTCGCTGAGGATCGCCTTGCGGGACAGGCCACCGCCGTTCGGCCCCGGCCGGGCCCGGCCGTAGACCTTGGTCGCGATGACCACCTCGTCCCGCCGCGCGTAGTCGGCCAGCGCCCGGCCGACGATCTCCTCGCTGGTGCCGTCGGAGTAGACGTTGGCGGTTCCAGACACGCGTGATTACCCCCCGGGAGGTATCCGCGTCATGGCTGCAACCGCGCTGCTCACCGAGCCTGAGCACCCCCTGCGCTCCACCCCGAGCATGGAGACAGTAACCGCACAGCCCGGAACGGATGACACGTCCGCACCGATGCTCCGAGGGCTGCGGGGCATCCGACTGTCGGTCCTGACCGACGAGACGACCAGCCCGGAACGCCAGAGGGAAGCGGACGACCGAGCGGCCCGCGAGAAGGGCATCTCGTTCGGGGAGGGGGACGCGCTCCGCGAGGCGATAGACCTCGGCGTCAGCGCTTCCAAGACTTCCCCCTTTGAACGCCCCGAACTCGGGGCGTGGCTACGTCGGCCGGATGAGTATGACGCGCTGGTCTTCTGGCGCTTTGACCGCGCTATCCGGTCGATGGTCGATATGCATGACCTAGCCCGGTGGGCCCGCGAGCACAAGAAAATGATCGTGTTCGCGGAGGGCATCGGCGGCGGCGGCACGATGACGTTCGACTTCCGGAACCCGATGGACCCGGTAAGCGAATTCATGATGATGATGTTCGCATTCGCCGCTCAGGTCGAAGCAATGTCCATCAAAGAGAGGGTCATCGGGGCGCAAGCAGCAATGCGGACAATGCCGCTGCGCTGGCGCGGTTCTCGCCCTCCGTACGGCTACATGCCCGTCAAGCTGGAAGGCGGGGGCTGGACGCTCATTCCCGACCCCGACGCGGTGAAGGTCATTGAGTGGATCATTCGGGAACTCATGACCGGGGGCAAGGACGGTAAGGGTAAGGCCGCGAGCCTCATCGCCGTTGAGCTGAACGAGAAGGGTATTCCCAGCCCGCGCGACCACTGGGCTATCAAGCAGGGGCGCGAGACGGGCGGGAAGGCGGGCGCCCCCCTGGGGCAGAAGTCTGAGACGCACAAGCGGTTCAAGTGGTCTGCGTTCACCATCCGTCGCCTTCTCACGTCCCCGGCGATGCTCGGATGGAAAGTCCACAAGGGCAAGCCCGTGCGCGACGCGGAGGGGCGTCCGGTGCTCGCTACCAACTCCCCGATCATGGACCGCGCCGAATACGACGTGGTGTGCGCTGTGTTCGAGCGGAGGGCCAAGGCGCCCAGGGAGCGGAAGGACTCAAAGTCCGTGCTGCTCCGCGTGGCTCACTGCTCCGAGTGCGGTAGCCGCATGTACGTGAACCCCCGAAAGGATCGGACCCCGATCTATCGGTGCTCCTCCCTTCAGCGGGGCATCACGTGCCCGGCCCCTGCGGGTGTCCGCGCCGACTGGGCGGAATCGTTCGTTGAGCGGGAGTTTCTGAGCGTGGTCGGGGACATCCCGGTGAGGGAGGTTCGCGAGATCCCCGGGTACGACCCGGCGCCGGAGATCGCCGCGACGCTGGCGGAGTTCGAGGAGCATCAGAAGCAGGAAGGCCGCCAGAAGTCCAAGGCCGCCGCTGCGGCGTGGCAGCGTCACGCGGACGCGCTTGACTCGCGCCTGGCGGAGTTGGAGGCCACGCCGAAGGTGGAGGCGCGCCGAGAGGTCACCGACACGGGTCAGACATACGCGGACCTGTGGGCGTCGCGCGACACACAGGGGAAGCAGCGCATCTTGATCTCTGCGGGTGCCCGACTGGACGTGAGCCCCGGTCGCGCTGCCGGTTGGAAGTCCGTGGACGAATCACGTCTGCGCTTCACCCTGACCGGCGGGGACCTGGACGACGTGCTAGAGGAACTGCGGGCGGTCACCTTGGACAACGCCGAGTCCGCGTCCGCTTGAACCCGTCGCTTGGGTAACCGTGATCTGCCGCACATCGCCGCCGGGGGGTCCCCGTGACAGCAGCGACCCGAGCAAGCGGAGCCGAACCCGCCAACGACCCACACAGCGTGGCGAGAGAGTTGCCCAGTGTCACATAGTGGTGACGGGTGACGAAATGACAAAGAGTTCTAATCGCCCCTGCGAGAACGAGCGCCCCCCGCTTGTGCGCTCAACCTCGTTCCTCGGCCGGAACCGTCATCCGTCACCCCCCGGGCGCCGAACCTCCGGCTCCTCCGGGAACCCGTTGCGCTCCCCCATAGGTGAGGGCAGGGGATACCGCGCACCCCTCGAACGCGAGAAACGGCGGACTGAGAACCCTGCCCCTCTACTTCCTACCCGGACCAAATGATGGGGCATGGCGTGGAGTCTGACGAGATCGAGACCCGTTTCACCTACCCGTCGCCGGGCGACCGGGACAAGGACATGCAGCGGCACCGCCGGATCTGCACCGAGTTCAAGCGACTCGCGCACGAGCTGAACGAGGTGCTGCCCTTCTCCCGAGAGACGGTGGTCACCTTCGCGCGACTGGAAGAGGCCCACATCTGGGCCCACATCGCCATCGCACGGCACGACCACGACCGACACTGAACCGGTTGCGGCAAAGGGGCACCTACACACGTGCGTAGGTGCCCCTTTCCTCTGCGCTGAACCATTCCGAGAGGGGGCGGGGTGCTGCGGCGCTGTCTGGAGTGTCAGGAGTTGGCGACCCATCGGGGGCGGTGCGCGGTGCACTTTGCCGCCTACGAGCGGCGCACGGGGGTGCGTCAGCGCCGTGAACGTCGGGCTGTCACTGCCCGGTTCTTCGACGCCGCGGCGGCACTTCGCCATCTGGTCCGCGAGGCGGGATACGTGCCGTGCGCATGGTGCGGCCGGCGCTTTCCTGCCTCGGCCGTGGAGGTTGACCACGTGTGTCCGCTGTCGGATGGCGGGCGCGATGTCGCCTCGAACCTGCAAATCCTTTGCTTGTCGTGCCATCGGGAGAAGACCGCCCGAAGCGGCATCACGGGGGCTCCTTAGGTCCCCGGCAACGAAAGACCTATGGGGGAGCATCTATGAAGTTGTTCGAGTGGCTGACTGGTCGCTGCAAGAAGTCGCAGGAACCGAAGCCGACGATTGTTCTGGTCCACGGCGCGTTCGAGGATGCGGGCGCATGGTCCGGTGTCACCGGTCGGTTGCAGCGCTGCGGGTATCGCGTCGTGGCCCCGCCGGTTCCGCTGCGGGGCGTCGCTGCGGATGTGGCGTACCTGGACAGCGCCATCAAGGCCCTTGACGGGCCTGTGGTGTTGGCCGGCCACTCCTACGGTGGCGTACTTGTCACCGAGCTGGCAGCGAGGAATGCGGAGAAGGTCCGGGCGCTGGTGTACGTCGCGGCGTTCATCCCCGATGCCGGGGAGACCGTCAACGCCCTGAACGCTGAGTTCCCGGGCTCGCTCCTCGGGCCGGAGACCACGTACACGGTGGACCACGCCGGCGGTAGCGACATGTACGCCAAGCCCGAGTCCTACAAGCAGCTGCTTGCCGACGACCGGTCGTCCCGTGCCGTCGCTGTGACTGCGGCTGGTCAGCGTCCCATCGACACAGCGGCGCTCACTGAGCAGACGACTGCCGGCGCTCCGGCCGAGATCCCGAAGTTCGCCATCGTGGCGACCCGGGACAACGCAGTTCCGACCCAGGCGCAGCAGCACCAGGCCGAGCGGGCCCGCGCGGAGGTCTCCCGAGTGCGTGCCTCGCACGACGTGCCGACTTCCCACCCGGCGTTCGTGGCGCGCGTCATCAAGACCGCTATTCGCCAGAGTGAGAAGGGCGCCCGTGGCCTGGGCGACGAGTAACCGCAGGCAACGCCTTCCCGACGACTGGCCGACCCGTAGAACGGCGGCCCTTCGTCGGGACGGGTTCCGGTGCGTGGCACTGCTGGCAGACAGCGAGAGGTGCACGGAGCCCGCTACGGACGTGGATCACATCGTTCCGGGGGACGACCACGAGCTGACGAACTTGCAGTCGCTCTGTGGCTGGCACCACGCGCGGAAGAGCGCGCGCGAGGGGCAGGCCGCGAACCGAGCGAAGCAGCGCCCGTCCCGTCGTCGGCCGGACAAGCCGCACCCGGGGGAGGTTCGGTGAAGCTACATCTCCGCCCGCTGACGTTGAAGCAGGCGAACCAGCTCGTTGCGGAGCTGCACAGACATCACAAACCCGTCGTGACGCATCGGTTCTCGATCGGGCTCTACGACGAGAACGGCGTCATGCACGGCGCTGTGATCGTGAACAAGCCCGTTGCGCGCCTCACCCCTCAGTACAAGGTCGCCGAGGTGAGTCGGCTGGTGACCGATGGCACGCCGAACGCGTGCTCAATGCTGTACGGCGCTGCGGCCCGTGCCGCTCAGGCCATGGGGTTCGAACGCATCCAGACCTACATCCTGAACAGCGAACCGGGCACCTCACTGAAGGCGTCCGGCTGGAAGCTGGAAGGGATCACCAAGGCAACCCCGTGGAACAACAAGACCCGCAAGCGCAACGACTCTCACCCGGTGGTCGATAAGCAGCGTTGGGGGAAGCGGCTCAACCCGGAGTGGCCGGGCGACACGGACTGACTGTCACGCTTCGTGTCGGGGACCCTGGGGGGTGACCCCGATGATCATGGCTTCCGGACCGCAAGCGTATAGCAGCCCAGAATTTGTACGGGTTCCAAGGCCGTGTTTGAACGGAACCGGCGGGGGCGCTGACAGTGACACGCCCCCGCCACGGCGGGTTTCGCCTACCTCGTCCGCTCACTGGTTTGTTCGAGGGCGGTCTCCTTGTCTGCTCCACCACGGATCTCATCTCGGAGTCCCCGGATCGACCGCACAGCCCCTTTTGCCTCTTGACAGATAGACGAAACCTCATCAATCACGCGCTTCACAACCCACGCGGCGGCACTAAGCCCCCCCACGATTGTTGCAGCCCACCCGATGGTCTCCATGTACCCGACGAACCTTCCTGATCGGAACAGTCGGGCTAAGCGAAAAGGGCTGCTCGGCCCGACCACGTAAGTTTGGTCGTAACCGAGAAACGCCCTCGACGGCCCGCACCGGGCCGTAATCGGCCTCTGTCATGCGGAGTACGAATCTCGAAGCTTTCGGCTTTCGCCACAACGGATGCTTCTGTGTCGGGCCCGTCGCGCCCTTCCACAAAGCTGGTGTCCGTTCGGCCAGAGACTAGCAGACCAACCACACGGGGCCAAATGGCCTGATCACATGCCAAGTTGTTATGAGGCATGGCCTGTTGCTGATCACGGAGTCAACAAGACATGTCCCTGCCAGGAGGTGCCGCCGTGCCCGGACCTGTTCCGAAGCGTTCCGATCAGCGCCGCAGGCGCAACGCCAGCGACGGCCCCGAGGTGGTGAAGGCCCCGGGCGGTGCGGCGCCGGACATCCCGCCCGCTGACGAGAGCTGGCACCCGATCGCCGCGCGCTGGTACGCCTCGCTGCGCGAGTCGGGGCAGTCGCAGTTCTACGAGGCGAGCGACTGGGCCATGGCGGTCTATATCGCCGAGGCCATGAGTCGGAACCTCGCGGCCGGCCGATTCTCCGCGCAGCTCCTTCAGACGGTGCTGTCGGGGATGACCGACCTTCTGACTTCGGAGGGCGCCCGCCGTCGTGCGCGGGTCGAGCTGGAGCGCAACAACAGCGCCGACGACGCCCAGGAGGCGGAGCGTATGGCGCTGATGAATTCCTACCGGAAGGCCGCCGGTTCGCCCGAGGCGTGAAGTCGGCCGTTCTGTATTCGGGGTGAGGCACCTACGCACGTGTGTAGGTGCTTCGTGGTGCTCGGAAAGGGGGTGAGCCCATGACAGCCCAAACTCTTGAACCCGTTCGTACCTGGCCCGACGAAGTACCGTCGCCAACTCGGACTCTCGGTTGGGAAGTTCTCGAATGGACTTCTCGCTTCCTGTTGCAGCCGGATGGACCGGACGCCGGTAAGCCCTGGCGGTACACGCCGGAGCAAGTCCGCATCGTGTTGCGCTGGTACGAGATAGACGAGAAGGGCGCGTTCGTTCGCAGACAGGGGACGATTCGGCGCCTGAAGGGCTGGGGTCAACCCGGGCAAGGACCCATTCCTGGCGAGTCTTGCTCTGGTGGAGTTCGTAGGACCGTGCCGGTTCGGAGGTTGGCGGCCTGACGGGACTCCTATCGCGATACCGCATCAAGCGCCATGGGTTCAGGTAACTGCCGTCTCCCGGGACCAGACCCGTAACACCATGCGCCTTTTCGGGCCCATGTGTTCCCCAGAATTGCTGGAGACGTACGGGGTTGATCTCGGCAAGGAGATCATCTACTCGGCCCGCGGCGGCGTTATCGAGGCGGTCACGTCTTCCCCGCGTTCGCTGGAGGGTGGCCGCGCCACTTTCGTCATCATGAACGAAACGCATCACTGGATTGCCGCGAACCAGGGCCATGACATGGCGATGACCATTGCGGGCAACGTCGGTAAATCCAGGGGTGGCGGTGCGCGGACCGTCGAGATTACCAACGCGCCTTTGCCGGGCGAGGATTCGGTAGCCGAACGGTCCTGGCAGGCGTGGTCGAAAATCTCTGAAGGCAAGTCCCGTGACAGCGGGGTCTATTACGATTCCGTGGAAGCGCCGCCCATCGACTTGAGCGACCCGGACCAGCTCCGCGCGGGAATCATCGCGGCCCGGGGCGACGCGATTTGGCTTGACGTGGACTGGATCATTTCCACGATCTACAGCGGCCATATGCCGCGTTCACAGTCGCAGCGCATGTTCTTGAATCAGTTGGTCACAGCAGAGGATCAGTTGATTGCGCCGGAGGACTGGGACGCGCGGGCCGTTGACGAGGAGCTGGTTCGCGGCGATGAAATCACGCTGGGCTTTGACGGCGGACGGCGCGATGACGCTACCGCCCTCGTGGCCGTGCGGGTGCGTGACCGCCTGGCCCAGCCGCTCGGAATCTGGGAGCGCCCGGACGGGCCGGCCGGTGACGGGTGGGAGGTTGACCGGCAGGCCGTTGACGACGCGGTTCGTTCCGCGATGGCGCGTTACCGGGTCTCCGCGTTCTTCGCGGACACCGCTCTGTGGGAAAGCTACGTCGATGCGTGGAGCGAGGATTTCCGGGACGAACTCCTTGTGAAAGGCGCTCCGCATTCCGCCGTTGGGCGGGATATGCGCGGCGGGCTCCAGGAGTTGACCGCCGCCAACGAACGGCTTGTGTCCGCGATCGAGAACGGCCAGCTCCGTCACGTCGGGGACGGTTCCCCGCTGGGCAAGACCCTGCGTCGTCACGTGCTGAATGCGCGCAGGCGACCGAACCGATTCGGGCTTTCCTTCGGGAAGGAATCCCGCGAGTCTGCGCGGAAAGTCGATGCTTACGCCGCGCTTCTTCTCGCGGATCTGGCCCGGCGTCGGCTTCTCGAATCCGGAAGGCGTCATGCCCCGGAGCGTAAGGGCACTGTCTATTTCTTCTAGCCCCACCTACGCACGTGTGTAGGTGGTCGGCTTTCCGGGTTATCCGGAGGGGGGTTCAATGGCTGTCGAGAGCGTCACCCCGTTGACGGCGGCAGATCAGGGGGTCAGCCGCCTGCGGAAGGACCGCGAACGACTCGACACGATAGACCGCTATGTGCGGGGCGAGCATGACGGCCCGTATACGCCGAAATCCGCGACCGCCGAATACAAGCTCTTGGCCAAGCGCGCCATCTCGAATTGGTTGCCGCTGCTGGTGAAAACTCCGGCGCAGGCGCTCGCGGTTGAGGGGTACCGGCGTCAGGACTCGGGAGTTCAGGGGGCCGCCTCGTCCGTCGAATGGCAGGCGTGGCAGGCCAACAGGATGGATGCGAGGCAAACGGCGATCCACCGGGCTGCGCTCGGGTTCGGCTTGGCGTTCGTGGTGGTGCTGCCGTCGCCGCGCGATCCCACGCGGCCGGCCATCCGGGGTGTGTCGCCCCGGTTGATGTACGCGGCCTACGACGACCCCGCAGCGGACGAAACGCCCCTGTGGGCACTCCAGTTGGAGAAGCTTCCGCAGCCTGGCAAGGGTGAGGTGCGCGCGTGGTTCTATGACCCGCAGGGCGTCACCGAGCTGGCGATAGGCGGACGGGGCGGGGCCCGGATCACCGGTTACACGGCTCACGGTCTGGGCGTCACGCCCGTGGTTCGCTTCGCTGCGGACATCGACCTTGAGGGCCGGGTCACTGGCGTCGTTGAGCCCATGATTCCGATTCAGGACCGGATCAATCAGACCACGTTTGATTTGCTCGTTGCGCAGACGTTCGGAAGTTTCAAGGTCCGGACGATTGCCGGTTTGGCGCCGGAGTTCGAGAGGGACCCCAAGACCGGTGAAGTCGTCTACGACCCGAACACCGGTAAGCCCAAGGTGATTCCGGTTCAGGCCGACGCTTCCCGGTTCCTGGTCGCCCCGGACCCGGACACCAAGTTTGCGCAACTGGACGAAACCCCGCTCGCCGGGTTCCTTGAGGCCATTGAATCCGGGGTGCGCACGCTCGCCGCAGTGAGCCAGACTCCGCCGCATTACCTACTGGGGTCGGTCGTCAACCTCTCGGCTGAGGCGTTGGCCGCCGCAGAGGCCGCGCTCACGCGGGCGGTGGACGAGTACAAGCACCTGTTCGGGGAGTCGTGGGAGCTGGTTCTCCGGCTGTGCGCTCGCGTCGCCCGGGTGGCGGAGGATGAGCGCGCTCAAGTCCTGTGGAAGGACGCCGAGTCCCGCAGCCTCAGCCAGACGGTTGACGCGTTGGGGAAGGCCGTCCAGTTGCTCCAGGTCCCGCCGCGCGCCTTGTGGCCCCGGATTCCGGGTGTCACGTCCACGGACGTGGAGGAGTGGGCGCAGATGGCCGAGGACGACGACCCCGCGCTCAGGCTCGCGGACTCGCTGACGCGGGCGACCGCTCCCGCCGCGGAGGGGACGGCCGGCGATGCCACAGCGTGAGTCGGTCCGCCTGTTCGACGCGTACTGGCGGACGCAGGCCCGCACGGGCGCGACCGTCGCGGCGCGTGCCCTGGCGGAGTGGTCGCGGGTCTCGCCCACCTCCTTGGTGACCTCCGGCCGGGCGTGGCTGGCGTTCGTCCTGGCGCTGCTCGGTCGGGAGCGTGTCCGCTCGCGAGAGGCCGCCGCCTCCTTCTATCGGCTCTACCGCGCGGTGGAGACCGGCGCCACGCTCCCTCCGGTGTCCGGTACGGCGGACGGACCGGTGACGCTCGGGGAACTGCGCGACGACTGGGCCCAGTTCGCGGGAACCCCTCGCGCTCCCCAGTCCAGTGACGAGGAACTGGTTCCGGTCGATGACTTCGACTGGCCGGAGCCGGACGAGGCCGCGCAGGATGCTGCGGCCCGTACCGCGCTGGCCGTGACCGGACCCGCCCGTGTACGTGAGGCCATCGACCAGGCGTCGAACCTCACCGAGCGCGGGCGGCTGGACTCGGCCGACTTCCTGAACGAGCTGGACGAGGTGATGCGCGACGCCGGGGTGAACGCGGCGGGCGCAGCGGACCGCGAGGCACTGCGCGGCGGTCGTGAGCTGATCCGCGACGCGTCCCGGGCGGACCGACGCGTGATCGGCTGGGCTCGGGTCACGGACGGGTCGCCGTGCGCGTTCTGCGCGATGTTGGCCAGCAGGGGCGCCGTGTACCGCTCGGAGGCGGGCGCGTTCTTCGAGGGACGAGGCCGGGCGACGGAGATTCCCCGGGACCCTGACGCACTCGCGGAGCTGGAGCAGTACCACAACGGGTGCCACTGCCAGGCCGTACCGGTCTACTCCCGCGCCGACTTCCTGACTCCGCAGGCCCGGCAGTACGCCCAGGAGTGGGCGGAGGTCACGCGGGGTCTCGCTGGCGCTGACGCACGCCGGGAGTGGCGACGCCACATCGACGCCCAGAGGCGTTCGAGCTGACCACCTACGCACGTGCGTAGGTGCTCCCGATGCCCGCCGCGGCGGGTTCTTCAAGTCCTACGCCCAGGAGACAGCAGGTATGGACAACCAGACGACTACGCAGCCGGACGAGGGCCCGGAGCCGGAGGGCACGGGCAGCACGCAGGCCGACGAGGGGACGAACGACAGCGGGTCGCCGCAGATCGAGGACACCGACCCGCAGACGACCGGCGACGGGCGCGACGAGGACGCGCTTCCCGACTGGGCGCGCGCCGAACTGACGAGCGTCCGCAAGGAGGCGGCCCGGTACCGCGTGGCCGCCAAGGAACTGCGGGAGACGCTGGCGGCGGCCAAGTCGCCGGAGGAGTTCGAGGCGGCGTCCGCCCGGGTGGCGGAGCTGGAGACCGAACTCCACCGGGAGCGGCTGGCCCGGACCTACCAGCTTCCTGACTTCCTGGCCTCCCGGATCACCGGGGAGACGGAGGAGGAGCGCGAGAAGGACGCCCAGGCGCTCGCCGAGGCGTTCAACGCGCGCACCGTTCCCGTGGGCCGGGGCGGTCTGGACCCGAGCGCGGAGGAGTCGCCCAGCGACCCGGCCGCCCTGGCTCGGATGGTTCCGCGCGGGCGGCGCTAAGCGCTCTCCCACGGCGGGAATCGGCCCGCACCTTCTCGACGCCCCCATTTCTAGGGGGCTTTTCTATGCCTACTTGGGGGGGAAACACTGAATGGCTAACAGGATTCTCAAGCCGGAGGTCATTACGGCCACGGCCCTGGGACTGCTGGAGCGTGACCTTATCCTGGCTAACCTCGTCTGGACCGACGGGGAATGGGATTTCAGCGGGGCGAAGAACGACACCGTGACCATCCGTGTCCCGGCCAGGCTCAAGGCCAGGGAATACGAGTGGCGCAACAACAGGTCCGAGTCCATCGTCATGGACGAGGTGAAGGAACACCGGGTTGATATCCGCCTGTCCAAGGACATCTACTCGGCAGTGGCCGTCACGGATGAGGAACTGACGCTCGATATCTCGAATTTCGGGTCTCAGATTCTTCAGCCGCAGACCCGGGCCGTGGCGGAGGCCATTGACGACAACATCGCCGCGCTGATCGAGAACGCGCCCTACCGCACCACGCTGCCCTTCAACGGAGACGACCCCTACGTGTCCGTTGTCGCCGCGCGCAAGGCGCTGAACCGCGCCAAGGTCCCGAGGGGCGGCAGGTGGTTGCTCGTCGGCAGCGATGTGGAAGAGCGCATTCTCCTGTCCGAGCGGTTCAGCAAGGCCGCTTCGGCTGGTGAGGAAGCCGCCGTCTCCGCGCTCCAGGAGGCGACGGTTGGGCGGATCGCCGGGTTCACGGTCGTGCAGTCCGAGGCCATCGACCCCGGCCACGCGTTCGCGTTCGTGCAGTCCGCCTACGCGGTGGCGACCCGGGCCCCGGTCGTGCCCGATGGGGCGAAGGCCGGTTCGCGCGATTCCTACCACGGGTTCGCGATGCGCTGGATTCAGGACTACGACAGCGACCGGCTGCGGGATCGCTCCGTCGTCTCTGCCTTCGCCGGGTTCAACGTCGTGACCGATCCCATGGGCGACCCGAACGACGATGACCCGCCGATGGAGTTGGTCCGCGCGGTGAAGCTCGAACTGGCCGACCCGCCCGCCCCGGCCCCGGCGACCAGCCGGCGCAGCTCGAAGTAGCCGGGCGCGGAGATGGTGCAACCGCTCGCCGATCTGGAGCAGTTGACCGCCCGCCTGGGCTACCGGCTCACCGACCCCGAGCGGGTCATGGCCGCGGCAGCCCTGGCCGACGCCTCCGCCCTGGTCCGCGCGTACGGGGCGCCGTGGCCGAACCCGGCCACCGCCCCGGCCGTGGCGGTCTCCATCACGCTGGCCGCCGCAGAGAGGCGGGTCAGGAACCCGGAGGGATACCGGGCGGAGGGCCAGGGCGGCTACTCCTACCAGCTCCCGGCAACGGCGCCCACGGGGGTGGCGCTGACGGACGCCGAGATTCGGCTACTGCGCGCCGAGGCGGGAACGGGCGGGCTCTACTCCGTGCCCATCGAACGCCACGGGGGCACGCTGTGAGCCTGCTGGACCAGGGGCCCGAGCTGGTCACCATCTACCCGACTGTGCCCAGCGATGACGGGTACGGCGGAACGCAACCCGGCCCGGGGGAACCCGTCCGCGTCCAGGCCCGCGTCATGCCGGCCGACACGGACGAGGCCGGGGAAGCGGGCTACCTCTCCCCCACCACCTACCGCGTGTACGCGCGTTCCCTGCCCGCTGGCCCCTGGTCGCGGGTGGAGTGGCGCGGCGAAGTGTGGTCGGTGGTGGGGGAGGTGGAGCACTTCGGCGGGTCGCGTCGCATCGCGTTCGACGCGGCCACGATCCGTAAGCGTTCGTGAACGGGTCACCTACGCACGTGTGTAGGTGACCCGCCTCGCCAGACCAACCGGGGGGTGAAAAAGTGGCGAGTGTAGATCCGCGCCTTGACAGCATCGTGGCGCACTTGCCCGAGGTCAGGGCCGAAGTCCGGGAGGAGCTGGAGCGCCGGGCCGCCCGGGTCCGCGCGGTGGTGGCCGCACACGTGGCAACCGGCGCGCTGTCCCGCTCGCTGGACGTGGAAGTCAGTAACCCTGACTCCACGGTCAGCATCGCGGACCCCGCGATCATCTCCATCAACTACGGGCACCACACGGTGAACGGCGTATGGGTGGAGGGAATCCACGCCATTGAGGCGGGTCTCACGTGACGACCCCGCCCGTTCTCCCCGACGTTGATGCCCTGGTGACAGCGGCGCTGCGCGCCGGGCTTCCGCGCGGTGTCGCGGTGCGGGTGGTGTGGCCCGACAACTGGCCGAAGCTGCTTCCGCTGGTCGTGGTCCGCAGGGTCGGGGGCGCGGCTGTTGATCCGATCGGCCTCGATGCCGCAGTGATCGACATGCAGTGCGCCGCAGCGACCCGGCGTGAGGCGTCCGCCCTGGCCCGGTCGGCGCGCGTGGTGCTGCTCGGCGCCTGCCGCGCCCAGTTCGCCGGGGAGGGCGGGTACCTCAGCCACGGTGAAGACCAGGGCGGACCGTTCGAAGTCCGCGACGAGGAACCGGCCGCGGGGCCGGACCTCTTCCGCTTCCTGGCTACGTTCCGCGTGACCGCGCGCCCGCACTGACGGCGCCCTTTCTCCTTTCTCTTCTGGCCGCCTCCGGGCGGCTTTCTCATGCCCACATGGAGGCATTTTCGTGTCGCTGGACGACAACGCCCCGATAGTCGCCGGAGGGGGCTACATCTATTTCGCGGACGAGGACACGCCCAAGCCACGTGTTACCGATCCGCTGAATCCCGGGCGGGCGTGGACGAACATCGGCCACACCTCGCGCGAGGATCTGCCGGAATTCGGCAGGGACGGCGACGACCCGGAAACGATGGGGTCTTGGCAGAACTCCAAGCTCCGCCAGACCACGCCGGACATCACATACTCCGTGACGTTCCAGGCGCTCCAGGCGACTGCCGACGTGTACCGCCTCTACTTCGGGGCCGACGAAACTTACGTGCAGCCGGACGGGTCCATTCGGATTCCTGCCACTCCGGTGCCCCAGATTAAGGCGCTGCTCGTGGTGCTCGTGGACGGACGGAAGTTCATTCCGCTGTGGCACCCGCGTACTTCGCTGCTGGGCTCCGACGCCATTTCCATGGCGACCGACGACTTTGTCATTTTCCCGATCACCGGGACGTTCCTCAGTTCGCGACTGATCGGCGGTGCCGTCGGTGAGTGGGCTCAGGTTCTCCCGCTGCGAAACCAGAACGCTGCCCGGCAGCGGAATTACGAGGGCGGTGCCTTTGGCTTCGGCGCCGCTGCGGAAAGGGAGGCTGATTCGCTGTGACCGACGCCTTGTCGTGCGCTGACCTGATGGCCGAGGCGCAGAACGAATACGAGTCGCTTCCGCTGACGACGCGGGCCGGTCAGACCGTGCAGCTACGGAACCTGCTCATGCTCCCGCCCGAGGGGCTGAAGGCGGCCCAGGTCATCCTTTCCGCATTCGAGGACGGCGCCGACCTAGAGAAGATGGGCCCGCAGCTTCGGGACCTTCTCCTTACGGTCGCCGACGACACCAAGGCCATGACCACCGAGATGCGTGACTGGCCGCTGGGGATGTTCATGCGGGTGGTCACCGCGTGGCAGGAGGCGACCCAGGCCCCGGAAGTGCTGGACTCGGCCAGCTCCTAACAGACGGACACGGCGGGGCTCTGAGAGCCGATCTCCAGCGGGTCTACGGACTGGATCTCGCGGATATCTGGCGGGGGAAACTCACGCCACGCCGTGTCTGGACACTGGCCGAGCATCTTCCGGACGGGTCCGAATTGACAGCGGCCCTTGCGGGTGGGCCGGAACACCGGGGATGGACGCTCCAGACATACCTTCTCGCGCACCTCCTTAATGCGGTGCGCTATGCCGACGCGAACAACATTCGCGTCAACGGAGGAAAACTCAAGAGCGAACCCCGACCTGTGCGGACCCCGCAATTCAGGGACCGTCGCCCGACGCTGGATCTCGCGAATCACCCGCTCGCGCAACCGGTGCCGGACAAGTATATAAGGGGGTGAGCTATGCCCGGCCCTGGGGGGCGGGAAGTCGGGCGGCTCTCAATTCGTGTTCTGCCGAACACGGCGAATTTCGCGCGGTCTCTCCAACGGTTTCTAGACCGCATCGAATCCCGGGCAAGAATCCAGATCCGGGCGACTCTCGACACCTCCGGGGTGTCCGAGAGCCTGTCCACGGAGTTGACGCGCCTGGAGCGGCGGACCAACGCGGTTCGCATCCCGGCCAGGCTGGTCGTTGACCGGGGGGAGATAACCCGCCTGCGGGCGGAGCTGGCGGGGATACGGCCGCTGAGCATCCCGGCCCGGGTGGACGTGGACCGCTCCGGCCTGGACGGCTTGCGCTCCTCGCTCGGCTCGCTGGTCGGTTCCGGAGGCGGAGCAGCGCGCGGGCTCGGTTCGCTGCTGGGCAGCGTCGGGGGACTGACGTCGCTGGCGTCCGCTGTCCCGGCCGTCTCCGCGCTGGTCGCGTCGCTGGCGCAGATGGCGCCCGCGGCGGGCCTTGCGGCTCCGGCACTGCTGGCCGTGGGAACGGCCGGCGCCGCCGTCGCCATCGGTACGCGCGGGGTCTCCGATGCCCTGGCGGGCGACGCCGAAGCGCTGGCACGGCTGACCCCCGCCGCCCGGGAGTTCGTCCAGGAGACGCGGGCGCTCGCCCCAGCATGGAGAAACGTTCAGTCTGCGGTTCAAGAGCGGCTGTTCACCCGGCTCGGGGAAACGCTGAGTCGAACCGCCAGCTCAGTTCTGCCGGTACTGCGGACGCAGCTTTCCGAGTCGGCAGGCTCGCTCAACCTGATGGCCCGCCAGGTACTCAACGCCGCCACGGGCCTGAGCGAGTCCGGAGCGCTGGGACAGGCGTTGGACGGGGCCAACGCGGGATTGCGCAACCTCATCTCGCTACCAGCCGTACTGGTCCAAGGCTTGGTTCAGATCGGTGCGGCGGCAGCTCCCGCATTCGAGCGGATGACCGCAGCTGCGGGCCGTGGCTTGGAATCTCTCAGTCAGCGAATGGCGAACGCTTTCGCGGACGGGAGAATGCAAGCCGCAATTGAGCGCGCCGTTTCGCTGGTCCGGTCGCTGTTTTCCACGCTGGGCAATATCGGCTCAACGCTGGGAAACATCTTCGGTCCCGCAGCAGAGGCGGGAGCGGGTTTCCTCCCGATTCTGTCTCAGATAGCCGAGACTGCCGCCCGAGTCACCGCGAGCCCCGAAGCGCAAGCCACCTTTCAGAATCTTTTCTCCACCCTTTCCGCTGTAGCGGGGGTAATCGGCGGGACTTTGTCAGCCGCTTTGCAGGCGACGTTCCCGCTCCTTTCGATAATCGTCAACACTCTGTCGGGACCGATTCAAAATCTGGCCTCGACTTTGGGTCCGATTCTCCAGAATCTCGCGGCCCAACTCGGTTCCGCTCTGGAACCTGCGGTCTCGGCGGCTGCCTCTGCGCTGGCTCTTGTCCTACCCATTGTCGGCCAACTAGCCGGACAACTGGCCGGCGAACTCGGCCCCGTTCTGCTGGCAACGGGAACTCAGGTCGGCCGAGTCGCATCGGTATTGACTTCAGCTCTTCAGCCGGTTCTCGAAAATCTTCCATCCGTTATCGGCCCCTTGATCAGCACTTGGGCCCAACTCCAGATTTTCACGACTCAACTTGCCGGGGAATTGCTCACGGCATTGACTCCTTCGCTGATCAGCGTAGGCGAATCGGCCGGCGAATTGATGGTTGCTTTGGGCCCTCTGATAGAGGCCCTAGGCGTCCTGCTGGTCGAAGCGCTAAATGCCATAGAGCCCGCAGTGACCCCGACCATAGCGATTGTTGGACGTCTCGCGGAAATTCTGACCAGCCTCTTGGCATCGCAGATAACGAACATTGTGGTTCCCGCGATAGAGCTGATCACGTCGCTACTGCAAGGCGACTTCCGTGGGGCCGTAGATGCTGCCCGGTCTCTCCTGTCGGGTCTCCTAACCCACTTCGGAAACATCTTCAGCGGGATTGTCTCCGTCGCCTCCGACGGCGCTTCATCTGTGATCGGCTGGTTTGCCGACATGGGCGCCGGGGCGCTGGAGAACGTACGCAGCATGGGCGCCAACATCCTCGCGTCCGCATCGTCGGCCATGGCTTCCATGGGAAGCGCCATATCTCGTGGCGTCTCTTTGGCTGGCCGCATAGTGGGCCTTCTTCCCGGGCTCGCACGGGCAGCGCTAGGAAACATCGGTTCGTTTCTCTATGAATCCGGTAAAGCCCTGATCCAAGGATTTATCGACGGTATCCAAGACATGGCCGGTGCTGCTGCGGACGCTGCCCGCTCCCTGCTGAGCGGGGTGCGGAATCTGCTGCCGTTCAGCCCTGCGAAAGAGGGGCCTTTCTCCGGACGCGGATGGACGCTGTACAGTGGGCGCGCCATATCCAGTTCACTGGCTGACGGAATTCTCGACGGCCGACGCCAAGTCAGGGACGCCACGATGTCAGTGGCCAGAACCGCGCGCTTCACCTTGGACGGCCCAACGAGCGATATCCCCCGTTGGGTAGGCGGGTCCGCTCTCATGCTTCGGGAGCGACCGCCGAATTCCGGACTCGGCGCTATCTCGCCGAACAGGGGCGCGGCCGTGCAGATCGAGAACTTCAACGCCGGCGGGCTCACACCTCAAGAGGTGGCCCGCGAACTGGAATGGCAAATGCGCTCACGGGGGTGACGGAAATAGACGACCTGATAACCCAAGACGGGCAGATGCAATGGGGCGGAATGCTCCTCGGGGAGTCCACGCCGTATGTCGGGGTGCAGCTCACCGGGTGGGATGACCTCCCCGACATGGCGTCGGGCACCGTTGCCATGCCGACGCAACACGGGGCGTGGCCCGGTGAACTCCTCGCCGGGGTACGCGTGTTGACGTGGGACTTCCGGATTCTGCCGCGCAGGATCGGAGACTTCCCGCGTCTCCTCTCTCGGCTCCTGGCCGTGACCGGCGTCCGTCAGGAGGAACAGCCGCTTGTCGTGCAGCTCGCCGGGGCGCGACGGCTGTTGTTCGCCCGGGTGACCAGGCGCGCGCTGACCGCTGATCGGGTCTACACCCGGGGCGAGCCCACGGGAACGATCGTCTGGGAAGCGTCAGACCCGCGCCGGTACGAGGTACGACGACACGTCGCGCGTACCGGGCTGCCGACCCCGGGCGAGGGACTGCGCTGGCCGTTGTCCTGGCCGCTGGACTGGATGCGGGAGAGTCCACCTACACACGTGCGTAGGTGGTCTTCCCCGGCTGCCGGCCGTCTGGTCGTGGTGAACACGGGCGACGCCCCGAGTCATCCGGTCATCGAGTTCCGCGGCCCGCTGCTGCGCCCGTCGCTGACCGACATGGACACCGGGCGCGTCCTGGAGTACGCCACCGGGCTGCGACGCGATGACGTGCTCACCGTGGACACGTTGGCGGGGACCGTGCTCCTCAACGGGGTTGAGTCCAGGCTGTTCACCGCGACCCCGCGCAGCACGCCCGAGCGGCTTTTCACTCTGGAGCCGGGCACGACCCGACTCCTCTTCAACGCGGAACCGGGGCGCTTCGACCCCGCCGCTTCCGCCTCGATCGTGTGGCGTTCCGCCCACTGGTGAGGAGACAGGATCGAATGACCGTACGTAGTGGTTGGCTGCTCGATCACGACGACCACGGAGGCGGGCAGAGCCGGACGGACACCCGCATGGTGCCCGTGGGCACGTGGACGCCCACGGGTGAACTGACCACCCGGGGTGGTGTCATCCCCGGAGGTGACCCGTTCTCGCTGACCCGGGTGGCCGACATGCAGTTCGCCATAGGCCCGGGGCGGGCGATCGTTCAGGGCCGCGCTGGGCAGGGCGCCTATCCGGTGGCGGTCACCTCGCCCGAGGTGCTGTCCGTGGACGACGGCGACCGCCAGTTCCCGAGGATCGATGCCGTGGTGCTGCGCGTCCTGGACTCCCGGCACGACCCGGTACGCACTTCCCGCGCCGTGGTGGAAGTCGTCCAGGGCACCCCGGGTGACCACCCGATGCCGCCGGAGATCACCGGTACGGCGGAGCTGCTGTACGAGGTGGCGGTTCCGGCCGGGGCGTCGGTGTGGTCGGGCGGTATTGACTGGCCCAACGCGATCACCGACCGGCGCCGGGCGACCGCCGCGGCGGGTGGCATCACTCCGGGTGGGTGGTCCGACTCGTGGTCCGGTTCCTACCCGGGTCAGTACCGCGACAGCGGTGGGGGCCTGGAGCGCTGGGACGGGTCGGCGTGGACGCCGTACCCGGGGCCGGAGGCCGCCGTGCCCTGGACCCCGGCCGCCCTGGCGGAGGGCTTCACCAACGGCGGGAACCAGGGCCCCGTGCGCTACCGGCGCGTGATGCTGGCCGGGGTGCCCCACATGCAGTGGCGCGGGGGGATCGGCTGGGAGACGGCGGGCGAACCGCCCAACGACGGCGACGTGTTGGCCCGCGCGCTCCCCGAGAACTTCCGTCCGCAGCGCCACACCCCGGTGTCGGCGCCCGCCGGAGGCGTTCCGCTGAAGATCGACTTCCGCACCTCCGGGCAGGTCCGGTTGATCGTCCCGTCCGGGGTGACCACCTGGGCCGGGTTCGGCGGCATCCTCTACCCGCTCGACCGGTAAGGGGGCGCGGTGCCGAAGGTCACTTCGGCCCCGTTCCGCGTGCTGTTCACCGACCTGTTGTCGGACCAGCCCCGCGACGTGCTACCGGTCTCGGGGCTGCGGTTCGACGACTACATAGGACGCAGCGGCGCCCTGTCGGGGACCCTTCCCGTTCCCGACAGGGCCACCGCTCAACGCGTTCAGCGCGCGGTCATCCCGGGCCGTACCGCCGTGTGGGTCGTCCAGGGCTCGGCCGTGTGGTGGGGCGGGATCGCCTGGACGCTGACACCGAGCACGGATGAGCGCGGGTTCGTCAGCGCCGATCTCCAGGCCGCGACGTTCGACAGCTACCTAGACCACCGCATCGTTTTCGACACGCTGACCAGCGGACACGTGGATCAGTTCACCGCTGTCCGCCAGCTCGTTGACTACGCTCAGTCGCTCCCGGGCGGGGACATCGGGATCACGATGGACGACGCGCAGATGTCCAGCGTGGTCCGGAACCACACGGTGACCGGCACCGACATGACGCGCGTGCGCGAGGCGCTTGACCAACTGGCCGGCCTGGAAGGCGGGTTCGAGTGGCGCATCCGTGCCACCGGGACACCGGACGGCGCGCGCCGCAAGGCGCTGCAACTGGGGTATCCGGTGATCCGCACGGGCGACCGTCCCGTGATGCTGACGCACCCGGGCAACGTGCTGTCGTACTCCTGGCCCGAGGACGCGACGAACACGGCGAACGTCTGGCAGAGCCGAGGGGCGACGCAAAACAGCAACCAAGCTGCGGACTCCGCACCGATGCTCTCGGAGCTGCTGACCCGCGCGGAGGACCTGACGGCCGGCTGGCCCCGCCTGGACGGCTCCTCGGACTACAACACCGTGCGCGACCGGCAGGCCCTCAACGCGCACGCGTCGGCGGACCTGGCGGCGGCCCGCCCAGTCACCATCCCCACGCTTCGCGTGCGCCTGGACGAACTGACCCCCGACCTGATCGGCCGGACCGTTCGCCTGCGCGTGAACGACGTGTGGCACGGCGCGGGCCTGGACGCCTCGTATCGCGTCGTCGGCTGGCAGGCCACCCCGGAGGAACGCGGGAGCGGGGGGAGCGCAGAAATCTACTTGGAGGGATAGGACGTGGCGAACGTTCCACGGGATATCACCGACCGGCTACGACGGTTGGAGACCGCGCTCCGCGAGTTGAGTAGCGCGGCGAACACCGCCCCCGCCCTGGACCAGATCCTTGACGGAGACGTGGTGATCGGGGACGGCGGCCAGCTCCGCGCCGAAACTCCGCAGGGGCGCAGGGTGTTCAGCGTCGGGCAGACCCCGCGCGATGACTGGGGCGTCACGCTGGCACGGCAGACCGGAGCGGCGGCGCTCACGGTTGGCGCGGACCCCGAGGCGGACAACGCCCAGGTGGTCCGCCTGTTCACCCGCGACGGATCAACCGTCGTGATGGACGACCCGCACGCGGACGGGTACTTGGGTCTGCCCATCCTGCCGATTCCCTGGCAGCCCACCCCCGCATGGCAGACCGCCAGCAGAACGACCGTTGGTGCTGTCGCCTGGTACGCGGCCTCCGTCGTGCAGTCCCCGGTGTTCCACCTGATCACCGAGACCTACGCCCCGCCGCGCACCACCGCCGCCATCGCGTTGGAGTGCGCGAGCGGCGACGGGTTCGCGGCCTGGGAGAACTGGACGGTTGCCGGTGGGGATGACGGCGCGTGGACCACGCACACCGTGACCCGGCCCATGACCGGACTTCCCCACGGGACCTCCGCGACGTGGCGCCTGCGCCACCGGGTCAGTCAGGGAAGCGGCCGGATCACCACGCACGTGATCGGCGCCTACCAGCGGAACACGACCAGCGCCGACGAGGTGCCCGCCGCGGCGGCCAGCTCCGAGGAGAACGAGGGGGAGAACTGACGATGTGGGATGCAGTGCGCGAGTGGCTGCGCGCCAACCCCGTGCGAGTGCGCGCGGGTATCGCGGCCGTGGTCGGGTGGCTGTCTCACCAGGTACCGCAGCTTGAGCAGATGATCGGGTCTGACGAACTGGTCGGCGTGCTCATGGGACTTGTGACGCTCGCCCTGGGCGAGTCCGCGTCCCGGCGCGTGGCCACCTCCAAGGCCGCTGAGAAGACGTACGACGGACGGAAGTTGCCCGACTGATCCACCCCGGTTGAGCCCCCGGTGCCCGCGCGGCGCCGGGGGCTTTGCCATGTCCGGACCACCTACACACGTGCGTAGGTGGCCCCACGTTTCCGCAGGTCAGTGACGTGTCGCCACCTCCCCATGTCGCGTGACACCCTCATACGAGGGTGTCACTTGACAGGCTGTCTGGTCGGCCCTTAGGTTCTTCTCAACGCACCGCACAGAGCGGGGCGAAGAGAAGAAAGAGGCAGCAATGAGCATCAAGGCCCCTGAGGGTTACATCTCGTCCTTCATCGGGAACGGCAAGGTGACCCACTGCATCCGGAAGGGCGTCAGCAAGACCCTGTGTGGGAAGGACGCGCGGAACGTCAGCGAGCGTCCGGGTACCGGGATCGCCTGCAAGGCGTGCGCCACTCGGGTCGAGGCCATGACCAAGGCGCCGGCCGCGACCACCGACACCGCGCAGAGCCCCGCGCAGCAGCCGGACACCCCCGCCACCCGCCAGGCCCGCATCACCGAGAAGGTGAACAAGCTCATCGAGAAGGTTCGCGCGTCCCTCAAGGCCGGGAACGAGGAGGCCGCCCAGGAGGCCATCGACGAGGCGGACCGGCTGATGGCTCCGCTTCCGCCCGCCATGCGCGGGATGCTGCGCGGCAGCCTGATGGAGGCCAAGCAGACCGAGCCGGACCCCGCCGCCGTTCAGGCCGAGGAGACCGAGGACGCCTCGGCGGAGAACGAGGAGCCCGAGCCGATCACCACCCCGGGTGTCCACCGGTTCGAGACCACCAAGGAGGCGTACGACGCCACGCAGACCCACGAGGAGATCAAGGACGGGGACGTTCTGATCATCGAGGGACAGGGCGTCGTCGGAGTCCTCTACAAGGCGTGGCCGTTCGCAGTCACCACCGAGGCGGGCGAGCTGCACCACAGCAACGGCAAGGAATACGAGTGGGACAACGGCCGGTACGTCACCAGCGTGGAACTGGCGGAGCAGACCGCCCGTGACTTCGGGTTCCCGATCTTCCGGGAGGAGCGTCCCACCCCGACCGAGGAGGCCGCCGACGAGGAGACCCCCGAGGACGACCAGGCGGACGCGGAGAGCGGCGAGGTTGCCACCCGGGACGAGGAGCCCGAGACCGAGAACGGCGACCAGGCGCCCGAGACCCGCCAGCGGAACGAGGCGGAGCACGATGCCAAGATCATGGCCACCTTGGTCAAGGTCGGCGCCGGGCACGTGAACGACGCGATCCGAGGCCGGGTGACTGGAAACCAGAAGATCGCCCAAGTTCTCCTTGACATGCGGACCCGGATCAAGGACAAGGACGGAGACCTTGACCTTCGGTGCCACACCGACGAGGCCAAGAAGCGTTCCGTCGAGATGTACGCGCTGGTTGGGGACGCGATCAAGGCCAAGGGTGGGGACCACGCTGCCGACCTGTTGGCCGAGATGAAGTCGATTCAGCGCGGGGTGCAGACCGCGATGACAACCGTGGTGGTCGAGTACATCCGCAGCCTGGACGCCTCCCCGGCCGAGTTCGTCAAGTTCGAGCGGGCCCGCGAGGAGTTCCCGGAGCTGTCGCCCTCCGAAGCGGTCTGGTCCTACTACGAGAAGGTGGGCAAGCCGCTTCCCCGCAAGACCCGCGCGGAGCTGGCCCGGGAGAAGCGCGCTCTCGCCAAGGAGGCCCGGCGTCAGCTCACCGCCAAGACCGAGGATGCGCCGGAGGAGAGCACCGAGGAGAACAACACCCCGGACGAGGACGAGGAGACCAAGAGCCAGCACGACCAGGACATGACCACGATCAAGCGGGCGATCAAGCTCATGGCGCAGATAACCGAGCGCGCCGCCAAGGGCACCAGCGAGGAGCGCGCGGAGATCAAGGCCCAGCTTGAGGCGCTGGTGAGCGCCGCCGGGGAGCACGCAGCGACGCTGTAAGCCTCGTAGGAAGCCGAGAGGGACCCTGCCAAGTGAGGTGGCGGGGTCCCTCGCTTCATGCTCGCACATCGCGCGCCGGACCACCTACGCACGTGTGTAGGTGGCTGCGGGTACCCCTCGCGCTCCCCCTCCGGGTGACAGACCCGATCAACGGAGGGGGCCCGGCGTGGCCGGACAGATCAGAACCATTCACCGAGGGGGAAGCCGCTTCTACGTGGCACCGGACGGCGCCAAGGTGCCCGGGGTCACGAGCGTGGTCGCGATGCTGCCGCGGCCGTTCCTCGTCAACTGGGCGGCGCGCATGACCGCCGAGGCGGCCGTAGACCAGCTGGCCGCCGTTACCTCGATCGCGGAGCGCGACCGGTCCGGGGCGGTTGACTACCTCAAGGGCGCGCACCGCCGCTACACCCAGAGCCGTGCCGACATCGGGTCGGAGGCGCACGACACCTTCGAGCGGCAGATCAGGGGCGAACGGGTGGGCCGGGTTCACCGGGACATCGAGCCGTACCGCGTGGGGTTCGCGGAGTTCCTGGAGTCTGTCCGCCCCGAGCTGGTTCGCGCGGAAGACGTGGCCTGGTCGGATCGGCACGACTACGCCGGATCGTTCGACGCGTTGCTACGGGTGCGCCTGGACGAGAACGGCAAGCCCGACGAGAACGGCGAGCCCGCGCTACTCGTCGCCGACTGGAAGACGAGTCGGGCGACCTATCCGGACGTCGGGTTGCAGATGACTGCCTACGCGCGGGCTGACCGGATCATCGCCCCGGATGGCACCTCCGAGCCCATGCCGGCCGTGGACGGCGCGGCCGTGCTCCACATCCGCCCGGAAGGCTGGTCGTTCAAACCGGTGCGCTCCGATGACGAGGTGTTCGACGTGTTCCTCTCCCTGCGCCACATCTTCGAGTGGGACCGGGAGATCAGCCGAACCGTGGTCGGCACACCGATGGCCCAGAGCGGAGGCCGGTTCGTCACCGGTACGCAGCGACGCGCCCGGTAGGCCGGGCACCCCTTGCGCTCCCCGAGAGGTAGAGGGGCGGACCCGCAACCGGCGCACGATCAAGCCTTGCCGGTCCGCCCCTTCCCAATATGGAGATCAGGGGGAGGAGAGCCGAATTGGCTCTACGCATTTTCGACACAGACCCGGCCAGCCGTCCGAAGCCGCGCTTCCCTGACGATGTGGTCGGGCGGTTCCGCTCGGGTCGGATGGTGGGGACCCGCCCCGAGGCGCTGTCCGAGTGGCGGGTTACGACCGGTGATCCGGAGGTGGCCGCCGAGGTGGCGGAGCTGCTGGGCGGGGAGCCCGCCGAGTGGCAGACCACCGGGGAGGACTACCTAGAGGTGCTGACCGACGCGGAGTCGGTCCGGGTAGTCATCGACGGCCCCGACGCGCTGAGCGCCGACATGAAGCTGTGGGGTCCCCGCGGCCAGCTCGTTCACCACTGCGACGGCGTTTCGTTCCTCAGCCCGGACGAGGATGCCGGTAAGCCGTGCGGGTGCCCCGAGTTGCTGGCCGACCGGAAGGCTTACGCGAAGTCTGGACGCGGGCCGTCGCCGTCCGTGAACCTCGTCTTCCGCCTCGCCGAGAACACCGGGCTCGGCCTGTTTCGGTTCGGCTCCTCAAGCTGGAAGCTCGCGGAGGTGGTCCACGAGATCAACGCCGCGCTGACCAACGTTGGGGGCCCGGCACGCTCGGAACTCACGCTTGAGCTGGTGCAGTTCCGGACCAAGGCGGGCGTTGACGTGGCGTTCAGGAAGCCGGCCGTCAAGGTTCTCGGTCCCTGGAATGTCGAGACCGCCGAGTGAGCCTCGCGGCCACCGCCGACGCCCAGCCGACCGGAAGCCTTCCCGCGCCGCTGCGGGCACTCCCTCACGCCGGTATCCGGCGTCCGCTGTGGGAGTTCGCCCCCGGCGACCGCAAGGCGGTTATTCACGAGCGGAAGCGCCGTTTCGGCTGGGACGACGGCGAGGGACACAACGATGGGTAAAAGGGGCGTGGTCACTGACTACGCCGGGGAGGAACTGTATCCCGGCGATCTGGTTGCCTACGCGACCAGGCAGGGAAACCGGGTCCGCCTCTCGGACGCCATCATTCTGGACGTGACGACGTTTCTCGTTGACGGCCGGCTGCGCCCTATGTTGAAGGTGCAGCCGACCGGTACCGAGAGCGGGTTCGTCAAGCGCCGTTCTCTGCGCTCGGAGTGGATCAGCGCGGAACACGTGCGGCTTGTCCTCGTCCAGGCGGCCGGCGAGACCGGCGACGAGTAGAACCAGCGGCGGTCAAGGGCCGGGCGATACCCCACGCGCGGGTGTTGTCCGGCCCTTTTCACGCCCGGAGCACCTACGCACGTGTGTAGGTGGGGGGAGACCACACGTGGTCAATCGAAACAAGGCGAAGGGTACGGCGTGGGAGAGCGACGTTCGCGACTATCTGAACGCCGCGCTCGGCCTCGTTGACGACAACGGGAAGTTCCGCGACCCGTACAGCGCGCTGAACGTCCGCCGCCCCGCGCAGGAAGGCGCGGCGGATGTCGGCGATATCCACTGCGTTCCGTTCGTTCTGGAATGCAAGGACGTGGCGCGTCCGTCTGTTCCTTCATTCCTGCGGCAAGCCCATATCGAGGCCCACCACGCCGGATTCCCATACGGTGTCGCCGTGGTGAAGAGACGCCGCGCAAACGTCCGGCACGGCGCGGTTCATTTCAGCGTCCGCACGTGGACCGGAATACGCCTCACGCTTGGCATCACCACAAAGGGAATGTTGGCGTCTTACCAATTCGCGCTTTCGGCACGAGGGCGGGACACGGGGCGCTGGTACTTCACGACGGACCTTGAGGACTTCGCCCGCCTCGTAGCGGACGTGAGGGCAGCGCACTGGCGAATTAAGGGAGGGAATCCGTCCGGATCAGGAAGGGTGGGGAATGCAGTTCGCTGACATCCTGGGCCGGTTCCCCGATCAGGTGGAGCAGTCGGACGGCGGATATCTGGCGACGTGTCCCGCACACCCGGACACCCGCCCGTCGCTGCGTATCTGGTTGGGCGAGAACGGCACGGTACGTATCCACTGCCGGGCCGGGTGTGATCCCGCGGCCGTGGTGTCCGCCGCAGGGCTGAAGTGGGCGGACATGTTCAACGCCGAGGACACCGGGAGCCCAACCGTCCCCGCCGGCCGTCCCGGCCTGGTCGGTCCCGGCCCCGTCGCAGCGCTGCGGGTGTACGTCGATGACGCATCGGTCCGGCTCCAGGACTTCGGCTCGGACACCGCGCAGGACGCCCGGGATTACCTCCGACAGCGCTTCGGCCTCGACCCGGAAGCGGCGGCGGAACTCGTCCTCGGCCTGGACGAGGGCGACGAGGGCGCGGAGAACTCCTTCCCCTACCGCTCCCGCGCATGGGTCAGCTTCCCGCGCCTAGTCGTGCCGTTCGCCGACTTCTCCGGCGTCATCCGGGCCGCGCAGGCCCGGGACCTCACGGGGAAGTCCTCCGCTCGGTGGGTCAGCCTGAGCAACCCCGAGGGCGGACGCTGGGGCTCCTACGGGGTGTTCCGGGGGAACGGCGGACGCGGGGTCATCGTGGTGACCGAGGGACCGTCAGACGCGCTCACAGCGGTTGCGGCCGGGTACACGGCGGTAGCTGTTCGGGGTGCCGCGCTCGCCAGTAACGGCGAGCTGGCGGAGGAGCTGGCGGCCGGCCTCAAAGGGGCGCGGGTGGTGGTGGCCGGTGACCACGACGCGGCGGGAGAAACGTTCACGCTGCGCCTGGCGGCAGCGCTCGCGGCCTCTCGGATCGATGTCTACACGCTCACCATCCCGCAGGCCGGGGACGATCTGACCGACTGGCGGGAGCGGGACCCCGAGCGCTTCCCCGAGCTGCTGCGCGCGGCCGTGGACTCCGCCCAGGCGGTCACGGTCGATGGCATGTCCTACGTGGACACGCGGACCGGCGCACTCATCCCTGGGGACCGCGAAGCACACGAGGCCGTAAGCCTCGTGGCGGACCTGGCCGACCGGTACGGACCCTCCGATGTGCTCAACGCTCACGCGCTGGTCGCGTTCACCAAGGGCACGATCAAGTACGCGCCGGGTCTCGGGTTCTTCTCCTGGAACGGGTCCACCTGGATTCAGTCCGATGCAGTCGTTCGGCAATGGGTGCATCACATGGGGGCCGCGCTCACTGCTGCGGCATCCGACCGGCGCGAGCGAGCCAAGCGCGACAACGGGGGCACGCTGCCGAAGGACTTTGACGACAGGTTGGGGAAGGCTTCCCTCGGCTTCACCATGACACGGAAAATTGACGCGTTGCTGCGAGAGCTGCGAACGATTCCCTCGGTTCTCGTTGACGCCGAGGAATTCGACAAGCGGCCCGATCTGCTGTCGTTCTCCAACGGAGTCGTGGACTTGCGTACCGGCCAGCTCCGCCCACACGACCCGGCAGACATGCTCACGGTTATGATCCCCATTCGGTACGATCCACAGGCCCGCGCCGATCGGTGGGAGAGATTCCTCTCCGAGATCATGCCGACCATGCCGAGTATGCCCGCCTACCTCCGGCGCCTGATCGGCTACGGGATCACCGGGAATACCTCGGAACAATGTTTCTGTATCCTTTGGGGATCGGGCGCGAACGGGAAATCAGTATTCACCGACACCCTGACCGAAGTGTTCAAGGAGATCACGCGGACCACCCCGTTCGCCACCTTCGAAAGCAAGCGCAGCGGCGGAATTCCCAACGACTTGGCCGCACTTCGGGACGCGCGTTTGGTCATGGCCTCCGAGGGGGAAGCGGGCCGCACCATGTCAGAAGCCACCTTGAAACAGGCGACTGGCACGGACAAGATGACCGCTCGCTTCCTGCGCCGGGAGTTCTTCACATTCACCCCGTCGTTCCTGATCCTGCTGGCGACAAATCACCGTCCGGCATTCAAGGGTCAGGACACCGGATTGTGGAGGCGGGTCAAGATGATTCCATTCACGCGGTATTTCGCCGAGAACGAGCGGGATTACGAGCTGGCGGACAAGCTCCTTGAGGAGTCGGCCGGCATCGCGGCATGGGCCGTGCGCGGGGCAATGGAGTGGTACGCAGGCGGCCTGAAGGACCCCACCCCGGTGAAGAACGCAACCCGCGAATACAGGGAAACCTCGGACGCCCTGTCAGGGTTCCTGCCCGGCGTCATCGAGAAGACCGGCGACGACGCCGACCAGCTCCTAGGCAACGAGGCGTTCAGGCTCTATCTCGAATGGTGCGAGGCGGAAAACCTCCCACAGAAAGAGCAATGGAGGCGCACCACCTTCTACCGCGCGTTGGAGGAACGCGGCGTTACGCGCCGAAAGACCAAGCGCGGTATCACGCTGTTCGGTGTCCGCGAGAGCGGGACGACGGCCGCGGCAGCGGGGGGACCGGGAATCTTCGGCCAGCGGTAACCGACCCGGAAGGGTCCACAAGGGGTCACCTACACACGTGCGTAGGTGACCCCTTTTTCCTATGGGGGGAAGCACGTTGCGCACCTATCAGCACGTCATCGCCGGGGACACCATCACCGTTCGCGTTCCCGAGAACGACCACGACCTAGACGAGTTCGACCGGTGGGCCAGCAGTCTGCGCGGGCCCGTCGCACTCGACACCGAAACCAGCGGCCTGGATATCTACTCGCCGCACTTCCGCTTGCGAACCGTGCAGTTCGGCACGGCCCGGGAAGCGTGGGTAATCCACTGGGAGAAGGGCGGTGCCTTTCGCGGCTCCGCGCTGCGGGCACTGCGGAACGCGGAACAACTCCTCATTCACAACGCCCCGTTCGACTGGCTGGTGTTGGATCACCACGCCGGGGTCACGCTGGAAAGCCTGGCCCCGCGCACCCTGGACACCCGGATTCTCTCCGCGCTGATCGATCCGAGGCAGGCCGGAGAAGGCGGGACCGGGCACGCGCTGAAACCGCTCAGCGCCCGATGGGTGGACCCTGCCGCCCCGGACACGCAAGAGGGACTGACCGAAGTCTTCCGCGCGTTCGGCTGGACCAAGGCAACCGGGTGGAGTCGGATCTCCCTCAATCACCCGACCTACAACCTCTACGCCGGTCTGGACACCGTGTTGACCGCGCGCTTGGCGCCCGTTCTCCGCGAGGAGCTGCGCCGCCTCGACGTGCCAGACCAGCTCACCGAGTACGAACACCAGCTGGCCCGCATCTGCGCCCAGATGCAACGGACCGGAATCCTGCTGGACCAGCAGTACACGCGCCAGCTCGTGACCCGCCTCGGCGTCGAGGCCCAGGAGCACGCCGACCGGGCCCGTCGATACGGCGTGGAGTCGGTGAACTCCCCGGCCCAGATCGCCGAGGCCCTGACCGCCATGGGCGAGACGCTGACGGAGCGCACCGGGAACGGCGCCCTCAAGGTGGACAAGCCCGTTCTCCTGGCGCTCGCGGACCTTGACGACGACTGGAACCGCATAGGAGCCCGCACACCGAACCCGCTCGCCGACGCGGTACTCAAGTCCAAGCGGGCCGGGAAATGGCGCCAGACGTACGGCCAGACCTTCCTAGAGACCGTTGACGAGAACTCCCGGGTTCACCCGTCAATCAATGCGCTCCAGGCCCGCACCGGGAGAATGAGCGCGACCCGGCCCGCGCTGCAAACCCTCCCCTCGTCCGACTTCATCATTCGGCGCGCACTCCTCGCCGATGACGGGCAAGTCATGCTGAGTGCCGACTTCAAAGCGGTGGAGCTTCGCGTTCTCGCGGCGCTCGCCGACGTGGTGAAGATGAAGGAGGCCATCAACGCCGGGGCGGATCTCCACGGGTTCACCGCACTCCAGGTATTCGGTCCGAACTACACCGAGGAACAGCGGGATCTCTGCAAATCCATCGGGTTCGGAAAGGTCTACGGCGGCGGGGCACTCGGCATTTCCCGGATGAGCGGCGCCCCCGTGGCTGCTGTGCAACGGGCCATCGACGCCTACGACCGGACCTATCCCGAGGTGCGCCGGGCGTCGAAGCGCTGGCAGCGCGAGGCACGGAACGCCGGGTTCGTCTACGTCTCCCCGACCGGACGGCGCCTCCCCGTGGACCGGGACAAGGTGTACGCGGTCACGAACTACCTGTGTCAGAGCACCGCCAGGGATGTTCTCGGGCAAGCCCTGATCCAGATGGACGAGGACGGGTTGACTCCGCATCTGCGCCTGCCGATTCATGACGAGGTGCTGGCGTCCGTGCCGGCCGCCGCGGCCCCCGAGCTGGCCCACGAGATCGAACGCGCCATGACCTTCCCCATCTGGGGCGTGCCCATGGAGGCGAACGCCAAGATCGGCGGTCGCTCGTGGGGCTCGCTCTACGGCGCTGACCACTGACAGCCCAACACCACCCGTCACTGGGACCACCTACGCACGTGTGTAGGTGGTCCGCCCTGGGCGCATCTCGCCTCCCGAAGGTCACAGAGTGGTCACGGCGTCTCTCGCGCATCCTCCCCGAGAACGAGCCGGAACGACGCCTGCACGTGCCTTCTCACGGGCTGGCCGTCATTCCCGCGAGAACGCCGCTCGAACTCCTCGCCCCGGCCTTCCAGTTCGTACGTTCGGAGGTAAAGCAACGACAAAGAGGCCAAAGCGCTAGCCCCACCGTCCGCGCTCACCCGGACAGGGGCTAACCGATGCTGCGCCGAAAGCGCCGCCTACCTGCCTACATCCGCGTGACGCCGACCAGTTAGCGCCCATGCTCGCTGTGCTCGCCCCGTCCGGGAATCCCTTGCGCTCCCCCCGGGAGTGCAACCGATCCCGACGAGGCGGAGCACTCGTGATTTCCCTCACCGAACAGCAGATCAGCGACGCCAAAAACAACGAGATTTCGGCCGTCACCGCCGTAATCCAGGCCACCGAGGACAACGTAACTAACCTCGCCCGCCGCTACGCACGAACCAATGGAACCCCTGACGACGCGCTTTCCGAGGAGCTGACCCAGATAGGCCGGGTGGCCGTCTGGGAGGCTATAAGGCGCTTTCAGGGAAACGGCGTCGCTAGCTTCATCAGCTACATAGACCGGACCGTGAAGGGCAGCCTCTCCGACGCGCGGAAGCGGGAGACCCGAAAGGGCGTCTCACGCAGCGTCGCGGCGGACTTCGAGCGGGCGCTACGCGCGTCGGGTGGAGACCCGTTCGAGGCCGAACGCGTGGCCACGGACCCGGAAGTCATGGGCGACCGGAGGATGTCCCGGGAGACTGCGTACGCAGCGCGCCTGTCCTGGCAGGGAGTTGACTCCCTGGACGCCGTTGTCACCGACGAGGCCGACAACGAAACCTTCCTGGGGGAGGTGATCCCCGGCGCCCTCCCGATCCCGGGGGACCTGGCCGAGCCCAGCGACCGGGAGAACCGGCGCCGCCGCGCGCTCCGCGAGCGCGTACACGCCACCCTCTCTCAACTCGGTGAACAGCAGCGCGCCGTACTCAAGGGCACGTACGGCATCGCCCCCATGCCCTACTACGGCACACAGAACGACGAGGAGCTAGCGCAGGCCCTCGGGGTGCCACGCGCCCGCATCCGGTCGATACGCGCCCGCGCACACGCCCGATTCGAAACCCTCTGGCTGCGGGGCGCCGACAGCGACGCGTAGGAGCCACGCCAGGGCGCCGGCCGCGGGGCCGTCATCCGCCAGCTCCTCCACGGGAACCGCCCGCCGAGATGCTTCGGGGGCGGTCCCCCTCCCCTCGCGGGCGTGACACCCTCATATGAGGGTGTCACTTGCCAAATCGAGCGGCCCGTGGGACCCTTAACGGGTTGCTTCAAGCAGCGCAAGGAAAGGTCCGGCAACGGGCCGGACCGCCTTGATAAATGAACAGAGGTTACCCGATGGAGTATCACCTCCAGGTTTGCGACACCGAACGCAGCCTGGGTCACCGGGTCGTCAGTCTCCACCGCGACAAGATCACGGCGGAAGACCTCGCCGAGATCGCTCAGGACATGGACCGCGCATACGAAATCCAGCTGGATGAGGGCGTTGTCTATGAGCTTCGAATGTGGGACGGCGACGAGGCGTTCTGGACGGGGCACTTCCTCTACCTGAAAGGGGAGCTGCACGCCGCCGAAACGCTCGGCACCGAATTCCCCGTGGGGCCGACACCCGAGGAAGCACCCGACGAGGAGGGGCAGCCTGACACGTCGGTGCTGGTGAATCTGGAAATCATCGACAACGACCAACAAGTCAAGGTGATAGAAAGGAACACGGTCCATGTCGGTAGCGTCTTCTCAGTCCCTATGGCCGAGATAGCCGAACGCTGGCATGACACTTCGGTCATCAAGCTGGCCGAGGGAACCCGCTATCAGCTCGTGGTCAAGGTCAACGGCGAGGTGCTGTACGGCATGTACTACACGCGCCGAAACGGAAAGCTCCAGGCTGGATGAGAGAAGCCCCCGGCAACCCAAATTTGCCGGGGGCTTCCCCCCGCAGGGTAGCCCACCGAGCACCACCCCAGGTACCACGCGACCGACCGGAAGGAACCGCATGGGTCCGCGCTGCGACGGACAGATCAGGAAGTCGTACGGCACCTTCGGGTGCAGCTACGACGCGGTGTGGAACGTCGGCCAGCCCGGCCGGATCGCCACGACAACCGCGTGTGCCCACCACCTCCACCAAGTGATCAAGGACCTACAGAAGGCGCTGAGCTGGACGGAGTTCGTCATAACTCCTGTCAGTTCCTCCACATAGGTACCGAAACACCCAAAGAGCCACCTACACACGTGCGTAGGTGGCTCTTTGGCATGTTCTGAGGGAAATTCACGGCACCCACATATGTGGCCTTTCTATGCCTAAGTCATATGCCGTACAAAGTTCGAGTCGGTACGGTTGGGGGTGGAGTCCTAATCGGGGCCCAGGTCACGGGGGTGACTAAAGGTGGCCACAAGCCCAACCCGGAACGCACCAACTGTCCTGATTCGAACGGAGGTGTACCTTCATGATGACGAGGAGGGCCGCTGGGTGTGGCAATCAGCCGCGCCACTCCTCCCCGATGCCAGGGAGTACGTGTACTCCGAAGAGGAACTAGACCGCACCATCAACGTCTACGGGCGGCTCGTGGCGCGCATCTTCCAGCGCTCTGCGCGCGTCCAGCGGTTCCGTGTCCAAGTGCACGGGGTAGCCTGCGGTATCAGCAGCAACCTGCTGGGCGTCTTCGAGTGGAAACGATCCGCAGAGACAGACCGACTGATCCCGGCGCAAGAACCAACGCTTCTCTGGACAGAGAACGTGAAGCTTCTGGCGTCTTGCGGTTGACCTAAGCAGCCGGTGCGGGGCCAGCAGCCCGCGGCCGGCCTGGTTCGGCAAGGCATACGTAGCCGGAGAGCCCGCTACCCCTTATCAGGTAGCGGGCTCTCGGCCGAACGGGGGCAGGGGGGATGAGTCAGGATGGGAACTCGTCTCGCTGGACAGCAGCGACGAACGATGACCAACCGTTCGCCGAGAAAGAAAGCATTGGGCCGCGCTGGTCCTTTGAATCGCGTACGGCTCGGTTAACATCAGAAAGCTTCGCGACCTCCACGCAGTTCCCGTTGTTGCCAGAGTATGAGGACCTGGCCCATACCAGGGCCCCGGGGGAGTGTGGAGAATTGTTGTACTTCACGGCTACACCATCTCTTCTAGGGCCTTGTTGATCAAGGTCCGGGACCTTTCCACGTCCGAGGCCGCCACGTTGAGGCGACGAAACAGCGTCTTGTACCTCTCAGTGTCGGATTCCTCCTCGTAGTACACGGTGCCCGCCGTGGATTCCGTGTACGCCACTGGCGATTCAATGGCCGTGGGGAAGCTCATGATGACGAACGGCCCGAACAGGCAAGCGTTCATCGGGTTATCGCGGGGAAGAATTTGAAGCTCAATGTTTGTTTCTTGACTCGCCTCAAGCAAGAATTGGAGCTGATCCTTCACAACCTGCGGACTGCCAACACGGTGATACAGTATCGATTCGGAAAGAATCACCCACAACTGAAGCGGCTTCGCGCGCTGAAGAACCTTGCGCCTTTCCTCGCACACCTTCAGTTGAATTTCCATATGCTCGGGTGGGGACTCAGGATCTTGGAGTCGAATGACAGCCTTCGTGTAATCCGGAGTCTGTAGAAGCCCCGGGATAAGATGCGTCTCTACGTTGTAGATCTCCGACGCATCCCATTCAACGGCTACGTATGCAGCGTAGGCCGAGTCAACCAAGTTGGTATAACGGGTCCACCAACCCTTTTGACGCGCTTCCCTGGAAACCTTTTCGATCTCCGCGCGCTTCTCGGGGTCTGTCACCCCATACGCGTCCAGTAGTAGCCGCAGGTCAACGAGCCGGATTCCGGACTGGGCGTTTTCGAGCCGCGTCATCTTGGATTCCGCGCAGGCAAGAACCCTCGCAGCGTCCGAATGCTTCAACCCGGCTGCGATCCGAAGGTCACGGAGAGTGCGCCCCAACCGACGCTGCCGGATGGTCGGGTTGTTGCTGCTGATGGGCACCGCGCCGCCTCCTCGTTCTTCACCTCTGGCCAGTTTGCCCGCTCCCGAGAGTGACGGCAACGGTCATGGAACCCATCCAAGGTAGGGACTTGACACCTTGGTGGTTCCAAGGTGCATGGTATCCACAGTGGTTGCGGCGGTACCCGACTCACCAGCCCCACAAGGTTGCTGACGCCACGTCACGCGGAGGGGTCGGACCAGAGGGAGCCCAGATGGACGACGAACGGCGGGTGCAGGCCCGCTACCCGAGACACCAAGCAAACGTCAAGGCCGCTCGCTCACTTGCACGACAAGTCGCAAGGGAGTGGGGGCTGGACCAGCTCGCGCACGATCTGACACTGGTCGTCTCCGAGCTGGTGACCAACGCGATCGTGCATGGCAAGACCGCCCAGGGGCGGGAAGTCCTCCTGACCTTCGACCTCACTCCGTTCCACCTCCGGGTCGAAGTGCGGGACAGCGGCGACGGTTGCCCGCGCAGGCAGGGCGGTGGCGTCAATGGCGACAGCGAGACAGGGCGGGGACTCGACGTGGTCGAAGCAATCACGTCCAGGTGGGGCGTCGCAGAGCGCGTCATCGGTAAGACCGTTTGGGCTGAACTGGCGCTCAACCCGGAGGAGTTGCAGTCCTACGGTGAAGGGGTGTGCTTGTGACGGCTAGACGAGTCTTACCGCTTCGGACCCTTGCTAGGCGCGGGTTACGTGGACTGCGCGGCCTACAGCAAGAGTTCGGTGCGCAGACCGCCCCCGCGGCGGCATGGCGTGAAGGTCAAGCTCGGGACAAGGACGCGGCGGAGGGATCGTCCGCGCCAGCCCAAGTCGAGGACTTCACTGGTCTGCTCTGTGAGGCAACGGCCTGGACCATAGGCGCCGACGACGGAGCAGTGTTCCTCGGCGGGTACTGGGCAGATACGCCTGTCCAGGCCGTTGCGTGGCTCCGTGGTCAGGCACGCCGGTTCGCGCGGGGGCTCGATCCTCAGCCTGACGAAGAGTGGACGAGGGACCCGCGCAATCCCGAGGGTCGGAACATTGTTCGACTGCCCGACCTACTTCCCGATGACTTTCCCGACCCCGGTCAGGTGCTACGGGAGTGGTACGCAGACCGGGAAGCGTGCGCCACGACGGAGCGCGAACTGGCGGACGGCAACGAGCCGTTCGTGCTGCCGTTCCGGGACTACACGACCTTCTACACCCTGACCGCCCGCCTCGTGACGGTTTCGTTCCCGAGCGCAGGGGCGTTATCCGACGCTGCTGGTAACGCAGCGTAACCATACTCCGTCCCCCGACCGGTTGATGCCGGTTTCCCCCAGCCAGGCGCCCAGTCGGGGGGCGGACGCCAGAGAACTCCCTCCCCGACCGGTGTGCATGGGTTAAGGCGCCACGTCGGGGCGGGGTGCCGTAGGACCAGAACTAGGGAAAGGCAACATGGCACACAAGGACATCGACCCCAAGAATCCGCCTCGCCGGCGCATCGGCGTTCTGACCCTCGTCCAGGACGAGCGGGACCGGGTTCTGTTGGTGAAGCCGACGTACGACAACAAGAAGTGGCAGCTTCCCGGCGGGGCTGCGCACGAGGGGGAGCCCATCGAAGCGGCCGGCGAGCGGGAGTTGCGGGAGGAGACGGGCCTGGACCTGCGTCTGACGCACTTCCTTGCCCTGGACCACGTGCCCGCCAACGCGGAGACCGGTGCGAAGGAAGGGTTCAACGTCGTGCTTGACGGCGGCGTTCTCGGCGACGAGGAGGCCGAAGCCGTGGCTGTGCCCTCCGCGGCCGCAGGGGAGTTGTCCGGGTGCGCGTGGGTGCACCCGGAGGACTTGGAGAAGTTCGCCGCTCCCTATCAGGTCCGCCGCATCCGACAGGCCCTTGAGTCCGTCAAGAACGAGGTGTCGCTTCCCCTGCTGGTGCGGGGCGAACGCCGCGCCGCACGTACCTGAAAGCTCCTACACACGTGTGTAGGTGATCGCTCCGGGACTGATGTGGTCTGGAGCGACAGGCGGTCACAGACGTGGCCCGATGAATCGGTCCGCCGCGTTTGCGCCCTTGCGGGGGCAGGTACCGCCGGAGAACAGTTGTCATGAGTAACCGCTGGTGATGACTGATGGTGTGCCGGACGAATTTCGAAGGAGATCAAGAGTGACGAATGTGGCCAGTCCCGGTGCTCTTCTGGAGCGGCAGGACACCCCCGACCTGCTGGTAGTGGACAACTCCGACCTGTCGGAGGACAGCGCCGAGTTGCTGGTGGCGGTGGAGAAGCTGTCGGGCGTTCACGACCGTTTCGACGCCACCATGTCCGACCCGCCCACCGACGCCACCGGAGACGCTCCGTGGCCGGAGGGCGACACCGCCTTCCCCGCGTAACGCAATTCGGCCAGAGCGTTTCAGGTGGGCTTGGGGCCCCTTGAGAAGGAGTCCTAAGAACCAACTGTCACCGTAACTGGGATGGGGCCGCGCATCGAACTTCCTGCGCGGCCCCATTCCTCGCACCTCCGATAGGGAAACGAAGAGGAGAGATACAAGCCATGAATCATCGCTTGGTCACCGGGATCTCGGGCGCGCTCGGATGGGACAACGGCCCCCGCCTCGGCAAGGAATTCACTCGGGGAACTCTCCCTGACGTGTCAATAGCTGAGCGAGTGCTTACCCCCACACGGTTACTCGACATGGTGATGAGGCGTAGTCTCGCGAACCCGCAGTTCCGTATTTTCCGCAACGGGGCGGAGCTGCATCCCGATGCGTACTTGAATCGGGACGTGACGAGCCGGGGGCAGGCCGTCTCCATGGTGAACATGCGCCGCGTCAAGGGTCATCTTGATGACGGCGCTACCATGATCTTGGACCGGGCTAACGTCTTTGATCCGACGCTGGAAGTCATCTGCCGTGCTATTCAGTGGTGGTCCGGTGAACGGGTCACGGTGAACATCTACCTGACCACGAACGACAGCGCGGGCTTTGGGCTGCATTGGGATGACCATAACGTCATCGCTATACAACTGTCGGGCGAGAAGGAATGGGAGGTGCGCGGCGCCTCCCGGACAGCACCCATGTACCGGGATGCCGCGCGAAATGACACGCCCAGCCAGGATGTCATTTGGTCCGGCATCACTCGCCCGGGAGACGTATTGCATATCCCGCGCGGACACTGGCATCAGGCCGGCCGCAGCGGGTTGGGGGTTGGGCACAGCCTCCATATGACTATCGGGTTCACCAATCCCACCGGAGTTGGCTGGTTGGCTTGGCTAGCAGATTGGTCCCGTGAGGACGAGGTGTTCCGGCATGACTTGGACGTGGTGCAGGATCTGGAACAGCAAGTGGAGCAAATCAGAAAGCTGAGCCATGCGACCAGCCGCCTCGTTGCTTTCCACAGCCCAAAGCAATTCCTTGCCAAGCGGCTGCGGGACGTTGCATCAACTCGCCACGTTCCGTTCACGGACCTGTTCGGGCCGCTCGATGACGTCGTGTGCGTGACCGAGTTCCCGCCTCGTATCGACGAGCGCGGGGAACAGGTGGAAGTCGTCGCTTCCGGAAAGAAGTTGACCTTCGCAGCCAAGGCCCTGCCCGCGCTGCGGCTCCTGTTGAGCGGCTGTCCGGTGAACCTGGACCAAGCGGCGGGCGTGGTCGGCGCTTTGGTCAAGCGGGTGGCGGAGATCCTGACGGAGGAAGAACTATGCGCGAGTCTCACCCCCGAGTTGTCCTCGGGTTACACCGGTCTCGTTACCAACGCCACTCACTAGCTGCGGCGCTCGACATGGGCATTAGGGCGATCGATACCGCGTTCAACTACCACGGTTTCGCCGCTCACCAGACGCTAGGGCGATTCCGCGATCTCTTGCCCGAGTTCAGTGTGTCCACCAAGGTCGGCTACTTCCCCGGGACAACGAGGGCTGTTCACTCGCTCGCCCCGGGCCAACTGCGACACGCACTGGAGCAGACGAACCGAGACCTTGGGCGACCGCCGAACCTTGTCTTCCTTCACAACCCTGAGCACACGTTGTCGCGGCTCAGTCCTGAAGTGGCACGGGAGCACTTGACGAGCGCCTGCGAGGTGCTGGTGAATGCTGTTCAAGCTGGGTTGTGCGACGCCTGGGGAGTCGCCTCGTGGCGTCCGGGGCCGCTCGTGGGCCTCATTGACGGCGACACCCCGAGACCTGATGTACTCATGGTCCGTTCGGGATTGCTGGTCGCCATCGACACCTTGGAAGCTTCCGAATCCCTGGCCACGCGGTGGCGCCTTCCCGCCGCCGCGGTTTGGGGTATGAGCCCATTCGGAGGCAAAGCCACCGACCCGATATGGGACAAGATCAACCCCAGGCTTTTCCTCCGCAGCGATTCCCGTCGTACCTGTTCGCCCATTCAAGCGGCATTCCGGGCAGCGTACTACTTGCCACGTGTCGGTTCCCTAGCGGTGGGTTCTGACGATCCCGCCCACCTCCGGGAGTTGCTGGCCTCCCTCGGGGCCGAGGTGGACGGGGATACCGTCACGAGGTATCGAACTCTGCTGGGGCGTCAGCGCAGCGGTTCCAACTCGCCAAGTAGCCGAAGTGCTTCGGCTCGAACCGGTGCCCCTTCATCGACATAGGGGACGAGCTTCGAGCAGTAGAACAGCGACATCAGCTTGCCGGTTCGGCTCCCGAGATCGTCCCTCCGTTCGTGCCGGACTCGCTCGGCGACTTCCGGGACATCGAGGGAGCTGACCAGCAACCTCGCAGCATCCAGCCCACGCGGAGCCATTCCCCAGTCCTCCCAGTCCAAGATGTAGCACTCCGGTGTGGTCAGATTGGCCCAGCTCAGGTCAGCGTGTGCCGTTGCCCACTCGTCCAAGCTGACGTCAATCGTTGCCTCAGGGAATGCCTTCTGAATGACTTCGGTCACGACAGACCGCGAGATAGTGTCCGTGTCCGGTGTTGCCACGCGGGTAGTCGTCTGTTCGGCCAGGGCATCCAGAGATGCGGTCAACGTCGCCCACCATGTGTCAGACAACTCTGCCCGGTCGGCGGGCTTCACGGGTGGGGCGCTGATCAGTTCGGTTTCGTCGGCCCGCCACATCGCGGCGTCCTCCGGGTCCGTCCAGGCCGCGCCCGCCAACCACTGCGGCATGGCGATTCCGCGTAGCGTCGCCGCACACTCCACGCCGTTCCATCCTTGCCCGCCGATTCGCTCCCGGGGGCGCCGTTCGACCCGCACCCACGTCCCCCGGTCTGTACGGGCCCCGATTGACCGGCGCTTGCGAACCTCGGTGCTTCTATCCAACTTCACCCCAAGAGACCGTTCAACCCGGTCGAACACCGAACCAAGTGACTCAGTGCGCAAGTCAACGGTCGCAGCAGCGGACGTAGGCATACCGAACTCCTCGGGGGGGATCTCTGGGGGGGGGGCGTTACCAGTATGGGGGAAGCCGACCACTCCGCGTGTCCTCCCCCAAGCCACCATAAACACCATGGGTAGCGTCGTCGATACGCACAGTGGCACAGCCCTCGGTGATGCCAGGTCGGCCGTAAGCTGGGCTGTCATGAGCAGGGACGCCAACGACAAGCGCAAGGAGTGCACCGGGTGCCAGAAGGTCAAGCCCCTGGCTGACTTCCCCATGCGCACGACGCGTGGTGTTAAGCGCCCCTCTCGGCGCTGTGCTGCCTGCCTCCGCGAAGCTGCCCGCGAACGCCAGCGGCGATATCGAACGGAGAACGCAGCGCAGGTCCGGGAGACCCGCCGGGAAGCAAAGCGCCGCTACGGTGCGGTGCGCCTGGGAGTCAGCCCAGATCGCGCCGAGGAACTGCGCGCGGGGTCTTGCGGCATCTGTAGAAGGTCCCCAGAGGAGGGGTGTCAGCTCTACGCGGACCCGGAGACCGGCGCCGTTCTCGGCGCTCTCTGCCCCACGTGCCTGCGGGGCTTGGCCATGCTCGGAGGGACCCAGGAGCGCGTCAGGGCGGCTCTCGCGTTCGTCCAGTCCGGGACGGACCTCCGGGACGCGATAGACCCGCAGGCCGTCACACAGGACCGCTGAGCTTTCCGTGTCCGAACGGCGAGGGCCGGAGACTGCGCGCGCTCGGTGGCGGGCGGAATGGGCGTTCACAACGCCGTCCGGGGTGACAGCGGGCGAAGCTCACGGGGATCACTTCCCCGACGTGCACACCGCTGTTCTCGGTGCCGCGTGGCTGTCGCGGGAAGAGGATGGCTCGCCGGGGACCGAGATGGACAACGGGACGGCCCTACTGGTCGGGAGCCTCCACGCCGAAGCGGAGGAGACCGCCCGCACGAACGGTGAGTGGCGCCTCCTGACGCCGGACCGTTGGGCAGACGTGCTGATCCTCTTCACGCCATGAGGAGAGCCAGACAGGGCCGCTGACCTGCCTGTATCCTCAGAGGTGCAAGTTCGGCGTGTCTGGAGTGTCGAAGAAGTTGATCCCCGCCTCCACCGCCTGCCGGATCAACGGCCGGCTGGCCTCCTCGTCCAACGACCAGGGATGCGCGCCCCGGTCCGGCACGCCGAAGCTCATACAGCCGAGGCAGACCGCCGAGACCTCAAGCCCGGTGGCGCCGAGTCGCGTGTACCGCATGTCCCAACCTCCGTCGCAGCTCCACCCGTCGAACCGTCACCGATGGTAGTCGCCAGCACTGACATCCGAACCGCCGAACGCGGCACCGAGGCCGGCCCGGACGTCCCGGAGCAGGGTCGGGTACGCCTCCCCGTAGGTGTGGACGGCGTCCCGCACCGCGAGCAGGGCCGCCGTCAGCGGCTCCGCCCCGCCCGCGTGCACCACCGCCGGCAACGCCATGTGGGGTGCCGAGACGCGGACCGGGCCCGGCGGCCCGGACGCCACGGCACGCGGCTCGGCGCTGACCCACGCGACGAACGGCCGCTGTGCGTGGAGCCGTTGGACCCGCCGGCCGACGGGCGCGGGGTGGACAGGGCGCGGCGGCTCGACCGCGAGCCCGACCGTCCGGTCCGGGACCCGCGGATCGTCGCGCAGCGCCCGGAACGCGCTGTCGGAGTCCTCGAAGGGCGGCGGCAGCGGTCTCCCCTCGGCGAGCGCCGCGAGGGCGGGCGCGACCCAGTCGAGAGCGGCGATGCCGGCCGCCCGGCAGGCGTGCTCGGCGGCCAGCACGGCCACCCGACGCTGCGCCTCGGGCCCGGCGGCGTCCAGCGCGTGCACCAACTCGGCGTCAAAGCCCAGCAGGCCCCGCGCTGCACCCTCGGCCTGCCGCAGGGTCTCGGACGGTAACCGCCCGCCCCACTGCCAGCGTTCGTGCGCCAACCGTTGCTCCCGCGCGGCGCGTTCGCGGGCCGCGCGGGCCCGACGCGCGCGCTCGGCGCGCTCGGCGGCGGTGGGTGGCGGGGGCAACTCGCTGGCGGCCCGGTGCCAGGAGGCGGCCGCCGACGAGGTCTGCCGCAGGATCCGGTCCGGCGCCGGCAGGGCGGGCCAGAACTGGAGGAGATAGCGGTCCACCGCCGCCCCGGCCACCCGGGTGTCCAACGCCTGCCCCCGGTCCATCCCCGACGCGCAGTACCGCACCCGGTAGTCGGCCGCCACCAGACCCAGCGGCCACGCTCCCCCGCCGCCCCACTCCGTCAAACGCGCATCGGCCGCGCGCGGCCGGTAGGACACCTCCACCGCCTCTTCCCACCCCGCGTCCAACGCGGGAGCCCGGCCGTGCACCTCGATGGTGAAGCCGACGGCGCCGGAGTGCAACCCGGTGACCAGGTAGAGGAATCCGGGCACGGCCGCGCCGCACAGTCCCGCGGTCTGGCCGGCGAAGGCCGCGTTGAGGTCGGATATGTCGTCGTGCCCGCTCACCACGTAGATCTGGTGGTAGGCGACCCGTACCTCACCGTCAACCGGCCTTCGCACCATGCCACTTCCCCCGAGCTGTCCGCGAGTTGCTCAGCAACGACCGCATCAGGCTAGGCGGGACCACTGACAGTCGGCGTCAGGCAGACCGGTCGTGCTTGTGCAGGGCAGCGCTCGCCCGGAAGCGGAGGCGCCCGCACCGGTCGTGCGCGTGCTGCGGCGCGTCTGCCGGACAGCAGCAGTGCTGTGCCAGCCAGCGGAGGTCCTCCGGTGCGAGCCAGAGTGCTATGCGGCCCCGGGCGGCTTCCCCGCTTGGGTTCGTGGGAACGACATCGGTCACGCGCGCCAGCCCAGAGGACGTGGAAGCACGCATGGCGCGGCCCCGGTTGAGAGGGCGAGCGTCAGCGGGCGTCATCGCGGACGGTGTCGAGGAAAGCCGACCACTCGGCGCGCGGGAAGCACAACGCCGGCCCCGCCGGGTCCTTGCTGTCCCGCACCGGCACGCCCTCGGCGCCGGCCACCCCGACCGTCACGCACTGACCGCCGTCCGACCCGCTGTAGGGAGAGGTGATCCACGTGACGTCCGTCAGGTCCGCCGCTCGGCGCATGAGCTGAACTCCTTACACGAGGTGTTGACAAGGGTGACGGCATCGCCGAGCCGAGAAGGGGCGGGCCGGGCGGCGGTCGTCGGGTGACGTCTGGGCCCCGCCAGGGCCGGCGGCCCTGGCGGGGTGGGGTGGGGCGGGTCAGTCGGCCGTGGGCAGGTCGTCGAGGACGCCGGTCAGGGCCGGGTACCAGGCGTCGGCCATCTTGCGCCAGCCGGCCTCGTTGGGGTGGACGCCGTCGCCGGTGTCGGTGGCGGTGTCGAAGCCGGTCCACAGGTCGACGACGGTCAGCGGGGACTCGGGCGTGCTGAGCCCGGCCGCCCAGTCGGGGATGGCGGCGTTGAGGTCCACCACCCGGTCGTAGCACTCGGCGCAGCCGGCCGGGGTCATCGGCAGGATCTGCGCGACGAGCACCCGGACGTCCGGGTTGGCGTCCCGCATCTGGCCGACCAGCGTGCTGTAGGCGTCCAGCAGCGTGGTGGTGGGGACGGCGCTCCAGACGTCGTTGGTGCCCAGCGTCATCATGACCACGTCCGGGTCGGCGCTGGCCAGCCAGCCGGGGAGCTGGTTGTCCCGCACGATGCCGGTGGTGAGGATGCCGCCGTGGCCCTCGTGTTCGCCGTCGAAGGGGAAGCCGCAGCCGTCGGGGCTGCGGGAGCCGACGAAGTCGACGTTGTCGGCGTAGCCGGCGGTGTCGAGGTCCTGCCAGAGCAGGGCGCGCCAACAGCCGGGTGAGCCGGTGATGGAGTCGCCGAGCGCCATGATCCTGGTGGGTTCGGCGGCCGGCTCGGCCGGTGCCTCGGCGGCGCGCGCCGGCGCGGTGGTCAGGGTCAGCAACACCGCGCAGACCAGCGCGAACAGCGCGGTGAGGGAGAGCAACCGGCGGCTGGGCCGGGTGGGTTGGGTCAGGACGGATCTGTCCATCGGGGCCTGCTCCAGGGTAGGGCTGAGGAACCTCCGGCGCGCGGTGCGTCCCGTGACGCCGCGCTCAGCCCCCTCCGGTGGCCGCCCTCATTGTCCCGCCGGCCCGATGGCGGCTCAACGGGGCGAACCGGACAGCGCGTCGCCGGGCGGCGCCGCGCGTGATTCAGCTCTCATTCGGGCGTGGCCGGCGTTCCGGTGTCACACGGCCCCGGCGCCGCCCGTCCTGGTGGGCGCGAGCACCCGGGCGTGCACGCCACGGCGCACGCGCCGGGCCGCGCTCCCCGGGTGGCACGACCAGGCACACCGGGAGAGATGGCATGTTGGGACGACTGAGCGGGTTCCTGTTGCGGCGCCGGCGGGCGGTGCTGCTGCTGGCGGTGGTGCTGGCGATGCTGGGGGCGGGCAGCGGCGGGGTGCTCTTCGACCGGTTGAAGGGCGGCGGGTTCAACGACCCGGGGGCGGATTCCAGCCTGGCCGCCGAGGAGTTGACGGAGCGGTTCGGCCGGGAGGAGCTGAACCTGGTGCTGTTGGTGCGGGCCGAGGCCGGCGTCGACGATCCGGCGGTGGTGGCGGCCGGCACCGCGCTCGGCCAGCGGCTGGCCGGCGAGGACGGGATCGCGCAGGTGGTGTCCTACTGGGAGGCCGGCGACCAGGCGCCCGGGCTGCGCGCCGAGGACGGCGACGCGGCGCTGGTGCTGGCGGCGGTCGAGGGCGACGAGACAGCGGCCGGCAAGCGGCTGGCCGAGCTGACCCCGTCCTACGAGGGCGAGGTGGCCGAGGGGCTCGACGTGCGGCTCGGCGGCTCGGCGGTGATCAACCAGGAGCTGAGCGAACTCAGCGAACGGGACGCGATACGCGGCGAGTTGCTGGCCTTCCCGCTGCTGTTGCTGGTCCTGGTGGTGGTGTTCGGCAGCCTGCTGGCGGCGGCGCTGCCGCTGGTGGTCGGGCTGGTCACCATCCTGTTGACGCTGGGCCTGCTGTGGCTGCTGGCCGGGGTGACCGACCTGTCGGTCTTCGCGGTGAACGTGGTGACCATCCTGGGACTCGGACTCTCCGTCGACTACAGCCTGTTGATGGTCAACCGCTACCGGGAGGAGTTGGCGGCCGGCCGGGAGCCGGCGGCGGCGCTGCGGCTGATGATGGTCTCCGCCGGGCGCACCGTGATCTTCTCGGCGGTCACGGTGGCCGTCACGCTGGCCGGGCTGGCCTGGTTCCCGGCGCTGGCGCTGCGGTCCATGGCGTACGCGGGGATCGCGGTCTCGCTGCTGACGGCGGTGGTGACGCTGACCGTGCTGCCGGTGCTGCTGGCGGTGCTCGGGCCGCGTGCCAACGCCGGGCGGCTGCTGCGGCAGCGGGCCAACACGGCGGTGGAGAACGGCTTCTGGCACCGGCTGGCGTCGCTGGTGATGCGCCGCGCGGTGCCGGTGGCCACCCTGGGCACCCTGCTGTTGCTGGCCCTGGGGGCTCCGTTCCTGAACATCCGGCTGGGCAGTGCGGACGAGCGGGGGCTGCCCGAGTCCTCGGCCGGTCGGCAGGTGGCGGAGGAGCTGCGGGCGGACTTCGACGCGGGGGAGAGCGACGCGCTGACCGTGGTGCTGCCCACCCTGGAGCCGGCCGGGTCGGCGGCCGAACTCGACGCGTACGCGGGCGCGTTGTCCGGGCTGGACGACGTGGCCCGGGTGGACGCGGCGACCGGCAGCTACGCCGCGGGGGCGCGGGCGGCGCAGGCCGGCCCGGCGCACGCCGCGTTCACCGCCGCGGACGGGGCCGGCAGCTACCTGACGGTGGTGCCGCGGGCGGTGGACAACCGGGCGTTGGAGGAGCTGGTGGCCGCCGCGCGGGCGCTGCCGGCGCCGGCCGAGGCGCTGGTCGGCGGGCGCACCGCGGTGGCGGTGGACAGCACGGGCAGCATCCTGGACCGGCTGCCGGTGGCCGGGGTGAGCCTGCTGCTCGCCATGACGGTGCTGCTGTTCCTGCTGACCGGCAGCGTGCTGCTGCCGCTGGTGGCGATGGCGCTGAGCGCGCTGGGCCTGACGGCCACGTTCGGGGCGCTGGTGTGGGGGTTCCAGGACGGCCACCTGTCCGGGCTGTTGGGCTTCACGGTGACCGGTGAGGTGGTCTCCACGGTGCCGGTGCTGCTCTTCGCGTGCGCCTTCGGTCTTGGCATGGACTACCAGGTGTTCCTGCTCTCCCGGATCAGGGAGGAGTACGAGTCGGGGCTGGACGCGCACGCGGCGGTCGCGGTCGGGCTGGAGCGGGTGGGGCGGATCGTGACGGCGGCCGCGGTGGCGCTCTCGGTGGTCTTCCTGGCGTTCCTGATCTCGGAGATCTCCTTCATGCAGGCGCTGGGGGTCGGCCTGCCGCTGGCGGTGCTGATGGACGCGACGCTGATCAGGGGCGCGCTGCTGCCGGCCGCGATGCGGCTGGGCGGGGAGGCGATCTGGTGGGCGCCGCCGGTGCTGCGCCGGGTGCACGACCGGTTCGGGCTGCGGGAGTCGGCGGCACCGGAGCAACCTTCGGCGGCTCCCGTGCGTTCTGTCACTGGGGGATGATCCACGAACGGTCCACGAACGATCAGCGACCGGTCATGGCCGCGGCCTGGCCGGGCCGGCTCGGGCTGATGTGATCACACTCGACCAGGCCCGGGCCGGGCCGGGGCTCGACCAGGCAGGGACTCGACCAAGGGGGACGGATGCGGGAGACGGCGCACGAGCCGGACGAGGCCACCGAGCGGCCGGCGGACGAGCCGGCGGCCTGGCGGGTGCTGCTGGGCTATGTCCGGCCGCACCGCTGGACGCTGCTCGGCGGGGCGCTGCTCTCGCTGCTCACCGGCGCGGCCGGGCTGGCGCTGCCGCTGGTGGCCCGCTCGCTGATCGAGAACCTGGGCTCGGACGAGGGCATCGCCGGGGAGCTGTTCCTGCTGACCGGCCTGGTGGTGGCGAACGCGGCGCTGGGGGCGCTGGGGTACTACGTGCTCCAGCGCACCGCCGAGTCGGTGGTGCTGGGCGCCCGCCGTTCGCTCACCTCCTACCTGCTGCGGCTGCGGATCTCCGCGGTGGACGCCAGCGAGCCGGGCGACCTGCTCTCCCGCGCCACCTCCGACACCACGCTGCTGCGCGCGATGACCACCCAGTCGTTGATCGGCCTGGGCACGGGCGGGCTGACGCTGGTGGCCACGCTGGCCATGATGGCGCTGGTCGACGTGGTGCTGCTGGGCGTCACGGCGGCGGTGATCGCGGTGGCCGCGGTGGTGATCGGGGTGATCGCGCCGTTGATCAACCGGGCCAGCAAGCGGGCCCAGAAGTCGATCGGCGACATGGGCGCCGCCCTGGAGCGGGTGCTGGGCGCGCTGCGCACGGTGAAGGCGGCCGGCGCCGAGGAGCGCGAGGAGCGCACGGTGCACGAGGCGGCCGAGCGGTCCTGGCGGGCCAGCGTCACCGCCGCCAAGTGGTCGGCGATCGTGGGGAACACGATGGGGCTGGCCGTGCAGGGCGCGTTCCTCACGGTGCTGGCGGTGGGCGGCGCGCGGGTGGCGACCGACGCGATCGAGATCGGCACCCTGGTCGCCTTCCTGCTCTACGTCTTCTACCTGATGTCGCCGCTCCAGGAGGTGGTCTCGGCGGTCACCCAGTACCAGGTGGGCGCGGCGGCCATCAGCCGGATCCGCGAGGTGTGGCGGATGCCGGCGGAGCCGGCCGGGGGCTCCGCCGGCGCCCCGGGCGGCGGGGAGCCGGCGTCGCTGGCCTTCGAGGAGGTCCGCTTCCGGTACGCGCCGGACCTGCCGCTGGTGCACCACGGGGTGGACTTCACCGTGCCGGCGCGCGGCATGACGGCGTTCGTCGGCCCGTCCGGCGCCGGCAAGACCACCATCTTCTCGCTGGTCGAGCGGTTCTACGACGCCACCGAAGGGCGGGTGACGATCGACGGGCGGGACGTCCGGGAGTGGGATCTCGCGGAGCTGCGCGGCTCGATCGGCTATGTCGAGCAGGACGCGCCGGTGCTCTCCGGCACGCTCCGGGACAACCTGCTCTTCGGCGCGCCGGCGGCGTCCGAGGCCGAGCTGGCCGAGACGCTGCGGACGACCCGGCTTGAGGCGCTGGTCGAGCGGCTGCCGGAGGGCCTCGACACGGTGGTCGGCCACCGGGGCACCAAGCTGTCCGGTGGGGAGCGGCAGCGGGTCGCCATCGCGCGGGCCCTGCTGCGCCGCCCCCGGCTGCTGCTGTTGGACGAGGCCACCTCGCAGTTGGACGCGGTCAACGAGGCGGCGCTGCGGGACACGGTGGCCGAGGTGGCGCGCCGCACCACGGTGCTGGTGGTGGCGCACCGGCTGTCGACGGTGACCTCGGCGGACCGGATCGTGGTGCTGGACGCGGGCCGGGTGCGGGCGGTGGGCCCGCACGCCGAGCTGGTGACGGCCAACCCGCTCTACGCGGAGCTGGCCGCCACCCAGTTCCTCGCCGAACGGGCCGGCGGTCCGACGGGGCCGGGGCCGGACGAGCCCGGGCCCGACGGTCCTGGCGCCAACGGGCCGGCGGCCCCGGGCGGCCCGGCGGTGGAGGTCACCGCCGGTCCAGCCAGCTGACGACGACCCCGTTGTCGAAGGTCCTGCGCTGCCGGACGGTGAAGACCGTCGGGTCGAACTCCCCGTCCACAAGCGGGATTCCGGCGCCGGCGATGACCGGGTAGGTCTTGAGCACCAGCTCGTCGATCTCGGGCAGCAGCGCCCCGGCGAGCTGGCCGCCGCCGCAGAGCCAGATGTCCTTCCCCGGCTCCCGCTTGAGCCGGCGCACCAGGCCGAGCGGGTCGGCGCGGACCAGGGTGACGTCCGCCTCGGGGTTCTCCGGGTGGGTGCGGGAGACGACGTACTGCCGCAGGTGGGCGTAGGGGTCGAGCATGCCTTCCGCCAGGCCGGGACGGTAGCTGCCGAGGCCCATCAGCACCGTGTCGAAGCGCTTGTTGGGGGTGTCCGCGACGCCGAGCGCGGCCCGGTAGGCGGTGGGGATGGTATCGGGCAGCTGCTCGGTCATCCAGGTCTCGTAGGCGCTGGCCTGCCGCTCGTCGCCGCGCGGGAAGAAGTCGAACTCGTGGTCGGGGCCGGCGATCCGGCCGTCGAGGGAGGTACCGATGTAGTAGACAAGCTTGCGCATGAGGCTCCTTGGCTTCTTGGCGGGGTGGGTACGGCTCCTTGAGATACCCGCTCCAGGCGAAGTACTCTGTTTGGAGTGGTTAGAACGTAGTACTACACATGGAGTGGTGTCAATGGTGCGCAGAAACAACGAGCGGCGGGCCGCGCTGCTGGACGGCGCGATCGAGGTACTGGCCGCCCAGGGCGCCCGCGGGCTGACGTTCCGCGCGGTGGACACCGAGGCCGGCGTCCCGCCGGGTACCACGTCCAACTACTTCGCCAACCGGGACCAGTTGCTCACCCAGGCCGGCGGCCGGGTCTACGAGCGGCTCCAGCCCGACCCGGCCACCATGGAGGCCAGCCTGGCCGGGCCGCCGACCCGCGAGCACTTCATGACGCTGATGACCGAGGTGGTGGGACGGGTCAGCGGCTTCCGCAGCGGCTACCTCGCGCTGCTGGAGCTCCGCCTGGAGGCGACCCGCAACGCCGAGCTGCGCGCCGTCCTCACCGACCGCGTCCGGGCCGACGTCGAGGCCAACGTCGCGCACCAGGCGGCGTCCGGGCTGCCCGGCGACGCGACCGCCGTCAAGCTGCTGATCAGCGCCTACAACTGGCTGATCCTGGAGCAGCTCACCCTGCCCGGCGTCTTCGACGAGGCGGAGCGCGCCGCGCTGGTCCGGGCCGCCGTGGAACGCCTCATCCCGGCCGACCCGACCAACCCGAACTGACCCCGCGGGGCGGCCGCCGGCCGGCGCGTCAGCCCGGCTCGCCGGGGTGCGGATGCGCGCGCAGCAGGATGTTGAAGTCCGTCACGATCGACCAGTCCCGCATCCGCTTGGCCCGGTCCCGCCCGTCCGCCAACGCGGCACACCGCCGGCACCCTTCCGCGGGCTGCGGCTCCGGACGACAGGCGGACAGCGGGTCCAGCGGCAAGGACCCACCGGGCACCGGCAGGTCGGGCGACAGGTAGTCCGCACAGGACAGGAACTTCATCGGGTGACTCCACTCGTGGACCGGCCCCCGGCAACACCCCCCGGGGGGTTCACTTCCGTGAGGGAGACACTACGAAGAGCGACCGACCCAAACCACGGGCAGAGCACCGCAGTTAGGGGCCCGTTCCCGGCGATCCACCGCGCAGCGCGGTACCGCTCAGCTCACCCCGAGGTGGTGTGCCATGACCCGCATCTCCCGGGTCAGGGTCCGCTTCCGGGACTTCAGGAGGTCGCCCATGATGTCCCGGGCCATCGGCTGGTGCTTGATCCACTCGCCGGACGTCCGCAACACCGAGGTCAGCACGTCCATCGCCTCCTGGTGCGCGCCGAGCGTCACGTGGGCCCGCGCCACGTCCAGCCGGTGGCGACCCCAGGAAGGCCGCGAGAGGCGCCCGAAGTTCCGGAGGGCGGTCGGGGTGAGCGGGCCGCTGTCGGCGTGGTCGAGTACACCTCGCGCGTCGCCCAGCAGGGACAGGTCCTCGACCGCCTTCATCTCGGCGGTCACCGGACCGAAGCTCCCCAGGTGGTTGGGGAAGTCCAGGCTCTCGTCAGCCATCGCGCTGGCGGCCACCGCCGCCATCCGCCGGGCCTCGGCCGCCTCCTCGGAGCGGTTGTTGCGGATCGCCGCCGCGGAGGCCCGCAGCCACAGCCTGCCCCAGGCCGCGATCTCCCCCTGCGACGCCCGGGAGAGCCGGGGCTCCACCTCCATGGCGGTGCGCGTGGCGAGATCCTCACACTCGTCGAACCGGGCCTGCCGGATGAGCAGCCAGCACAACCCGTCCACCCCGACGCTGGCCAACTGCCGCTGACCCAACTCCCCGGCCAGCCGAATCGCCTCACTGTGGGCGTAGTAGGCCAGGTCGTACTGGCGGACCTGGGTGAGGAACGTGCCCGTGAGCAGGAGCGCCTGCACCCGCACCACCGTCGCCGCGCCGCGCCCGTCCCCCTCGCCCGCCGCGACCGTTGCGCCGGTGACCCGCAACAGGCTGGGCAGCACCTTCGCCACCGAGTCGTACCGGTCGGCCTGGTAGAGGGCGTACCCGTCCTTGATCTGGCGGCTCAGCTCGGGCAGTTCCCCGGCCGGGGTCTCCTTGACCAGCGGGCCGTCGAGCCCCGCCGGCGGGGTGAGGGCCTGCCGCAGCTCCACCAGACGCCGCCGGTTGCCCCGGTCGTCGCCCACCGGGAGCGTGGCCTCCGTGACGAAGAGCGCGGACGTGGGGACGTCCAGGGCGCGCGCCAGCGCGTGCAGGGTCGCGTTGCGGACCTCGCCGCCCTGCTCCACCTTCGCCACGGTGGTCGGCGAGAGGCCGGCGGCCTCCGCCAGCGACTCCTGGGTGAGACCGGCCGTGCGCCGGAGCTTGCGAACGTTGTCGGACAGACCAGACATTGACACCACCTCAGTCCCAGCGTAGGGCGGGCGTGTTGCCGCCGGCCCCACTCCGGGGGAGCGCACGGGCGCACCGGGACGAACTACCGCGCAACGCGGTACTCCCCGGCTCAGCCGGCCGGGGTGGTGGACTGGCGCCAGTCGGGGAGGAGTTCGTCCAGCAGGGCCTCCGTCTGGGCCGGCAACGGGGTGGCCGGGCCGAAGAGTTGGCCGTGGTGGCCGGCCAGCCAGGAGGCCGCGCCGGTCAGCCACTCCGCCCGCCCGGTGGCGTGCGCCGAGCGCAGCAGCTCGTTCCAGAGCCGTTCGTCGGTGGGCGCCGCGGCCAGCGCGGAGCGGACCGCCGCGTAGGCCGACTCGCCCTCGCCGGCCGCCCGGTGCTCGGCCGCCAGGGTCAGCGCGATCTCCGCGACCAGCAGCGGGTACTGGGTGTCCACCACCTCGTGCGCCAGCCAGCCGAAGCCGTCCCCGTCCCGCGCCCCGGCCAGCGGCGCGCCGGCGGCCAGCGCCAGCGCGTCGGTCAGCTTCCGCATCCGGTCGGCCGGGCGGCCGGCCTCCGTCGGGTTCTCACTGACCAGCACCTGGTGGTGCAGGGTGCGCAGCACGTCCCAGTCGGAGAGCACGTCGGCGGTCAGCGCCAGCCGCCCGTCCGCCTCGGTCACCAGCCGGGGCCGGCCGGCCTGGTCCGTGCCCAGCCACTGGCCGAGCCGGGCGACCAGCGCGTCCCGCGGCCCGTCGCCGCCGCCCCGCGGCCACAGCGCCGAGCCAAGCACCCGCGGGTGCACGCCCTCCCGGTGCAGCGACAGCAGCGCCAGCGCCGCCCGCAGCCGGCCGGCCCGCTCCGGGTCCGGCTCGGCCAGGCCGTTGATCTCGAACCCGCCGAGCAGCCGCACGTACACCCCGGGCGCGCCCCGGCCCAGGTCGACGGTCGGCCCCCCGGCCGGCGCGTCCGCCGGGCGCTGGTCGGTCGGGCCGGTGAACAGCTCGACCACGGCGGCCCGTTGGGCGGCCGGCAACAGCTGCGCCCGCAGCGTCAGCCCCATCTCCCGCTCGCTGAGCACGCCTTCGGGGCTGATCTCGAACTCCCAGGCCACGCCCGGCTGGTCGGCCGTCTCGGTGCCCACCAGGTAGCCGATGCCCAGCGGCGCCGAGACGGCGGCCAGCGCGGCCAGCCGGTCCGCCTCGTCCTGGCTCGGCAGCGCGCCCACGATGACCAGGTGCGGCGCCCACTGCTGCTGCCTCGCCGGGCCGGTGCGCCCGCTGAGCAGCGCGTCGTGGCCGAGTTGCCGCAACGCGCCACGACGCAGCCCGGTCTCGGTCTCCATGACCTCCAACAGGCCCGCGATGTCGTCCAGTTGACGGACCCGGGTGGGCGCCAGCGCGGCCAGCTCGGCGCCGAAGCCGACCAGCGTCACCGTCATCCGGTCCGACCAGCCGCTGGTGGCCAGCTCGGCGGCGACCGAGGAGAGCACCGCCTCCCGGTCGGCGGGCGCCCCGCGCACCGCGACGACGCCCGGCACCGCCTCCAGGTTGAGCAGCAGCCGCAGCTCGTCCCGCATCCCGAGGCTGACCAGCCCCGGGTAGGGGGCCTCGGCCTCCGGCGGCGCGCCGGCCGGTAGCTGGGCGCGGTCCAGTGTCCAGTACGTCGGGTCCTGCCCCTGGGTCCAGGGCGCCGGCGGGCGGCCCACCGGGCCGGCCAGTTGGAGGTGCAGTTCGCCCTGGCCGAGCCAGGCCGCGTAGACGGCCGGCAGCACCCGGCCCTCGGCGGCCAGCCCGGCGGACAGCAGCCGCAACGCCCCGTCCAGGAACGCCACCTGGTCCGGCGCCGCGCCCACCAGCAGCGCGTCCCTGGCCGCCACCGCGGGGGCGGTGGTCGGGCCGAGGTCGTCGCCGACGGACCGGCGCAGCGTGCCGGCGGCGCTCTGCCAGAGCGCGTTCCGCCGGGTGCGGCCCAGCGCCATCAGCAGCCCGGCCGCCAACAGCGGGGCGGTGACCAGTGCTTCGGGCAGCCCGACCGAGCCGTCCTGGTCGGCCGGCGCCACGGCGTGGGCGTCCGCGCCCGGCAGGTCGAGGCCCACGCCGGCGTCGGACCCGCCCTCGGTCTCCGGCGCCGGGTCGATCACGGCCACCCGCTCGGTGCCCTTGCCGCCGGCCGCCGGCCGGTCGGCCGGCTCGGGGTCGGCCGGCCGGTCCGGCACGCCGGCCGGGGTCGCCGGCCGGTCCTCGCCGCCGGCGTCCCCGGTCTCGCCGTAGGCCGCGTACTCGGCGGCCTCCTCGGCCGACAACTCGGCCGCCTCGTCGGGCAGTTCGACCAGCTCGCCGCCCTGCGCGTCGGCCGGCATCTGGAGGATCCAGCCGGGCCTGACCAGGCTGGACTCGGTCAGCCTGGAGCCGTCCGGCTGGAGCCGGTCCTTGTTGAGCTGGTAGATCTCCTTGTAGCGGATGCCCTCGCCCAGGTGCCGTTCGGCGATCCCCCACAGCGTGTCGTGGTGCCGGCCCTCCGGCGGCTGGATGCGGTAGTAGACGGCGTCCGACCGCTCGGCGCCGGCCTCGTCCGCGGTGTGCGTCGTCAGGTCGGACGGGGCGGCCCGGTCCACCTTGGGTCCGTCCACCGATGCGGCCGCCGGCGACAGCGGGCCGCCCGGCGTCAGTTGGGCCTCGGCCACCAGCTGGCCCTGCCCCGGCCGGTCGAAGCTCGGCCCCAACTGGCTGAGCCCCGGCGCCAGCGAGGCGGCGGCCGAGGTCAACAGCAGGACGGCGCCGACCAGTTGCCGGGCCAGCAGCTGGCTGGGGCCGGCGCCCGGCACCCGCCGGGGAATGCCCACGCCGGAGACCGCGGCCCGCACCTCGACCAGCACACAGGCGGTGAACTGCGCCCAGGCGACCCAGACCAGCACGGCCAGCACCCGGACGAAGGTGTTGACGTCGATCTCCTCGGTCAACATGTCCAGGCTGGGCGCGGTGCGCGGCAGCGGCCAGCCGATCAGGCTGGCCAGCGCCAACGGCACCCCCACCACCAGGCACAGCAGGGCCAGCACCGCGGCCAGCGCCAGCAGCACCTCGCGCGGGCCACGCCGGCCCCGCACCGGGACGGGCGTCCGGTTCCCCGGAAGGGGCGGTGGTGTGCGAGCCATGGCGGGTGCTCCCGTGGAGTTCGACGGAACGGTTCTGGGCGGTCGGGGCGGCTTCGGGTCGGGGCGACGGGTCCGGGTTCGGGTCAGCCGACCTGGGCCTCGGCGGTGGCCTCGCCCCAGACGGTCAGCGGTCGGTCGTAGACGATGCCGGTGAACACCGGCCGGTAGGTGAGCCGGATGCGGACGGTGACCTGGTTGGCGGCGGCCTCGCTGCACTCGGCGGCGGCGATGTCGGCCGGCTCCATGCCCACCGAAGCGGCGTACTCCGCGACCCGGTTGGCACAGTTGCCGAAGTTGATCGGGGCCGGCGAGACGCCCTCCCGCAGCGCCGCCTCGTCCAGGTCCTGGGCGGCGTACCTGGCGGCCTGCTCGGCGATGTCGGCGGCACGTTCCCGCTGGGCGATGGAGAGCCCGCCGTCCACCACGAAGGCGGCCAGGGCCAGCACCACCACCGCGAAGAAGATCACCACCAGCGCACCGGACCCACGGTCGGCACCGGGCGCCAGGCGGGCGGTGGCGGTGAAACGCCGGCGGGCGGCCAGGAGGCGCCGGCCCATGGCTGTGGGGCGGGTCATCCCGACCTCCGGTAGGGGTCGATCGGCGAACTGGACCGGCCGGAGAGCGTCGAGGTCAGCCCCACGCCCAGCATGTCCAGGCCGCGCACCCGGCAGGACACCTCGATGCCGAAGAGCGAGCCGGGCTCGTGCCCGGCGGGCGTGGTGCGGGTCACCCGCACCGAACCGCCGACGCAGATGTCGCCCAACTGCCCCTCGGCCACCTCGGCGGCGGCGTTCATCGCCGCGCCGGTGGACCGCTCCAGCGAGCCGGCGCGCGCCGCGTCCCGGGCCGCGCCGTTCACCGCGTTCCGCCCGGACACCTGCTGACCGAAGGCGACCAGCACCAGCAGGAAAGCGATCATCAGCGGCGCCAACAGGACCACTTCGAGCGAGGACATGCCCCGGTCGGCGCCACCCGCCACCCGCCGGGCCAGCCGCCGCACCACGCGCCCGCGCGTCGCCGAGGCAGCGCGCGCCGCGCCGCCGCGCACCCCGCCGGGCGTCCCGTCCCGCACCGCACCGTCCGTCATGGCGCCACTCAGCCCCCGTCCGGCACGAAACGCTCCACCGGCCCCTCGGAGGCGGCGCTGACCGTCAGGTTCATCCCCGGCATGATCGACGGCACCTTTCCCTCCACCTCGACCCGCACCGTGAACGCGCCCGGCTGGCTGGTCACCACGTCCGGCGGTCCGGTGAAGAGCCCGGGGCCCAACTGCGTGACATACGCGTGCGCCTTCGCCTCCGCCGCCACCCGCCAACCCGCCGGGTCGGCGTCGGCCTGCGCCCGCGCGGTGCGCGCCCCGGCCTGCGCCGCCGCCTTCGCCACGTGCTCGGCGAAGGAGTACAGCGCGAACTGCACGGCACCGAAGATCATGAAGAACATCACCGGCGTCAGGAACAGGAACTCGATGGCCGAGCCGCCCCGGTCCCCGGCGCGCAGCACCGAGCCGCCCCGGTCGGCGCCCTGCGCCACCCGGCGGCGCAGAAAGCCCCCCAGCCGTCGTATCACTAGCAGTTGGCGTAGTTCTGGGCGCCCTCGATGCAGTCCCCCACGCTCTCGGCGCGGTCGTCCAGGGCGTTCATGATCACCGCGGCGACACCGGCCACGATGCCCACCACGACCGCCGCGATGATCACCCACTCGATGGCCGACGCCCCGCGGTCCAGCTCGCCCGACCTGGCCCGGGCCAGCCGGGTCCGCAGGAAGCCGATCAGATAGTCCGTCGCCGGATGGCGCACCATGACAAACCTCCACACATTCGTAGCCCGCCGGACATCACGCCTGGAAGACGCGCATCCCGGCCGGAAAGATCAGAAAGATCAGGAAACCCATACAGAGCAGCAGCTGCGCGATCAGCATCGACTGCGACTTCTCGCCCGCGCTCCCCTCGATGTCGGCCAGTTCCCTGTGCCGCATCGTCTCAGCCCGCGCCGACAACGAGGCACGCACCTTGGCCCCGTCGTCCGCGACCAGCGCCAACGAGGTGGAGAGGTCCTTGAGTTCGTCCACGCCGACCTCGTCGCCCAGCCGCCCCAACGCCTGCCACTGGGTGAGCCCGGTGATCCGCGCGTCCGCCAGCGCCGTCTGGATGCGCCGCAGCGCCCAGCCATCACTCACCTCGGCCGCCGCCTTCAACGCCTCCGGCAGGCCGCGCCCGCCGGCCAGGCTCATCGCCACCAGGTCCAGGTAGGCCGCCACCACCCGGCGGAAGTCCCGCCGCTTGGCCTTCGCGTCCCGCCGCACCTCCAGGTCCGGCAGGAAGAAGAAACCGGCGGCGAACGCCAACGCCAGCCACACCGGCACCACCGGGCTGCTGCCGAACCCGAGCAGCCAGGCCAGCGAGAAGACGAACGGGCCGAAGAACAGCCCGAGACCGGCCAGCACCACCTTGTTGGCGAGGAAGCTCTCCCAGGTGCGGTCCAGCAGCGCCAGGTCCGCCCGCAGCGAGCGCTGCTCCCAGCCGCGTTGCAGGTACAGCTCGGCCACCCGATCGCCGATCCTGGCCAGCAGCTCGGCCCGCCGGCCGGCGCCCCGCTCGCCCGCCCCGGGCGCCGCCGGCGCCGGGCCGACCGGCGGATAGCCGCCGAGGCCGCCGCGCGCCCGCAGCTCGTCGATCCGCGCCACCGTGGACACCGGCCCGCGCCGGGTCGGCAGCAGCGCCCTGACCAGCGCGTACACCCCGAGCCCGAAGACCGCGCCCACCACGACCGCGGTGGTCACCGTGGAGTTCATCAACCGCTCACCCCCCTGTCGAACCTGCCCGGCAGCTGCCCCAATCGGCCGTCCGGCCGCTCCCGTCGCCCGGCCGTCTCGACCGGCTCGGCCCGCGCCAGGAAACGCTCCGGCGTCTCGATCGTGGACAGCCGGCGCATCCACCAGAAGCCGAGCCCGAACAGCCCGCAGACCACGGCGAGCACCGCCTGGCCCAGCGGGTCACCGAACGGCTCCACGAAGCTCGGGTTGAAGATCGCCAGCCCCAGCGGGAACGCCACGCTCACCCCGACCACGATCTGCACGCTGCGCCGGGTCGAGGCGCGCTGCGCCATCACCCGCTGCCGCATGTCGACCTCCTCACGCGCCGACTTGGCGAGCGCGCCCAGCACCTCCCGCAGTCCTGGGCCGCGCAGCCGGGCGTTGAGGATCAGCGAGGCGATGATCACGTCGGCCGACGGGTCGTCCAGCTCGTCCGCGAACTCCTGGAGCGCGTCCGGCAGCGGGGTGCGCGACCGCAGCCGGTCCACCAGGTTGTTCAACGGGCCGCGCAGCGCCGGCGCCGCCGCCCGCGCCGACGACGGGATGGCCTGCTCCAAGCCCACCGCGCCGGCGATGGTGTCGCGCAGCGACTCCGTCCAGCCGGCCAGCGCCTCCACCCGGCGCATCCCCGCCCGCTCCGCCGCCGCGCCGCCGAACAGCTGGTTCCACACGAACGCCAGCAGCGCGGTGGCCAGCGCGGCGACCGGCCAACGCGTCAACAACAGCACCACCAGCGCCGTCGCCACCGCGATGGTGCCGCGCCGGCCGAAGAACGCGGCCAGCTCCGAGCGCCGCCGCTGCCGCGCCGCCACCTCGTCCGCTGAGCGCGGCGGCAGGCCACGGATCGCCACCACCAGCAGCGCCAGACCGCCACCCACCGCCACCCCGCAGGCCAGCGCGGAGAGCGTGACCAGCGAGAACAACCCACCCGAGAAGCTCACCAGGTCACCCCCATCCGCCGCGGTAGCCGTAGGCCGCCAACTCCTCGGCGCAGGCCAGCGCCGCGTGCGGCCGGACCACGCCGTCCGGTCCCTCGGCGAACACCTCGCTGGAGAGCACCCGCCCGTCCACGCCGTTCACCTCGCGGATCGAGCTGACGAACCGGCGCAACGTGCCGCCCTGGGCGTAGGTGTTGCGCCGCTCCACGAAGATCACGAAGTTCACCGCGCCGGCGATCAGCATCTGGCTGGCCTCGATCGGCAGCCGCTCGGCCGCCTGCAACGCGTAGGTGGAGATCCGGTTGAAGACCTCCTGCGAGCTGTTGGCGTGGATCGTGGACAGCGAGCCGTCGTTGCCCTGGCTCATCGCGTTGAGCATGGTGACGATCTCGTCGCCCAGCACCTCGCCGACGATCACCCGGGACGGGTTCATCCGCAGCGAGCGGCGCACCAGCTCGGCCATCGTGATCGAGCCCTGGCCCTCGGAGTTGGGCAGCCGCTCCTCGAACGCCACCACGTTGGGGTGCAGTTCGGGGAACTGGTCCAGACCCAGCTCCAACGCCCGCTCCACGGTGATCAGCCGCTCCTCGGCCGGGATCTCGTTGGCCAGCGCGCGCAGCAGCGTCGTCTTGCCGGCGTTGGTGGAGCCGGCGATCATGATGTTCTTCCTGGCCCGCACCGCCGCCGTCAGGAACCGCCCCAACTCCGGGGTGAGCGTGCCGTTGGCGACCAGGTCGGCGAGGAACACCTTGCCCAGCCTGGCCCGCCGGATGGAGAGCGCGGGCCGCCGGGTCACGTCCATCACGGCGGAGAGCCGCGAACCGTCCGGCAGCCGCAGGTCCAGCTGCGGGTTGGCGGAGTCGAACGGGCGGGACGACAGGCCCGAGTAGGCGCCCAGGATCTGGATCAGCTCGACCAGTTCCTCGTCGCTCTCGGCCACCGCCTCGCCGCGCGCCTCGCGGCCGTCCGCGTAGCCGATGAAGACCTGGTCGCAGCCGTTGACGTCGATGTTCTCCACGTCCGGGTCGTCCAGCAGGGGTTGCAGCCGGCCGACGCCGAAGAGCGCGGCGTGCACCGCCGAGGCGTACCCCTCCTCGGACGCGGCGTCCAGCGGCGCGCGGCCCTCCGCGATCTCCGCCCTGGCGTACTCCTCCAGCACCTGGGCGATCACGGCCCGCGCGTAGTGCCGCTCGTCCTCCGAGGTCATCGGGGAGACGCCGCTGGCCTGGTCGATCCGGCGCTGCTCGGCGATCCGGTCGCCGGCCTCCTGCCGGAACCGCTTCACCAGCTGGTGGTTGACCTCGCCGGCGCGCTGGCCGTCGGGAACGCCGGCCGCGCCGGTCATCCCCGCGAGGCCGGGCACGGCGGCCGGCCCGCCGGCGCCCACGGCGCCCGTGCCCACGCCGCCGCCGAGCGGGCCGGTCATGTCCGGCCCCCCGACTCGGTGGCGGGGCCGGGGGCGGTGCCGTAGCCCTGGGCTTGCGTCTGGGTCCGGGCTTGCGTCTGGGGCTGCGCGGGCCAGCCGTGCTGCTGCTGGGACTGGTGTGGGGCCTGGTGCGCCGTCTGGGACCGCTGTGCTGCCTGCTGTGCCACCTGGGTCTGGTGCGGGGGCTGCTGCTGCCCCTGACTCTGCGCCTGGGGCTGCCCCTGCGGCTGCCCCTGGGGCTGGGAAGCCGACGCCGGCCCCGGGTAGGCGGGGCTGGTCGGCCCGCCAGGCGGGCCGAAGCTCGGCGGCGGATAGCCCGCCTGCTGACCGGCGTAGCCCGGCGGCGGCGTGCCGTAACCGGGCGGCGGCGCGTACCCGGGCGGCGGCCCGTAGCCCGCCGGGGCCGTCCCGTGCGGCGCCGGCGCGCCCTGGCCCGCCGGCGGCGGCACCTGCTGCGGGCCGGTCGCGCCGCCGGCGCCCGAGGGCGTCAGCTCCGACCGGTAGACCTGGTGCAGGTCGGCCACCACCCGGCGCGCGGACCGCACCAGCAGCGAACGGTCCAGCCGGCCGCGCCGCCGGCCCGCCAACTGTTCGGCGCCCACCGGGTCATCGGCCAGCAGACCGACCACCCGGGAACCCGTGCCCGAGGCGATCAGCATCTCGTTGACCTGCGTCGCGACCCGTTCGCCACGCTGCGGATCGGCCACCAGCACGACCCCGATCTGGGGCTGCGCCAACTGCGCGGCGCCGCGCTGCGCGCCGTGCAGCTTGGTGTGCAACGCGGCGGCCCGGTCCCGGACGTGCGCGATCTGCTCGGGCGCGGACCGGGTCACCAGCAACAGCACCGAGGCGTGCGGCAGCAGGGCGTGCGCCGGCGAACCGGCGTCCAGCCGCCCGCAGTCGGCCAACACGTCCGCCGCCACCTCGGGGTGCGGGGACTGCGCCAGCTCCGCGAACGCCCGGCCCAACGCGGCCCACTGGCCGGTCAGCCCGGCCGCCTGGTCCGAGTTGGCCAGGCCGATCAGCACGTCGAGACCGCCGGAGAGCCGCTGCGCGTGGTCCCACAACTGCTCGGCGACCACGCCGCGGCGGGCCGTCGCGGCCAGCGAGAGTATCCCCGTACTGGGGTCAGGGGGGCGGCCGTGCTCGGTCACCGAGCGGTAGACCAGGTCGCCGCCGGCCGGGTCGATCTCGGCCAGCAACGCCCGGCGCGGCCACAGCGCGGCCAGGGCCACGGCCGTGGTCGTCACCCCCGGCGCGCCCTTGTCCGCGGCCACTGCGATCAGCGCCATCCGCGCCCCGCTCCTCCCCGGCCCCGCGCCGTCCGCCCGCGCGGCGTCCGACCATGCGGCATCCGGCCATGCGCCGTCCGCGGGCCCGGCGTCCGCCCGTGCGCCGCCAGCCCGTGCACGCCGCTCACTCCGCGGCGGCGACGACGACCAGCGAGACCTCGCCGGAGGCCGCCGCCCTGGTCAGCTGGGCCACCACGGCCTGGTCCACCCGCAGCGTCACCGGCAGCGTGCTGTTGCCGACGCCGCCGTCCCCGTGCACCGCGGCCACCTGGGCCGAGTCGGTCAACAGCGACTCCTGGCCGGAGCCGGCACCGGAGCCGTCGGCCGCGTCCTGCTCGGAGTTGGCCGCCGGACCGTCGTCCCCGACCCAGTAGGCGGCGACCGTGTCGCCGGCCTCAAGACCGGACGGGAACTGACCGGGCTGGAGCGAGACCCCGACCATGACCTCGCCCTCGGGCAGCGTCGGCTCGCCGGTGAGCATCTCGCCCACCAGCACCGTCCCGGCGACCAGGTCGGTGGCCGGGCGCAGGCCCTCCATCACCGTCTGGCGCTGCTCCCACCGCACATAGCTCACCGCGTCGTCCTCGGCGACCAGCACCGGCTCCAACGCGGACTCGGGAATGCGCTGGCCCATCGGAACGCGTTCGGTGATCTTGATGGCCTCGACCCGGTCCCCCGCGCGCATCACCAGAATCGTCGCGCCCAACGCGCCGACCAGCACCAACAGCGCGGCCAGCGCCGCCAACGCGGGCTTCCGCTCCCGCGGCGGAGCGGGCAACCGCTCCCCGACCGCCGGCCCCGCGGCCATCGACTTCTTGGCGGCCGCGGACACCCGGTCCTCAGTTCTCATCTGCCAACCCCGGTTCCCCCGTGGTGGAATCGCCCACGACCAACTCATGAACGTTCACGCAAAAGAACGGTCTCATTACCCTATCCGGTGATTCGCACGTTATCAGTCCCGTCACGGGGCCTACAACGGTCGACAGCCGTCAACGGACCCACCCCTCGGGCACCGCGCGAACCCCCACCCTAGTAACCCCCAGCACACGACCAACCACGCACCCCCGAACGGCCGTTCACGTGCCGACCGCTACTGGACGATGGTCTGCACCTCGTCCACCGTCACGTCGTAGCTGGTCTCGAAGACCCCGTCCGGCAACACACCCCCGCTGCCGTCCGAACCCTCCCAGGCGATCTCCCAACGCACCGAGGCCGTCAACGAGTAGGCCGCCCCGGCCGCGGTCGACCGCAGATACGTCACCCCACACGGCGGGTCCTGCCCCTCCAGGCCCGAACGGTAGGCCGGCGCGTCGATCGCGCACTCCCCCGACCCCGGGTGCGACACGGCGTCCGCCGTCCCCGGATCGATCGACAGCCCCACCGGCGTGGCCGTGGTCGTCGCCGACAACCCGTACCCGTCCAACGACGCCGTCACCGAAACCGGCTCGAACGCGCCCTGCTCCAACCACAGCCAGGTCGCCAGGTTCACCGTCTGCGCCCCACCGGGATTCATCTCGATCTCGGTGTCCGGCACCCGGATCCGCTCGTACGCCAACTCGGCCAGCAACTCGATGTCCACCGCCTGTGGAACATCCGCCGGCGGCGCGTCCCCGAAGTCCACCCAGAACGTGCGCGACTCGCATTCCCACTGCGCCTCACGGTCGGGATAGTTCTCGTTCCGCACCACCTGCCAGAACATCCCCTCCCCCTGGAGGTCGATGTTGTAGTTCGGGTAGGTGCCGTCCTCCCCGTAGTTGGCTTCCAGGGATTCCCGCAGCAGCCTCTTGTCCTCGTCGAGATGCCCCGAGCCATAGAACTCGGTCGACAACTCGTCCCAGAAAGCGGCGAACTCCTCCGGAGTGTAGGTGGGCGCGTAGTAACACGCCGGAGGCGACCAGTCCGTCCGCGCACTACTGGTGGGCCCGCGCCCGGGGCCGACCTGAGCGGGGGTGTAGGAGATACGGGCGACGCCAGCGCTGGCTTCCAGAGTATTGTCGGAAGCCCCTCCGCGTGTCTCCTCCTCCAACCGCTCCCGTGGATCCGTGAATGCCCAGGCGGTCGCGGATGAAAGGATGAGGAACAGAGGTACCGTGATTCCAATAATCCCATGACGTCGCGGCGTCACTGGCACTCCGAGGAATCAGCAACCCGGTCATACCCGACTGTCTGCCAAACCCCTTCGTCGTTCAACTCCAACCGGCCACTGTATTGGGAAGCTGGCGCCGTCGGGTCACCCTCTTCAAGCACCTCACCCGTCTCGAAGTCGGTCGTATTAACCTGACCGAAGTCACGGCAGTAACTGAAGGTCGCAGAAACATCATCGATCGGTGTCACCGCCATGTTGAAGTACCGTGCGGTTCCCGTGTTGGAGATTCCCTCAGCGAAGATGCCATCCAGAACCTGAATCACCTGGTTCAACGCGTCCCCCGTAGCGTAGTAGCGCACGGCAGGTCGGTCGCTCTCGTGGTGGACGATGGCCTCAGCATAAGCGTCCTCAAAACCCTGGAGATCCCGAAGGGCCGCATCGACTACCGGATCTCCCGTCGGCTCGCCCTCGTAGACGTTCTCGAAGTCCGGGCCCAGGTCGATCTCCGGGCGGCCGTCGGCCGGTTCTTCCTCGGTCTCTTCCGGGTCCTCGCTCGGCTCCGGCTCCGGGGCTTCCTCGGTCGGGGTCTGCACGCCCGCGATCTCGTCGTCCTCCCCCGAGTCCCCGTCCCCGCCGCAGGCGGTCAGCACCAGAGCGCTGGCCAACACCGCGGCCCCGTACACGATCCTGTTCCGACGAGCCACAGCAACTCCGCATCACATCGAAGACGACTCACACACCTGACCGAACCCCACCATAGTCACCCCGCGCGCATGAGCGGCCACGCGGCCCCCGCAGCACGCTACTTGACGGCGCCGCCGGTCTCATCCCACTTCCGGCCGGCCGCCGGCGGCGCCCCGTGTCAGCTGCTGCGGAAGCCCAGGTCGGCGGTGATGCGGCCGGAGAGGGCGATCAGTTGGTCCTGGGTGAGGGGCGGGACGCCGGCCGGGGCCAGTGCGCGGGTGAGGAACGCCGGGGGGAGCGCGGGCGTGTAGTGCCGGACGTACTGGGCGAGGTCGAGTCGCCAGGCGTACGTGCCGTCGGTCAGCACGGAGGACCCGCCGGGCACCTGGAAGGCGCGGTCGACGACGTCCGTGGTCAGTTCCATGATGTCGAGCATCGGGTGGCCGGCGTCGAGGTAGCCGGCCACGGTGTCGGTCGGGTAGTCGCCGGGCGGGGTCAGCGCGTCCTGGATCGACTCCCGGTAGACCGCGGCGGGGTTGGGGTCGGGCGCTCCGCCGGGGTTCAGCTCGCGGTAGAAGCCGAGGTAGATCATGTCGCGCTGTCCTTCGGGATGGTTCGAGGTCAACCGGCCACGATGGGCAGGAAGATCCGCCACGAGCCGTTGTTGGCGATGACCGGCGTCTGGCCGGGGCCCAGCGCGGGCTGGGTGCCGACCATGTCGGTGGGCGCCTTCACTGTAACGCCCAGCTCGTTGGCCAGGTCCTGGGCGATGCCGGAGGAGTCGGCGCCGGAGTGGCAGACCATGAGGCGGAGGTCGCCGCCGTCGTAGTTGGGGTTGTTGCGGATGGCGTCGGTGATCTGCCCGCCGTTGACGTGGCCTTCGGGCATGGCGAGGAAGCCGTCCCTGGAGCCGTGTGCCACCACGTCGTGGCGCCCCTCGTTGAGCACGTTCTGGAAGTTCCGGACGCTGGCCGGGTCGTTGCCGATGAGGGTGCCGTTGCTGCCGTGGGTCACCGGGTTGCCGGCGGGGATGGCGTTGTCGGCGCCGTTCATGAAGTCGATCGCGTTGCCGGAGCCGCAGGGCGCGAGGCCGAGCGGGTCGCTCTGCGCGGTCGGGTCGGGCACGTAGCCGGCCGGGTTGGGGGCCGGGCCGAGGCCGAGCGGGTCGGGGCTGGTGTAGCGGGCGGTCTCCGGGTCGTAGTGCCGGTTGAGGTTGTAGTGGAGTCCGGTCTCGGAGTCGTGGTACTGCCCCGGGAAGCGGATCGGGGTGTAGGCGGTGTTGCCGCTGGCCCAGGCGGTGGCGCCCCACAGGGTGCTGCGGGCGCGCCAGGCCACCGTGCCGTGCTCGTCGAGGAGTTGTGTCGGGGCCCCGACCAGGTCGGTGACGATGGCGAAGAAGCGCTGGTCGACGGCTTCCTGGGGGGCGTCGGGGCGGCCGAGCCGCTCGCTCTGGGCGACCGGGTGCAGCCCGTCGTGCTGCCAGCTGACGGTGACGGGGCGCGGCAGGTGGTCGGCGGTCGAGACCTGCTCCACCAGGGTGCTGCCGTCCCAGGTGAAGTCCACCCGTTCCACGGCGGTGCCGCCGTCGTCGCCGAGCCGTTCCTTGAAGGCGCGCCGGCCGAGCGGGTCGTAGCCGTAGCGCCAGCGCGTGCCGTCGGGGGTGGTGACGGCGGTCAGCCGGTCCTCGGCGTCCCAGGCGTACCGCCACACGTCGGGCTTGCGGGAGAGCCGGGTGCGGACCCGGGTCACCACCCGACCCGCCGGGTCGTACGTGTAGCGGACCGCGCCGGCCCGGAGCAGCTGGTTGCCGGCGTACTCGCGGGGGCCGCGGGCGGCGCCGGCGGGGTGCCGGTCGGGCCACTCGGCGTGGGTCTGGTTGCCGGCCTCGTCGTAGGCGTACCGCTCGCTCCAGCCGCGGGCGGTGACCTCGTGGATCCGGCCGGCGACGTCCCGCCGGTACGCGATCGGGCCCCGTTCGGCGTCGTCCACGCCGAGCAGCCTGCCGTCCTCGCCGTAGTGGTAGGCGTGGTGGCGCGTCGGGTCGCCCGGGGTGGTGACGGTGCGTTCCACGATCCGGCCGGCCGCGTCCCACTCCTGGCCGAGGCCGAGGAAGTCGTCGACGGTGCGCCGGGTCTGGCGGCCGGCGGCGTCGAGCTCGAACGCCACCCGGTGGCCGTCGAGTTCGAAACTGGTCCGGCGGCCGGCCGCGTCGTAGCCGTAGGTGGTGGCGGCGCCGCCGGGCGTCTCGCGGTGGGCGAGTCGGCCGTCGGCTCGGTAGCGGTAGGTGCTGCGGCGGGCCAGGCCGCCGGTGTGGACGGTCTCGCTGAGCGGCTGCCCGGCGCCGTCGCGTTCCCAGGTGATCGCCGCGTCGGGCCCGGTGGCGTCGGCCATCAGGCCGAGGACGCTGTAGCTGAACGCGTAGCGCGCCGGGTCGCCGGTCGGCCGGTCCACGGTCTTGCCGACGAGTTGGCCGCGCGCGTCGTAGGTGTAGGCGACGGCCTGGCCGGCCGCGTTGGTCCGGCCGGCCAGCCGGCCGACGGCGTCCCTGCGGTACTCGACGCGGCGCCCGTCGAAGTCCCGCTCGGCGACCAGCCGCCCGGCCGGGTCGTAGGTGTACTCCCAGGCCAGGCCCCTGGGGTCGGTGACGGCGACCAGGCGCAGCGCGGCATCGTGGGTGAACTCGTAGCGGGTGCCGTCCGGTTCGACGCGGGCGGTGAGCCGGTCGAACGGGCCGTACTCGTAGCGGGTGACGGCGCCGGCGCCGTCGGTGTGGGCGAGGCAGTTGCCCTCGCCGTCGTACTCCCAGCGGCGGGTGCGGCCGTCGGGCCCGGTGGCGGCGCTGATCAGCCCGTCGACGGTCCAGGTCAGGTGGGTTTCGGCGCCCAGCGGGTCGGTGATCCGGACGACGCGGCCGAAGGCGTCCCGCTCCTTGCTGACCCGGTGCCCCAACGGGTCAGTCAGCTCGACGGGTTGGCCGGTGGCGTCGCAGGTCACCCGGGTGGTGGCGCCGAGCGGGTCGATGAGGGCGGTCAGCCGGCCGTGCTCGTCGTAGGTGTAGCGCCGGGTGGCGCCGACGCCGTCGGTGACGGCGACGCAGTTGCCGCGGTCGTCGAACTCCCAGGACCAGGTGGTGCCGTCGTGCAGGGTGATGCTGGTGGGCCGGCGGTGCTCGCCGTAGGTGTAGCGGGTGACCGCGCCGTCGGCGTAGGTGACCTCGACGGGCTGGCCGACCGCGTTGTGGCTGATCCGGGTGGTGTGGCCCAACGGGTCGGTGTGGGCGGTCACCTGGTGGTCGTCGTCGTGGTCGCGGCGGGTGACGCCGCCGAGCGGGTCGATCTCGGCGACGACCTGGCAGAGGTCGTTGACGACGTAGTGGCTGACCGCGCCCTCGGCGGTGGTGAGGGTGGTGACGCGGGCCGCGTCGGGCCAGTCGGGCAGGGTCCCGTCGTAGCTGAGGGTGAGGGCGAGTTCGCCGCCGTCGCCGTGTTCGGCGACGCAGCGGTCCTGTTCGTCGTAGACGTAGTGGTAGCGGTGGGCGTTGCTGTCGGTCCAGGAGGTGATCCGCTGCCGCTCGTCGTAGGTGAAGCGCAGCGGGCCGCCGTGTGCGCCGGTCACCTCGGTGAGGTTGCCGCGGGTGTAGCCGTAGGCGCGGACGGTGGTGTCCGGTGTGGCGCCGGTCGGGTCCACCAGGCTGAGCCGGGTGATCCGGCCCTCGTCGGTGGTGAGCCGGAGGTGGTAGCCGCCGGAGTGCCGGATCTCGGTGGGGGCGCCGGTCGGGTCGTAGTGGAAGGTGACGTGGTTCCCGTTGCGGTCCGCGAGTCGCTCCAGGAGGGCGAGTCGGCTCTCGTCCGGGGCCCGGAAGTGGCGGGTGTGGCCGGTGTCCGGGTGCGTCACCGTGTAGCCGCCGTCGGCTTCGACGGTGAGCGGCCAGCGGGGGCCGCGGGCCGGCCAGACCTCGACGCCGGGCTCGGTGGGATGCGGGTAGGCCAGCAGCAGCCCGTCCTCGTCGACGAGGACCAGGCCCTGGTCGTCGACCTCGATCCGCTGGTCGCAGGTGGAGGCCCAACCGGGCCCGAACCAGCGGCCGGTGCGGTAGTCGGAGGCGGCGCGGCGGCTGATCACCAGCGGCAGGGTGCCGCCGAGCCTGAGGTCGGTCTGTGGCAGGAACATCGCGCCGGTGGCGAGGTCGATCGGGTCGGTGCCACCGCTGCGCACCACGCTGCGCAGCCGGTCCATGGCGCCGGAGGCGGCGTCGCCAAGGGCGCCGCGGGCGCTGCGGGCCAGTCCGGTGACGCCGCCCGCGATGCCGCGCAGGCCGCCGCGGGCCAGGCCGCGGATGCCGGCGGCGAGGCCGCCGAGGGTGGTCAGGCCCTTCATCCCGGGGATGCAGTCGAGGGCGGCGAACGCGACGTCGAGGAGGCCCGCTTCACCGCGCGCGTACTTGATCAACGTGTCGGCGAGGACGACCAGCGCGGCGGCCAGCACCACCCAGGCCAGCGGACCACCGATGATCATCACCACGACGCCGAGCACCGCGACAATCACCTTGCAGATCTCAACCAGCGTGTCCCAGTTGTCCGTCACCCACTTGATGGCGTCCTGCCACCACTTCCGGTTCTGGATACCGGCGTCCGACGCCTCCTCCACACCCCGGGCACACTCCCGGGCCGCCTCCTCCCGCATCTCCAGGGCGTCGAGGGCGAGTTGACGGGCAGCGGCCAGGCGCTCCTCGGCATCGTCCACCCGCCCCTGGGCGGCGCCGGCCGCCGCCTCCGCCGCCTGATGATCGCGGGTCGCGGCCCGCACATCCGCCTCATCCGGCGGCTCCGCGTCCGCCCGCTCACCCTCCCGTTGCAGCCGCTCCGCCTCGTCACCAGCCCGCCCCAACCAGTCCGTCGCATCCCCCAACGCCGACTGCGCCGACGCCAGATCGGCCTGCGCGGCCACCGCACGATCCAACGCCCGATCCGCCATCCCCTGCGCCGTCTGCAACTTCGGCCAGTAGGTGTGCAACGCCTGAGCACACAGGGCGTACGAGTCCTCCAACTTGGTCAGATTGCCCGGCACCCCGTCGAACTCCCGACGAAACGCGTCCGCCGACAACCCCGCCCAGTCCAACATGGCCCGCTCACCCGCCATGCCCCGGATCTTCCCCAACGCCTCACCGACATCGTCGGCGAAATCCTGCAGGTCGTCCGCCAGTTCACGGACCTCGTCCGGCTCCCCCGGGGTCGGGTCGCGATCCATGTCAACCGGCGACCAGTCGCTGGGACGCGCCATCGGTCTACCCCCTTGCCCTGGGCCCGGCTTGGTCGGAGTCGGGCGTGATCGTGCGTCTTCTTCCTCATGTCCGAAGACGCGTCAGGACAATTGTCCAGTTCCGCCACGCCGCCGCCGATCCGCCCCCGGTTTCCGACCGCAAACCGTCGGCCGTATCCTCCGGTTCGTTCGCCCGCGCGCGAACGCGGCGGCCACGGTGGCGCTTTGAGGCCCCTGCTGGTCAGCGGCGGGCCTCGATGCGCAGGTCGCCCGTGGTCGCCCGGTCAGCCGAAAGCCGGACCGGCCGGGCGCGACGCCGGCTGTGTCGGAAGGTGGCCGACTATGCTCGCCGGGTGTGTGGAAGTGGTGTGGTCCTGACCGGTGAGGTGCGGATGCGCCCGTTGGTGGTGTCCGACGCCGAGGCGCTCGCGGCGGCCTACCTCCGCAACCGTGAGCACCTCGCGCCCTGGGAGCCGGACCGGCCCGCGGAGTCGCTGACCGCCGAGGGGCAACGGGTCCGGATCGAGGAGCAGGTGCGGCTCCGGGAAGCCGGCCGGACGCTCCCCTGGGTGCTGACCGCGGACGAGCGGATCGTCGGGACGGCCACCCTGTCGAACATCGTGCTGGGCCCCTTCCGGAGCGCCCACCTCGGCTACTGGATCGACGGCGGGCACACCGGCCGGGGCCTGGCGACCCTGGCCGCCCGGTACGCCTGCCGGGTCGCCGACGAGGAGGTCGGCCTGCACCGCGTGGAGGCCGGCACGCTCCCGCACAACGTCGGCTCGCAACGGGTGCTGGCCAAGGCGGGCTTCGAACGGATCGGCCTCGCGCCCCGCTACCTGCACATCAACGGCGCCTGGCGCGACCACGTGCTCTTCCAACGCGTCCTGCACGACCGCCCGTTGGGGTAGGCCGCCGGTCGCCGGCCCGAACGTCTCAGCCCCGCGCCCGGAGTCGAACCGGGACCACGCGGCGCGGGTCAGGACGCGGCCGTTGGCGTGGGCTGGCCCAGCACCCGCAGCGTCGCGGCGAGCGTGTCCGGGTCGGGCAGCGCCGCCGGGTCGACGAGCGCCTGGGCGACGAGGCCCATGGTGAGCGCGTGCACCAGCGTCCCGAGGGCGCGGACCTCCGGCGCGTCCGGCTCGGCGGGGGCCCGGCCGAGCACGATCGCGGCCAGCTCGGCCCGCCCGGCCGCCAGGCCCTCGGCGAGCGTCCGACGCAGCTCGTCGTCGAACCGCGCCTGGGCCAACGCCTGCACGCTGGCCGACTGGACCTCGCCGGACGCCGGCAGCGAGGCGAGCAGTCCGGTGAGGAAGGCGTGCAGGCGCTCCGCCGGGGTGTCCCCACCCGCCGCCCGAGCCACCCGCAGGAGGGTGTCCCCCCACTCACTGCTCAGCTCGACTGCGGCGAGGTGCATCAGCCGGTCCTTGGAACCGAAGTGGTAGCCGATCGACCCCAGGTGCGCGCCGGAGGCGGCGGCGATGTCGCGGGCGGTCGTGTGGCTGTACCCCTTCTCGACCAGGCACTTCTTCGCGCCTGCGAGCAGGGCGTCGCGCTGCTTCATGCCCGCCATCCTACGCCCCGTTTTGTACGCCCGTCTTGCACAGAAGTTTTGCACGTACGTACAATCACAGCCATGGCGAGCAGACGAGACGACGACAGCGGGCCCGTGGTCACGGTCCGGCGGATGGACGAGTACGACCGGGACGTCAGGGACGAGGTGACCCGGGTGATCCTCGACGGCTACTTCTCCGAGCTGTCCTTCTTCAGCAGGGACCGCCACGGGTTCGCCGCCGCCCTCCGCGACGACCTCCGCGCGGACATGTTCCACGTTGCCGAGGTCGACGGCGCGATCGTCAGCGTGCTGGCCTGCTCGGACCACACCGGCCGGGCGCTGGTGGCGAATCGGGCCTCCTTCCGGCGCGGCCTCGGCCACCTGCGGGGGACCGTCGCCGCGCGGCTGCTGGCCAGGGAGTTCAACGCGCCGCAGGCCGGCGACGCGCACACCGGCTACATCGAGTGGGTCGCCACCAGCGAGCACGCCCGTGGCCGGGGCGTCTCCACCGCCCTGTTCCGGCACGTGATGCGGCACACCCACCACCGGACCCTCACCCTTGAGGTGGTGGACTCCAACCACACCGCCCGACGCCTGTACGCCAGGCTCGGCTTCGTCGAGTACGCGCGCAGGCCGGCGAAGGTGTGGGAGCGGCGGATGTTCCAGGCGCGCCTCTACCTGCGTTGGAGCAAGGACCCCGTCCCCCCGCCCGCCACGTAGCGGCCCGAGCGGAAGCCGGCTCCCCCGCCCCGCGCGGTCAACTCCCCTACCCAAGCAGCCCGTTGGGGACTCAGTTGACGGCGTGCTGCCGACCGGCCGCCCCCGAACACTCGTACGCTGGCGGGCATGAATCGTCCCCCACCACTCGACCCACGGGCCCGGCTCCTCCTCGCGAGCGTGATCGTCGCCGGGGGCGCCGCCATGGCGGTGTTCCTCGTCATGTCCGTGCGCGGCTCCTCGTTCACGTACGCCATCCCGGTCGTCATCGCCGCCATGGTCTGCGTCTTCGCCGACCGGAAGATGAACTCCGGGCGCGGAGCACGCGGGCACACCGACTTCCTGCCGGCCTACTCCCTCGGCTTCCTCGGCGCCACGGCCGGCCTCGCGGTGATGTCCGTCCGGGACAGCGACGTGCCCGGCTGGCTGGCGCTCGTGCCGGCCGTCCTGGGCCTGCTCTGCGCGCGCACCCTGTGGCGGTCGCGGCGCCTGCGGCGGACGTTCCTGGAACACGGCGCCAAGGCCCCGGGCCTGATCACGGACTTCAGCGACCACGACAACCCCGAGGGCGACAACTACTACGAGAAGCAGGAGTACACCGTCGAGTTCACCGACCTCCGGGGGCAGCGCCAGCTGGTGAAGGGGGTCGGACACTTCCGTTCCAGCGAACTCCCGCAGGTCGGGGACGAGTTGACCGTCCACTTCAACCCGGACGAGCCGACCGAGCACATCATCGAGCTGGCGAGCGGGGACATCGTCGACTGACCGGGCCGGCGGGGCCGGGCGCGGAAACGGCCCGCACGGCTCAACCCTCGGGCGAGGAGCCCGGCAACGGCCGCCACCCCCGGGCGGAGACACACCCCGCCCGCCAGGACGGTATGGCGTCCGAGCATCCGGCGAGCCCGGACGGCACACGGCCCGCGTCGCGGAGCCAACCGGCTTGACCCTCACGCAGCGTGAGGCTGGAGGGTTGGCGCCCATGAGCGACTTCTACAACGCGTTCGAGATGAGCCCCGTCCCCGCTCCCGGCCCGGAGGCGGTGGCGCCGGAACTGTTCCGCGGCATCTACGGGATGCCCGCGTTCGCGACGATCCCCACCGGCGACCTGGCGGCCTCGGTGGATTTCTGGACCCGGGGGCTCGGCTTCTTCGAGCTGTTCACCATCCCCGGCCGGCTGGTGCACCTGCGCCGGTGGGCCTTCCAGGACGTACTCCTCGTGGCGGCGGAGGACGTGCCGGCAAGCGACATGCCGGCGAGCAACGTCCCGGCGAGCGACGTCCCGGCGCGGGCGTCGGCCATCAGCCTCAGCTTCTCGTGTGTGCTGAACCAGGTCGACGCCCTGATCGAGGCCTGCCGCGCGATCCGCCCCGACTCGGTCGAAGGCCCCCGGGACACGCCGTGGAACACCCGCGACGTGTCCGTGACCACTCCGGAGAACGCGCGGATCGTCCTCACCGCGGCGAAGCCCTTCGACCCGACCAGCGAGGAGGCGCGGAACCTCGCGGCCATCGGGATCACCCCACCGAGCGCCGCCCCCGGCGACGGCCAGCGCTGACGAGCGGGGCGGCCGGCCGTGACAAGGGGCGCGGCGACAATGGGGGGCATGCCCGAAGCCATGGAAACCGACGGCCTGACCGTCGGCCAGGTCTCCGCACGGCTCGGCGTCACCGTCCGCGCGCTGCACCACTGGGACGAGATCGGCCTGGCGGAGCCGTCGCTGCGCACGGCCGCCGGGTACCGGCTCTACACCGCCGCCGACCTGGCACGCCTGCACCGCGTCATCGTCTACCGCGAGATCGGGCTCGGCCTGGACCGCATCCGGGCCGTCCTGGACGACTCGGCCACGGACGTGCCCGGCGCGTTGCGCGCCCAACGCGCCCAGGTCGCCGAACGGATCGACCGGCTGCGGCGGCTCGGCGACGGGCTGGACCGGATGATCGACGCGCACGAGCGTGGCCTGCTGCTCACCGCCGAGCAGCAGGCCGCGATCCTCGGCCCCGACTGGAACCCGGACTGGCCCGCCCAGGCCCGGGCGCGCTACGGGGACACCCCGCAGTGGCGGCAGTTCGCCGAACGCGCGGCCTCGCGCGGCCCCCAGGAGTGGCAGGCCGTCGCTGACGCGGTCACCGACCTCGACCGGGCCCTGGGCGACGCGATGGACGCCGGCGTCGCCCCCGGCAGCCAGGCGGCGAACCAACTGGTCGAGCGGCACCGCGAGGTCTTCGCCTCGTACTTCCCGCTCACCCGACGGATGCAGGTCTGTCTCGCCCGCGGGTACGAGAACGACCCCGGCTTCGCCGCCCACTACGACGGCGTCCGCCCCGGCCTCGCCGGCTGGTTCCGGAAGATCGTGGACGCCAGCGCCCGCGCCCACGGCATCGACCCGGACACCGCGACCTGGGAGTGACTGCCCCCGGCGCCCGAACTCCCCCATGTCGACCTGTGCGGAATCGATCCGCCGATCCGGGCTCGCAACCGCGGCCCATGTCCGCTTACGCCAACACCAAGGCGTGGGGTGAGACGCAGACGGCTCTCACGTTGGGTGCTGTGGGCACCTCCTACACGATCGTGCGCTACTTCTCCGTCTACAGGGAGCCACAGGCCATCAAGGACGAGCCCACAACGAGACGATCAACATCGGCACCGGTGTTCCCACCACCATCCGAACCGTGGCCGATTTGGTCGCCGAGCAGTACCCGGGGACCCGGTTCGTGGAGAGGCCGATGCCGCCCGGGGACCCCATCGGCGGCTACGCGTCTACCCACCGCTTGACAGCGGTGCTCGGCTGGCGACCGCGGATCACGATCGGGGAGGGAGTCTCCCGCTACGCGAACTGGCTGGCCAGGACCCCGGAGGCGATCCCCGCGTGGCTGCGGGACGAGTCCGAGGCCACGCCAACCCGACCGGTCAGATGATCGGCGGTCGGCCCAGGCGGGTCATCCGCCACACCGTGGACCACCGCATCGGCCGGCGGGGCGGGCACGGGGTGCGCAGGCCCTCGGCGAAGCCGCCGACCCAGGCACGGAGCCCCGCCGCGGACCGGGTGCGTACCACGGTCACCGCGGTCCAGACGCCCAGGTAGACGGGAACGAGGAGGGCCGGCAGGTGCCGTTTGGCGAGCCAGACCCGGTTGCGGGCGACCATGCGGTGGAAGACGGCGTGCCGGGTCGGCGACGTCCACGGATGCTGGAGCACCAACTCCGGCTCGTAACGCACCTTCCAGCCGGCGTCCAGCGCCCGCCACGCCAGGTCGGTCTCCTCGTGCGCGTAGAAGAAGGGTGCGGGCCAGCCACCGATCTCGTCCAGCATCCGCAGGGACAGCCCGTGCCCGCCGCCGAGGAAGGTCGTCACCAACCCGCCCCGCATCGGGTCCGTCGCACGCAGGCGCGGAACGTGGCGACGCTGGGTGCGGCCCCGCTCGTCGGCGATGCGGAAACTGACCACGCCGAGCCGCTCGTCGGACGCGTACAGCTCCGAGAGCCGGGTGAAGACATCCGGGCTGATCAGCAGACCGTCGTCGTCCAGGTCCACCACCACGTCGACGTCCCCGAACTCCCGGAGTCGGGCCAGGGCGGCGTTCCGGCCGCCCGAGACGCCGAGGTTCTCGGGCAGCTCGACACCGGTCACCCCGTCCGGCAACGCCGGCAGCAGCGAGCCGTTGCCGACCACCACCACCCGCGCCGCGGGCGTCGTCTGCGCCGCGACCGATGCGAGAAGCGCGCTCAGTTCGGCCGGCCGAGTACCCATGGTCAGGATGGCGACGCCTACCCGCGGATGACGCACGAATGAACTCTCCGTTCCTCGGGCCGTTGCCGTTGCATGCTAGCGGCCCCGAGGAAAGGCCACGACCAATCGGCGAAAGGCCCCAGATGCCCACGATCCGTCTCGGCCAGTACCTCACCGCCCCCATCAGCCGAGCACTGGACGGCACCCCGTACCGGTACTTGGCGGGTACCGAGCTGGCTGACTTCCTCGCGTGCTGGGAGGACTGGCACCGCCAGGCGCTCGCCCAGCTGTCCTGCCGTATCCACCCCACCGCACGGATCCACCCGACCGCGATCATCGGTGAGGACGTGATCATCGGCCCTCGCGTACGCGTGTGGGAGTTCTCCACCGTCCGCGCCGGCTCCGTGCTCTGCGCGGACGTCTCAGTCGGCTTCAACTGCGAGGTCAGCCGCTCCTTCCTCGGGGAACGCTCCATCCTCGGCCACCGCATCAGCATCAGCCGCACCCTCGTCGGTGCCGATGCCCACCTGTCCGCCAACCTGACCGTCGCGGCCATCAGCATGTGGAGCCCGCACATGAGCCGTCTGGAACGGGAGATCATCCTGCGTACCCCCGGCGGTCTTTACCGTTGCGGCACACCGCGGTTCGGCGCGCTGATCGGCGACCGGGTCCAGACCGGCAACAGCATCAGCCTCGGCCCCGGACTGGCGCTCGGCCGCGACTGCCGGATCACCAGCGGCGTCACGCTCGCCGCACGGACCGTCCCCGACCACAGCGTCGTTGCTGCCCCCCACACTTCTGACGTCCACATCCGTCAACGACCCGCCCCCCGGGGGATGCCCAGCTCGGGCGCATGACACCCGCCGCTGGCGCGCCATCGCTGGCGCATCGGCCCCAGGCCGCCGCGACCGCCGGCCCCGTCCCCCAACGACCGCGCCCGCCGCGTTCGCCGGGGAGCGAACGGGGCGGGCGCGGGGGTGGCGCGGGCCGGGTGGCCGGTGGGTCAGGGCGCGGGGGTGGTGACCGTGAAGGCCGTCCCGTCGCCGAGGTGGAGGATGGCGCGGCCCGGCGTGGGCTGCTCGGCGGCGGCGCTGCGGGGCAGCTTCGCGCCGATCAGGTCGCCGGAGCGGTGGGTGGTCGGGGAGAGCAGCACGCCGCGGCGGGCCTTCTTCGCGTCCACCTGCCAGCCGGAGAAGCCACCGCAGATCTCGCCCTCGTCGCCGCCGAGCACCAGGTACCGGCCGAGCTGGGAGCCCTGGGTGACCACGGCCTTGAACTCGTCGGCCGCGTCGCAGCGGCGCAGGTCCTCGCCGTCGTCCACCAGGACGACGATGGGGTGCTCCACGGACGAGGTGGAGAGCGCCTCGCGCAGCTCCTTCTCGTCGAGGTCGTCCCCGGTGAAGACCTGCACCACGCCCTCCCGGCCGGCCAGGTCGCGCAGCGGCGAGGGCCGCGGGGCGGCCACCACCACGCGTACGCCCTGGGCCAGGTAGGACTGGGCGAGCATGCTGAGCACGGTGGACCGGCCCGACTTGGGCGGGCCGGCGATGATGAACGCCGGGGTGCCCTGGCCGAGGTCCGGGCCGTAGCCCATCAGCTCGTCGCCGCCGACGCCGATGAGGCCCCACAGGCGCGAGGCGGAGGCGTCCGGGTCCCGCATCTCCCAGGCGTCGGCGAAGGTGAGCCGGCTGGGCAGCACGTCGACCCGGAACGGGCGGCGGGCGCGCGGCACGGCCGCGTCCCGCTGGGTGGCCCAGTCGCCGATGGCGCCCAGCGCGGCGGCCTGCGCCTGGCCGGACTGCTCCTCGGCGAGGACCGCCACCTGGATCTGGGTGAGCGCCTGGTTGCGGAACATCCGCCCGTCGGCGACCTCCTCCGGCACCTTGCGGGCCGGCATGCCGATGTTGGAGTAGTCCGAGCGGTCCGAGAGCCGCATCGCGTACCGCTCCTCGGTGAGGGTGGAGATCCGCCCCGAGAGCACGCTGCGGTCGCCCGCGATGACGATGTGGATGCCGACCGAGGCGCCCTCCCGCATCATCACGAACATCTCGTCGGTGAGCGCGCCGTGGTCGATCTCGCCGAGGGTGGAGACCCAGCCCTCCCAGCGGTCCACGAGGATCACCAGGTGCGGCAGCCGCTTGTCCGGCTCGGCCGCGTTGCGCTGCTCGTTGATGTCGGCGAGCGCGTCGGCGGCCAGCACGTCCTGGCGGCGGTCCATCTCCTGGCGCAGCCGGCGGATCAGCCGCCGGACGCGCTCGACCTGGTTCCTGGAGACGACGGCGCCGCAGTTGGGCAGCTTGGTCAGGGCGTTGAGCGCGCCGTTGCCGCAGTCGATGCCGTAGATGTGGACGTCGGCCGTGGAGTGCACCCAGGCCAGCGAGCCGGCCATGGTGCGCAGCAGCTGCGAGCGGCCGCTGCGGGGCGCGCCGCCGACCAGCATGTGGCCGAAGGAGCGGAAGTCGACCGCCACCGAGCGCCTGGCCTGCTGGTTCGGCAGGTCCTCGACGCCGTACGGGGCGGCGGGCAACGCGCCCTGCGGCGCCGGGTGTTCGAGGTCGCGCAGCAGCACGGTGTCGGCCAGCGCGGGCAGCCAGGGGCTGTGCTGCTTGGGGAAGCCGAGCTGCCGGTCGGCCTCGATCACCGCGTCCACCAGGACCTTGAGGTCGGTGATCTCCTCTTCCTGGGACTTGGCGCCCGGCGGCTTCTTCAGCGCGGACCGGCCCAGGCCGTTCCACTCCAGCTGGCCGGACCAGGGGCGGGAGACCACCGGATCGACGGCACCGGGGCGGCGACCGCCGACCCGGCCCGACTGGAACGGCACCAGCGAGGCGTGGCCCAGGCGGACGTACGCCCGGCCCGGCGTCGACTTGGCGATGAAGCCGGCGTCCGGCGCGTCGATCACGTCGGACGACTCGCTGCCGTCGGTGACCCGCAGCGCGATCCGAAGGTTGGTGTTGGCGCGGATCTCCGGGGAGACCACGCCGCTGGGCCGCTGGGTGGCCAGCAGCAGGTGGATGCCGAGCGAACGGCCCCGCTGGGCGATGTTGACCAGGCCCTTCACGAAGTCCGGCAGCTCGCGCGCCATCGAGGCGAACTCGTCGATGACGATGAGCAGTCGGGGCAGCGGGGGGAGCCGGCCGGGGTTGCGGCGCAGCAGGTCCTGGTAGTCCTCGATGTCCTTGGCGCCGACCTCGGCCAGCATGTGCTCCCGGCGGGTCAGCTCGGCGCCCAGCGAGGTGAGCGCCCGCTCCACCAGGTAGTTGTCCAGGTCGGTGACCATGCCGACGGTGTGCGGGAGCTGCACGCAGTCCTTGAACGCGGAGCCGCCCTTGTAGTCCACCAGGACGAAGGTCATGTTCTCCGGGGTGTTGGCCACCGCCAGCGACGCCACGATCGTCTGGAGCAGCTCCGACTTGCCGGAGCCGGTGGTGCCGGCGATCAGGCCGTGCGGGCCGTCCCGGCGCAGGTCGATGGAGAACGCGCCGTCGTAGGACTCGCCGATGGCCGCCTCCGTCGACTGGCCGCCCATCTGCCAGCGGGCCGCGATGGCGCCGGCGGTCGGCGGCTCCATCTCGATGACGTCGAGCAGCCGGGAGGCGGACGGCAGTGCCGCGTCCTCCGACTCGCCGCTGATGTCGCGGATCGGGCTGAGCGAGCGGGCCATCAGCTCGCACCACTCGGGGAGCACCCAGTCGGGCCGCACGCCGCGCAGCCGCCAGGCGCCGGTCTGTTCGACGCGGAGCCGGTCGGCGGTCATCGGCGGGGCGGCCGCGCCGGCGCCGCCCTGGCCGGGGAAGGCGCTGCCGGGGACGGCGAGGAAGGTGTGGAAGCCGGTGGCGAAGCCGGGCTGCCGGGCGCCACCCCGGGTGGCGCGGTCCGGGTTGGGCTCGGCGATGACCACGGCCTGGCACTCGCCGGGCAGGAAGCGCTCCTCGTCGTCGAGGCAGAGCGCGAAGATGGAGACGGCGGGGCCCTCGCGGAGCAGCCGGATCACGCCGGGCAGCGAGCGCATCTTCCGGGAGCCGTCGAAGACGACGACGATGTCCGGGTCCTTGAAGCTGGTCGCGCCGGTGCTCCTGGCCTGCTTGGCGGCCTTCTGCCGGGCGTCGAGCGCGCCGGTCAGCTCGGCGACGCGGGCGCCGATGGTCTCGGCGTCGTTGCCGATCAGGACGTTGGTGTCCATCTCGGGGGCCGGCCTGGCGTGCGGCAGCCAGCGCATCCACTCCCAGCTGTACTGGCCGGTGCCGTCGGTCAGCAGCACGAACTGGACGTCGATGGGGCTGTGCAGGACGGCGATCTGGCCGACCGACCAGCGGGCCAGCGCCCGGGCCGAGTCGCCGGCGCCGGCGTAGCCGATGACGCCGAGGGTGCGCAGCGGGAGGGTGACCGGGGCGTCGGCGATCTTCCAGGCGACCTGCCGCTTGTGCTCGTCCTGCTCGGGGTCGGTGAGGACCACCTCGGAGTCGAGCTGGACGGTGCCGACCCGCAGCAGCAGGTGGTCGTCGTCGGTGCGGCGGCGCTCGAAGAGCCGGGTGCGGGGGCCGGTGGCCTGGGTGAGGACGGTCGCCGGGTCGGGCGCGGCGTGCCGGCGGGCGAACCGCTCGGCGATCAGCGCGTCCCTGGCGTCCTTCTCGATCCTGGCCTTGCGCTCCTTGTACTCCTCGACCTTCTTGGCGTGTGATATCCGGCCGCGCTTCTTGTCCATGAAGTAGTTGGACAGCAGCATGACGGGACTCATGAAGGCCATCATGAGGAAGATCCAGCGGCCGGTGATGGACGCCATGGCGACGGCGCCGACCACCGGGAGGATGGCCATCAGCAGGGGCAGCGGGCGCCGCTCCCGCTCGCCGGGCGGCTTGGGCAGCTGGAACTGGGTCTGCCGGTCGGGCGGCAGCAGCCGGGGCGGCCGGTTGTAGTCGAGCCCGGCGCCGTCCTCGGAGACCTTCAGCGCGGCGTCCGGCGGGAAGTAGGGCGTCAGCTCGAAGAGGGAGTCGCCGACGGCGAGTTGCTTGCCGAGCTTCCAGACGGCGCGGTCGCCCTCGTCGTGGTGGAACGGCTCGCCGTCGATCAGCGGCTGCTCGTCGCTGTAGACGGTGACCCGGCAGGTGCCGTCGGCGGCGACCCGGAGGGTCATCGCGCGCTCCGGCAGCGTCGGGTCGGGGACCTGGATGTGGACCTGCTCGCCACAGCCGATCTCCACCTTGCCGACGCCCATCCGGTGGACGGCGCCGGCGGCCGGGCCGCCCACCACCCGCAGCTCCACCAGCCCGCTGGGCTCCGGCGGCCAGCAGCCGCTCGGGTTGTGGAGACTGACCACGGTGCCCTCGCGCAGCGGCGACAGGGCCAGCGTCAGCGCGGGATCGACGTACTCACCGTTGACGAACAGGTGGGCGCCGCCGGGGGCCTGGGCGTAGCCCTGCGCTCCGGCCTGGGCCGGCGCGAACCGGCCGCCCACCGCCTGGGTGAGTTCGGGTGTCAGGTCCGCGATCTGCGTCTCGGGATCCGCGTCGATCACGGTATCGGCCCGAAGCCCCCCGACCGGGTCTACTACTGTCAGGGTCAGGCGCACACTCATCCTCCCGTTGCTGACACGATCTCCAGTTGACTGGACCCGCTCATCATTGCATCTCGCACCGGCTCGACGACCGGTGGTCAGCGGCCCGCGGAACCGTGCGGAAGCGGGCCCCGCCACGGTCGGAGATGACCTGGAACGCGCCCCCGGTTCCCGGCGGTTGTCCGCCTCTCCCCACGATGCCGCAGTTTCGGCCGCTTCGGAAGCGAAATGGGCACGGGACGGGCCCTCGGCGGGAAACGGCCTCCGGGGGCGCGCGCCCCGGGTGGCGCGAGCCGGCGCTTGGGGTGGCTGGGGGTGGTGGGGGCGCGGCCGCAGCTCGCCGGTCGGCGGCGCGGGCAGGCCGCTGAGCGGCGCCGTTCTGGGTGGTGACGGCTTGGTGACAAGTCCGTGCCGAACGACTGCAACCAGCCGGGTATGGTCGGCGTCATTGGTGGCGTTGAGGGCGCGAACGACTCGCTCGGAAGACCCCCAGACCGGGGCTTTCGTCCCAAGTGCCGCGCACGTAGGCTGAATGACCGGGTACGGTCGTGCGGCCGGCGCCGCCGGGAGTACCTCAATGAAGTGCGGGGGGAAGCCGCCTCCCGCCAGGGCCAGAGGAGGGGACCGCCATGAGCGATATGGATGTGACTTATGACGATATGGAGGAGGCGGGGGCCCGACTCATCGATGAGCGGGAGCAGATCGACCAGAAGCTGTCGACGCTGCAGAGCTACATCGACAACCTGGTCGCGACCGGCTTCGTGACGAGCCGCGCCTCGCGCGCCTTCGACGAGTCCTACCGGGAGTTCACGCAGGGCGCCCGCAAGGTCATCGAGGGTCTTGAGGGTATGGGTACCTACCTCAACACCGCGGCGGACACCTACCGTCAGACCGATGAGGGTCTTGAGGGCGCGATCCGCGGCGGCTGACCTCGCCTGCCGGAGGGCGGTGTTCGGATGCCGAGCGCATCCAGGCACCGCCCTTTCGCGTACCGGGACGGGACGGTTCCCGGGGACCACGAGGGCCACGGGGACCACGGGGACCACGGGGACCACGGGGACACCGCGAGACCACGGGGGGCTCGGGGGGAGTATGGGGAAGAAGATGAGGCAATGTCCTTCTTGAGATTCTTCGAGGACGAGGTCCGGGAGTTGGCGGGCCGGCTGGAGTCCAGCGGGGACGACATGCGGGAGGCGTCCCGCAGCCTGGCCAACGCGAGCGGGTCCACGATCGGGCCGGCCGATCTCGGCAGTCGGTGCGACGACTTCGCCGACTCCTGGGACTACGGCTTCGGCCAGCTGTCGGAACTGACCAAGGGGATCGGTGACGTCGCGATCAACGCGGCGGAGACCTACACCGACACGGACGAGGAACTGGAACGCGCCCTGGCCGAGGGCGGAGAGGGCGGGGGCTGAGTCCGCGATGAGTGACGCGTATCCGAACCTTGGCTTCGACCCCTGCCCGGGGGACCTGGCCGCCGCCGAGGCGGTGGCCCAGACGATGCGGAACGTGGCCTCGCTCAGCGACGGCACGCACACGGCGCTGACCGCGATCAACACGTCGAGCGGCATCTGGGTGGGGCGCGCGGCCGACGCCTTCAGCGAGTCGTTCGACGAGGTGCCGCCCTACCTGCAGCGCGCGGTGAACGCGATGGACGCGGCGGCCCGCGCCCTGGAGTGGTGGGTCAACGACCTGGAACGGTTCAAGTCCCGGGCCAGGGCCCTGGAGGAGGAGGCGGCCAGCGCCCAGTCGCAGGTCAACAGCGCCCAGTCGGCGGTGGACTCGCTGCCGTCCGACACCTCGGACCTGGACGACGACGAGCTGTCCGAGCACGAGGACACCGAGCGGGCCAGGAACAACGCGCTCAACTCGGCGACCTCGGCGCTCAACGAGGTGATCCGGCAGGCCCAGCAGCTGCACGACGAGTACCTGGCCTCCGCCGGGGACACCGCGCGGGCGCTCGGCAACGCCGCCGACGACGCGCCGCCGGAGCCAGGGCTCTTCGAGAGCATCGGCGACCTGGTGGCCGATGTCGTCAACTTCATGATGGACCCCAACACCTGGAAGCTGATCGGCGACATCTTCGCCGACATCGCCATGGTGGTCGGGGTGATCTGCCTGGCGGTCGCGGTGATCGGCCTGTTCGTGGCGAGCGGCGGCACGGCGGCGCTGATCCTCGGCGCGATCGGCACCATCGGCGGCTACATCGGCCTGGGCGCCGGCATCGGCGCGCTGGTGATGCACGGCGCGGCCCTCGCCGGCGGCGCGGACGGCGTCACGCTGGAGACGCTGGCCTTCGACCTGATCACGGTGGGCACCGCGGGGCTCGGGGTGATCGGCACCGGCATCGGCAACGCGATCCGCGGCACCGGCGGGCTGGCCGGGCTCGGTTCTGGCCTGTTCAGCGGCTTCCGGGGCGCCGGCGCCGGCTGGTCGCTGTTCGCCAGCGGCATCTCCTGGGGTGGCGACATCGTCGGCAACGTCGCCTCCGGCATCAGCCAGACCCAGCGGATGATCGACGACGGGCTCACCTTCAGCGACACCCCGATCCTCGGCCCGATCCGGGACCTGTTCTTCGCGCCGGAGACCGGCACCATCACCCCGGCGCCGGAGCACATCGGGCCCACCGAGCCGGTGCCCATGCCCACCCCGGTCAACCCGGGGAACCCGGTGCCCATGCCGACCCCGGAGAACCCGGCGAACCCGGTGCCGATGCCCGAGGTCATCCTGGCCGGCGCCGACTCGACGTTCATCGACGGCCTGGGGGTGGCGGCGTGAGCGCGCCAGCGGAGACCGCCCAGAGCGGCATACCCGTCTGCTTCACCGCCCGCGTGCCGGACTCTTACGTCCCGCTGCCCGAGCGGCCGGACCAGGCCGAGTGGTCGGAGACGCTGGACCGGCTGATGCCCGCGGCCCAGGCCGAGGGCCGGGAGTTCGCGCTGGCGAACTTCCCCCGGGTGCTGCCGCTGCTGCGCGCCGACGAGGTCGTCAAGACCGCGCTGCACATCAGCGTGGTGGCGGACGAGCTGGCCTTCGGCGCGCTGGTCGTCGGCCTGCTGCCGACCCGGCACGAGAGCGCCCTGGTGACCGCCGAGTCCATCTACCGGAAGAAGAAGGAGAAGTTCTTCGGCGACCTGCCCAGCGAGCAACTGACGGACATCGACGAGAAGTTGGCCAAGGGGCTGCGGGGTCCTGAGGACACCCTGCTGGCCACCAAGCTGCCGGTCGGCCCAGCCGTGACCTCGATCTCGCTGCGCACCCTGACCATGCCGCGCAAGCCGGGCCTCGGCGAGGACGGGCCGCCGGTCAAGATGGGCATCGCGCTCTGCCAGCTGACCGTGCCCGCACCCCGGGACTACACGCTGTACTTCACCATCGCGACGCCGACGCTGAAGCACACCTCGGTCTTCAGCGGTCATCTGGCGGCGATCGGCCGTACGGTGACCTTCGACCCGGACGAGGTCGCCAAGGCGTCCAGGGACACGGACGCGGTGGTCGGCAGGCGCCCGGTGAATCCGCCCGACTGAGTCCGGATATGCCCCGCGGGGCATGATGGAACGCATGTGGGATGCGACGGGCGACGGGCCGGGACTGGCGCGGCTTCGGCAGTTCAACGACCACCTGGTGGCGCTGGATCGACAGCACTACGACCGGTCGGGGGCGGGCCCGCTGCTGCTGGCCCTGGCCGTCGTCCCGCCGGTCTGCCTGGTGCTGCTCGCCGGCCTCACCCTGCCGCTGAGCCGGCTCGACGCGTGGGGCGGCTGGCTGCTGCTCGGCGTGCCGGCCAGCGCGGGCGCCGGCTGGCTGCTCTGGCTGGCGCTGCGCCGGCTCACCCCGAAGTACGGCCCGGTGGGCGGCGAGTTCCGCGCCACCGAGCGGCAACGTGACGCGGTGCTCCGCGAGTTGTACGCGCTCCCGCCGCTCGGCCCGGCGGCGGGCCCGCGCCTGTGGCAGCGGACCCAGGAGCTGTACGAGCGCTCGACCACCGGGCTGACCGGCTTCGCGCCGCGCAGCCAGCGGGAGTTGGTGCACGGCATGCGGACGGCGCCGCTGCGCCGCGGCCGGTGGACGCTGGCCGGCTGGGCGGTCGGGCTGCTCACCGTGCTGGGCACGGTGAGCACCCTGGGGCCGATCTTCCCCGACCCCGGGGACCGCTGGCCGCTGCTGGGCATGACGGTGCCGCTGGCGGTCGGCTGGTCGCTGTGCTTCCGCTACTGCTTCCTCAAGTGGCGGGAGCCGGACGACCGGGTGCCGCACACCCAGAAAGCGGGCTGGCGCCTGGAGTTGGCCTACCTGCGGCACCAGTTGGTGAGCAGCGGGGTGCTGGCGGCCTGGCGGGTGCCGGCGCTGCACACCGAACGGCTGTGGCGGCTGACCGGCGGCGGCCGCCGCTCCCCCGCCGAGGTGCTGGCCGCACTGCCGGCGGACGCCTCGCCGCCGCGCCGCCTCTACTGGCGGTACGTGGGCGCCGGGGTGCTGCGGCTGACGGGCTTCTTCGTCGGCTGCTACCTGCTCGCCACCGCGATCAGCCTCGCCCGCTGACCGGCTGGCCACCGGGCCCGGCCACCGGCCGGACCGGACCGCGGATTCCGCCGCCCCCCGGCTCCGGCCGCCCCTGCCGGCCCGCCGGGCCGGTCAACCGCCCGCGTCCCGGCACCGGTGCGGCCGACGGCCGAGCGGTCAGCCGGCCACCGGGGCCGGCCGGCGCGCGGCCGCCGGTCAGGCGCTGGCCGCCGGGTAGCCGGCCTTCAGGTCGGCCCAGCGGGCCGCCTGCTCCGGGGTCAACCGGCCGCGCAGTTCGGCGAGTTTGAGCAGGTTGGCCTCGGCGCCCGTGGTGAGGGTCTGGGCCTCGCCCCGGTAGTGGTCGTCGATGAGGGCCTCCAGCTCCTCGTCGTTGAGCACCGGGACGATCCGCTCGGCGATCTGGTTGGTGTTCCGGTAGGAGCCCTGAAGCCGGAACGGCGGCTCGGTGCGGGTGGCGTCCTCCTGGGTGGCGGAGGCGATGTAGGCCGCGTTGACCTTGAGCAGCACGTCCCGCACCCGCAGCAGTCGGCGCAGCACCGCGAGGATCTGCTCCAGGTCGGCCGGGGTGTAGGGGTGGCGCAGCCGCTCCGCCGACGCGGTCTCGTCGCCGCGCGCCAGCCGGACCAGCAGCTCGATGTCGCCCCGGTCGCGGGCGGCCAGCGGGGCCAGCACCGGGTTTGCGGTGAGCGCGTTCTCCACGTGGCTGAGCGCGAACAGCTCGGTGCGGCCGCTGAGCACGTCGCCCAGGTTCCACACGTCGGCGCGGTTGGCGAGCATGTCGGGCACCCGGAAGCGGTGGCCCGACTCGGTGAACGGGTTGCCGGCCATGCACACCGCGAAGCGCTTGCCCCGCAGGTCGTGGGTGACCGCCTCGCCGTCGGCGGTGCGGACGCCGTCGATCCGGCGCTGGGCGTCGCACAGCGGGATGAACCGCTGGAGCAGCTCGGGCGAGGTGTGCTGGATGTCGTCGAGGTGGAGCAGCACGTTGTTGCCCATCTCCAGCGCGAAGTTGAGCTTCTCCACCTCGCGGCGGGCGGCGGCGTCGGGGGCCGCGGCCGGGTCGAGCGAGGTGGTGTGGTGGCCCAGCGCCGGGCCGTCCACCTTGACGAAGACCATGCCGAGCCGGGCCGCGACGTACTCCATCAGTGTCGTCTTGCCGTAGCCGGGCGGGGAGAGCAGCAGCAACAGGCCCTGGCTGTCGGTGCGTCGGTCGGCGCCGGCGGTGCCCAGCTGCTTGGCGAGGTTGTCGCCGATCAGCGGCAGGTAGACCTCGTCCAGCAGCCGGTTGCGGACGAAGGCGGGCATCACCCGGGGGCGGTAGCTCTCCAGCCGCAGTCGCCGCCGTTCGGTGTCGAGCAGCGCGTTGCGGCGCCGCACGTAGGCGCGGTGGGCGGGCACCCGGTCGGTCCGGAAGGTGTCGGTGCGGGCGAGGAACTCGTCCAGCCGCAGCGGGAGTTCGCCCCTGGTGAGGCGGGGGTGGCTGCCCAGCAGGCCGCTGATGGTAGCGGTCAGCGGGGCGTCCACCGGCCGGTGCTCCAGGGTGTCGGCGGTGAGTTCCAGGGCGGCGGCCTCCGGCAGGTCCGTGTCGGCCAGGCCGTGCGCGCCGGCGAAGGCGGCCAGCCAGGCGGTGACCAGCTGGTGGCGGGCGGCCAGGTCGGTGCCGACGGCGGCCAGGTCCTGGGCGAGTTCCTTGACGCCGGCCTCGCCGAGCGCGGCGTGGAAGTCGCCGCGCAGCGTGCCGGCGGCCTGGCTGGTGACGAACGCGGGTCCGCCGGCGGCCAGTTCCTCCAGCAGGTAGGCGCCGACCTCGGCCGGGGGCCGAGCCGGCAGGCCGGCCTCGGCGGGCAGCGAGGCGAGGAAGTCGCCGACGGCGGTGGTGAGTTCGCCGGCCAGGGTGGCGACGGCGGCGGTGGCGCCGAAGGTCGCCCGGGCCCGGGCCAGGGACTGGGCCCGCACGGTGAGCGCGGCGCGGGTCTGCTCGGTGGTGCTGTGGGCCCAGAACAGCTGGGCGCAGGCGCGGAGTTCGGGCGGGAAGCGGAGCAGTCCCGCGGCCTCCCTGAGCCGGAGCACGGCGGCCAGGACACGGGCCGCGTCGTGGTCGTGCACGCCGCGGTCGTAGCCCTCGTCATAGGCGGCCTCGGCGAACCGGCGGACCAGGGCGAGGAGTTGCTCGTCGCTGTCGGCGGCGGCCAGCTCGGCGGGGGTGGCGGTGGCCAGCACGGTGGCGGCCAGGTGTTCGGCGCGGTAGACCTCGGGCGACTCGGAGGCCAGTGGCTGGTCCCAGAAGTGCCGGGCGGCGGCCAGTTCCTGGTCGGTGACGGCGGCCCGGTAGTCGGTGCCGGTGACGGCGAACGCGAGGCCGCCGTCGTGCGGCACCAGGGTGAGGTCGATCGGCTGGGTGCTGGCGGTGAAGTAGTGGCGGCCGAGCCGGATGGTGCCGTCGGCGCCGAAGAGTTCGGCGCGGTCCCGCAGGGTGCGGCCGGCCTCCTGGCGGAGCGCGGTGAGCCGGCCGTCGATCTCGTCGGCGCGCACGTCCTCGCCGAGCGCGCGGAGTTCGTCGGCGGTGGCCCGGACCCGGGCGACCAGCGGGTCGGCCGCGAAGTAGGCGTTGATCTCGTCCTGGCTGCCCTGGGCGCCGGCGCGCCGGCCGACGGTGTCCAGCACCCGCTCGGCCGAGGCGGCCAGCCGTTCCGCGTGCCGGGCCCGCTCGTCCAGCTGGGCCTGCTTGCGGGCGGCGAAGGTCTCGTAGATCTCCTCGCGCTGGTCGGCGAGTTGGGTGAGGAAGTCGTCGAAGGTGCCGAACCTGGCCTCCAGGTTCTCCACCGTGAGCAGCAGCCGGCCGAGGTGCTCGTCGCACTCCTCGGGGGTGGTGGCGGCGGCCAGCGCGCCGGTGACGGCCTGGCCGAGCAGCGCGTACTCGGCGGCGAACTCGGCGCGGCCCTCGGTCTCCAGTAGCTCCCGGCGGCGGCCGTCGAGGACCGCGCGGGCCCGGTTGACGGCGCCGGTGACCTCGCCGATCCGGGTCAGCAGGTCGGTGCGGACGGTGGCGTCGGCGATCTCCAGGGTGCCGATCACCTCGGTGACGGTGCGGAGTTCGTCGGCGTGCTCGGCGACGTCGGCGGCCAGCGGCTCGCCGTCGGCGACGCTCTCCACGGCGGCGGCGCGTTCGGTGAGCGCGGCGATCGCGGCGTGCGTCTCGTCGAAGGCGTCGTCCCGGGAGAGGAAGGCGACGGCGCGGCGGCCGGTGGCGGCCAGCGACTCGGTGAGCAGCCCGTCGAGCCGGTCCAGCGCCCCGGTGTCGATGTGCCGGATGTCGCGGAGCGCGGCGACCCGGCCCTGGGCGCGGCGCAGCCGGGTCAGCAGGGTGACCCAGTCGGCGGCGCCGCGCGGCGCCTCGCCGCGGGCCCGGCGGACCAGGCCGGTGATCTCGGTGTCGGCCTCGGCGAGCGCGGCGGCGGCCTGCTGCCGCAGCTGCCGCACCCGTTCGTACTCGGCGATGACCTGCTCGGCGGTGGCGCGCAGGGTGCCGACCGGCTCGTGCAGGCCGTGCGTCTCGGGCAGGTCGAGCCAGTGGTACTGGTCGGTGAGCCGGTCGCAGGCGGCGATGACCGCCTCGAAGACGGCGGTGTCCGGCTCCAGTTCGGTGGCCATCCGGACCACGGTGAAGGCGTCGGAGATGCCGCGCACCAGGTCGGCGTTGCCGATCCGGGCCAGCGGCCCGGTGCCGGGCGGCTGGGCGGCGGCGTGCTCGGGGCTGGCGAACGGGGTCCGCCACAGCTGCACCGGGTGCACCCGGGACGCCTCGGCGGCCTCCGCCCGGCAGACCACCAGCCGGCCGTCGTCGAAGAGCGCGAAGCCCAGGCAACTGATGGGCGCGCGGACGGACTTGTCGATCAGGTTGTAGGGCAACAGCAGAGCCCGGCCGCGGGCCTCGGCGCGGAAGACGTAGAGCAGGTCCTCGCCGTTGGGCGAGCGCAGCAGCTGCTCGAAGGTGAGGCCCTCGGTGTCCAGGTCGAAGGTGCGGGCGGCGGAGCCGGCCGGCGCGGCCGACAGGTAGTAGCCGCCGGGGAAGAGGACGCCCTGGTCCTCGGGCAGCACCCGGCAGCCCTGGCCCAGCCCGTCCAGCCGGACGACGTCCCTGGTGCGGGAGTTGTAGACCAGGTACCGGGTCTCGGTCTCGTTGTAGGGCAGCACCCGCAGCAGCACCAGCGGGCCGACCAGGGCGTAGCCGACCTGGGCGTCGGCCAGCGACTGGAGCGGCTCGGCGAGCGGCTCGGTGTAGCGGCCCCCGGGGGTGGTGGTGTCGTTCTCGGTCTTGAGGGTGAGGGTGCCGCCGGCGGTGGCCAGGTAGACGGTGTCGGCGATGTTGATGTGCGGGTGCTTGCCCGGCACGTGGTCCTCGCGGGTGGTGGGCGTCCACGTCACCTCGTGCGGCGGGGGCGCCACGTGGTCCCGCTCGCCCTTGGCGTCCACGTACTCGGGGCGGCCGTCGGGGTGGACGCGCCAGCGCAGCACCCGGATGTCGTCGACCCGTTCGCCGGTGCGGAAGACGGCCAGCAGCAGGCTGCCGACGGTGCGCAGGCGCAGCAGCCTGGACTGCTGGAAGTAGCGGAAGAGTTCGGCGAAGTCCCGCTGGAAGGCGGGGTCGTCCAGCAGCCCGGGCACGTTGTCCGGCGGGACCGGGGTGAACGCGGCGCCGACCGGCCGGTAGAGCCGGAACACCTCGGCGACGCCGGTGGACTGGCCGGGCGCGGGCGGCACCTGGTAGCCGAGGAGCAGGGCGCCGCCGACCCGGACCAGGTCGCGGGGCAGGCTGTCGTGTTCGGTGTGCAGCCGGTCGGTGGCGACCAGTTCGAGTTCGCCGCCGCCGAAGGTCGCCACCCGGTCGGCGTTCAGCTGTCGTGTCCGCTCGGCCAGGGTGCCGGCGGCGGCCGTCAGCCGGTCCCGCAGCACCTCGTAGCTGCCGCGGTCCGGGGCCTCGGCCCGGTCCTGCGCACGCGTCTCCACCCTCGCTACCCCCACTTCGTGTTCGCCGTGCCGACCCCGCGCCGAGGGGACCCGGCGTCCGCTACGCCTTCTTCTCCAGCAGCGCGGGCCCGTCGCCACCGGCCGGCACGCCGTTGACGGCGGGGCCGGCGGAGGCGGCCGCGGCCAGCTCGGTGAGCCTGGTGTCCCCCAGGCCCTGCGCCCGCACCGTCTCCAACAGGCCGCTGAGCTGGGAGGAGTTGTCGCCGCCCCGGGCGATCAGCCCGCTGAGCAGCCCGGCCAGCGTCAGGTCGCGCAGGCCGCCGGCGCCGAGGCCACCGACCATCCGGGTCAGATCCTCGGTGAACGTCGAACCCTCCTTGTCCAGCCACGGGCCGGCCAGCGCGCGGGCCTGCTCGGAGCGGTCCAGGAAGCCGTCCAGGCTCTTGCCCGCGGAGATCGCGCCGACCAGCCGGTCGAAGAAGACGGAGTCGCCGCCGACGATGTCGATCCGGGCGTTCTCCAGCCCGGCGCCGACCAGGGTGGCCTGCGCCTCGGCGATCTGCCGGTGCACGTCGATGCTGGCCAGCCGGACGTCCTTGTCGGCCTCCAGCCGCAGCCGGTACTCCTCGTGCTCCCGGCTGGCGGCGTCCAGCACCGCCATCGACTCGGCCTTCTCCTTGATGCCCTGCGCCTCGGCGCCCATCTTCTCGCGCAGCGCCTCGGCCTCGGCCAGCCCCATCTCGCGGGCGGCGTCGGCCTCCGCGCGCCGGGTCGCGGCGATGGCCTGCGCCATCCGCTCCTGCACCTCGGCCTCGGCCATGCCGGGCGCGGCGGCGTCGGCCTGCTTGCCCTCGGCCAGCCGGATGGCGGCCTGCGCCTCCATCTCGGCGGCCTTCCGCCTGGCCTCGGCCAGGGTGAGGCTCTCCGCGGCCCGGTGGGTGGCGGCGGCCTCCGCGGCCTCGGCCGCCTTGATGTCCTTGACCAGCCGCTCCTGGGCCTCGGCCTCGGCGGCGATGATGACGGCCTGCCGGTTGCGCTCGGCCTCCTCGACGGCGCGCAGCCGCTTGATCTCCTCCTCCTGCTGGGCGACGGTCTTCTCCACCGCGATCCGCTCCCGGACCACGTCGGCGATGTCCCGCTTCTCGCCCTCGATCTCCTTGTCGGCGGAGATCCTGGTCAGCGAGGTCTCCCGGTCGCGGGCGATGACCTCCAGCATGCGGTCCTTCTCGATCCGCTCGTTCTCGATGGCGACCACCCGGTCACGGTTGAGGCGCGCGACGGCGACCTCCCGCTCGCGGTTCTCGTTCTGCACCCCGAGGACCTCCTCGGTCTTCAGGTGCGCGGTCTGCGCGCGGAGCCGCTCCTCGGCCTGGACGCGGGCGGTCTCGGCCTCCTCGCGGGCCCGGACGGTCTCGATCTCCCGGCGCTGCTTGATCTCGGCGTCGGCCTGGCGGCGCTCCAGCTCCAGCACGGCCTCCCGGGCGTCGACGTTCTGCCGGGTGATCTCCTTCTCCTCGTTGCGCTGGAACTCGTTGGTCAACACGTGCTGCACGGCGGTGAGTTCGGTGATCTTGCGGATGCCCTGGGCGTCCAGGATGTTGCTCGGGTCGAGCTGGGCGAGGGGCGTCTGCTCCAGGTAGTCGATCGCCGCGTCCTCCAGGCTGTAGCCGTTGAGGTCGGTGCCGATGACGGCGATGATGCGGTCCCGGAACTCGTCGCGCTTGGTGTAGAGGTCGGCGAAGTCGAGCTGCTTGCCGACGGTCTTGAGCGCCTCGGAGAACTTCGCGTTGAACAGCTCCTGGAGGGTCGCCCGGTCGCTGGCCCGCTCGGTGCCGATGGCCTGCGCCACCTTGATCACGTCGGAGACGGTCTTGTTGACCCGCACGAAGAACGAGATCCGGATGTCGGCCCGGATGTTGTCCTTGCAGATCAGCCCGTCGTGGCCGGTGCGGCCGATCTCGATGGCCTTGACCGAGATGTCCATCACCTCGGCGCGGTGCAGCACCGGGAGCACCACGGCGCCGGTGAAGGTGACGTCCACCTTGCGCACCTTGGAGACGATCAGCGCCTTGCCCTGCTCGACCTTGCGGAAGAGGCGGGTGAGCAGGAACAACGTGGCCAGGACGATGATCAGGATCGCGGCGATCAGTACGCCTAGGCTGGTCCCGATGGTTTCCATGGGAGGCCCCCCTTTGGGTTCGAGTCGGCGGGCGGCTGGCCCGCGTGGCCGCGACGGGTCGCGGCGCGTTGCCGTCGTGGGGCGCCGCGGCGTGGCGGCCGGCCGGCGTCGCGTGCGGCGACGTGTCCGGTCGGACGCCCGGCGGCGGCCCCGGTGTGCCGGCGACGGGCCGCGCCGGCCGGGCGGGCCGGCGGCGCGCGGCGTCGCCATCGTGCGGAGAACGTGCGATGGATCGGTCGGCTACGGGTGAAGACGCGTCAGTCGAGCGCCCGGTTTCGTCCGGGCCCCGATTCGTCCGGGCCTGGCTCGACCGGGCCGGCGTCATAGGGCGCCACCCAGAAGAACCCGCCGTCCGGCTCGTAGCTGTAGATCAACGCCCGTCGCCCGGAGGCCAGTTCGGCGGCCTCGGGCCCCTCGGCGCGGATCTGGACGATGGCGGTGCCGCCGTCGTCCGCGGTGACCTCGGCCTGGCCGAACGACGTGGTCACCCGGCTGGTGCGCACCTCGCAGACCCGGCCCACGAAGTGCTGGTGGTAGAGGCCGGGCTCGGCCTGGAAGAGCCGCCGCAGCGGCCGGACGGCCAGCCAGCTGCCGGCCCAGCCGAGCAGTAAGGCGGCCGGCGGCACCAGCGCCCGCCCGACGCCGTCGCCGATCAGCTCGCCGCCGGCCATGGCGGCGAACCAGGCCAGCGCGATCAGCAGCGACAGCGAGACGGTCAGCGGCACCCCGCCGAGCCCGAACCAGCCGGAGCCGGCTCCCGAGCCGGCGTCGGCCCCGCCGTCGGCCGCGTCCACCGCTCCGGCGCCGACACCGAAGGCGAGCGCGAAGAGCCAGTAGAGCAGCACCACGGCGAAGGGGATGGTGAAGACGACGGCGGGGAACTCCAGCGTCGTGGAAAAGAACTCCGCCATGCCACCCCCCCAAGGTCACTGCCCATATTAATACCCTCTTAACACCCGGGTGCGCTAGTGCACTTCGCCGCCACCCCGGCCACGCACCCCGCCAAAACATCCCAAAACCCCACCGCGGGACTATGCTGACGCCCGGTCAGTTCTCACGGAAACGGGCACGTCGTGGCGCACCTCGCCGTCCCCCTGCGACGCTGGATCGCCGGATCGCACCCGGCCCGCCTGGTGATGCTGGCGCTGGGCATGGTCATCGTGCTCGGCACCACGCTGCTGAGACTGCCGGTGGCCAGCGCCGAGGACGTCGCCCCCAGCCTGTTGACCGCCCTGTTCACCGCGACCTCCGCGCTCTCCGTGACCGGGCTGGTGCTGGTGGACACCGGCAGCTACTGGAGCGGCTTCGGCGACGTGGTGCTGCTGGCCCTGATGCAGATCGGCGGCTTCGGGGTGATGACCCTGGCCTCCATGCTGGCGCTGCTGGCCGCCGGGAAGCTGCGGCTGCGCAGCGCGCTGAGCCAGACCACCCAGACCAGCGCCGGCAGCGGCGACCTGCGCCGGCTGCTCGGCCGGATCGCGCTGATCACCGTCACCGTCGAGGCGGCCACCGCCGTGCTGCTGACCGCCCGCTTCGCGCTCGGCCACGGCCAGCCGTTCGGCCGGGCGCTCTACCACGGCGTCTTCCACGCCGTCTCGGCGTTCAACAACGGCGGCCTGAGCCCCTACCGGCACAGCCTCACCGCGTTCGCCGACGACCCCTGGATCCTGCTGCCGGTCGCGCTGGCCGCGCTGCTCGGCGGGCTCGGCTTCCCGGTGGTCATCGAGCTGCTCCGGGCCCACCGCCGCGGCCCGGGCGGGGTGCGCACCCACCGCCCCTGGTCGCTGCACCTGCGGCTGACCCTGGCCACCAGCGCCCTGCTGCTGCTCGCCGGGATGCTGCTGACCCTGGTCTTCGAGTGGCGCAACGGGGCCACCTTCGGCCCGTTCGGCGTCGGCGAGAAGCTGCTCAACGCGTTCTTCCACTCCACCGTCGCCCGCACCGCCGGCTTCAACACCACCGAGGTGTCCGCGATGGAGCCGGAGACGCTGCTGGGCACCGCGGTGCTGATGTTCGTCGGCGGCGGCAGCGCCGGCACCGCCGGCGGCATCAAGGTGACCACGGTCGCGGTGCTCGGCGCCGCCGTGCTGGCCGAGATCCGCGGGCAGCGCGAGATCGGGCTGTTCGGGCGGCGGATCAGCCCGGAGGTGGTGCGGCAGGCGCTGGCCGTGACGCTGCTCAGCGCCGCCTTCCTGCTGGTGGCCACGGTCGCGCTGCTGTCGCTGGTCAGGGCCAGGGCCGACCTGGTGGTCTTCGAGGCGGTCTCGGCGTTCGGCACCACCGGGCTGCACTCGGGACTGATCGGCGACAGCCAGCCGGCGGCCCAGTGGATCATCATGGGGCTGATGTTCGTCGGCCGGGTCGGTCCGATCATCCTGGTCTCCGCGCTGGCGATGCGGGTGCGGGAACAGCGCTACCGGCTGCCGCAGGAGCGGCCGATCATTGGCTGACCGAGGAACCCGCCCGGCCCCGGCCGCCCACGGCCGGACGGCCCGAGTGGGCGCGAGCGGGCACCACCCGGACAACAACGGGAAGACCAGCGGGAACGAGGGGAAACGAGGGGAACGCCGATGAGTTCACAGCTGCACGCCATGCGCCGCCGGCGCGGCAAGCACCCGACGATGCCGCACGGGACCGCCGAGACCGGCCACGACCAGCGGATCGCCGTGATCGGCCTGGGCCGGTTCGGCACCTCGCTGGCCGAGGAGCTGATGCGACGCGGCTGGGAGGTGCTCGGCATCGACTCCGACGAACGGCTGGTGCAGCAGCACCGCGACACCCTGACCCAGGTGGTGCTCGCCGACGCCACCGACGAGGAGGTGCTCGGACAGCTGGCCCTGCACGAGTTCCCGCGCGCGGTGGTCGCGATCGGCTCCCACGTGGAGGCCAGCATCCTCACCACCTCCAACCTGCTGGAGGCCGGCGTGCCCAACCTGTGGGCCAAGGCGATCAGCCGCCAGCACGGCAAGATCCTGGAACGGCTGGGCGCCCACCACGTGATCCTGCCGGAGCACGAGATGGGCGAACGGGTGGCCCACCTGGTGACCGGCCGGATGCTGAACTTCATCGAGTTCGACGACGACTACGCCCTGGTCAAGACCGTCGCCCCGGAGTCCGTCACCGGGATGCCGCTGCGCGAGTCCGGGGTGCGGGCCCGGCACGGCGTGACGGTGGTCGGCGTCAAGCGCCCCGGCGAGCAGTTCACCCACGCCACCGCCGAGACCGAGGTGCGGCCGGGGGACGTGATCGTGGTCACCGGGCGCACCTCGGCCGTGGAGTCGTTCGCCGAGCTGACCTGACCCGGGCCTCCCGCCCGGGGCCGTCCCGCCGGGCCCTCCCGCCCGGGGCGGCGCCCGACCGCCGCCGGCCGACCCCTGGCTGACCTGAGGGTTCCGCCGGAGGACGGCGGGGTACGGTGGGCGTCAAGAGCGCGTCAAGAGACGATCGGTGCACGATCGTCCGGGCGCCTTGGGTGTGCCGGGAAGTCTGGTCGGCGAGCTGTCCGTGACGTCGTTCGCCGTACCAGGGAGGATCCCGATGACCCCGCCCAGCCTGCCCCAGAAGCTGCCGAAAGCCGCGAAGAAGCTCACCCTCCGCGACCGGGACCGGCGCTCCGTCGCCGAGTTCCTGCGCCTGGAGGTCACCGGCGGCCTGCTGCTGCTGATCGCCGCCACCCTGGCCCTGGTGCTGGTCAACTCCCCGTGGGGGGACGGCTACGAATCACTGCGCGACCACCACCTGGCGATCCCGTTCCTGGGCCTGGACCTGTCGGTGGGGCACTGGGCCTCGGACGGGCTGCTGGCGATCTTCTTCTTCGTCGCCGGCACCGAGCTGAAGCGCGAGCTGACCGTCGGCGAGCTGCGCCGGCCGGCCGCCGCCGCGCTGCCGGTGGTCGCCGCCATCGGCGGCATGCTCACCCCGGCGCTGTTCTACCTGGTGTGGGCGGTGTCACAGGGGGGTGGCACGGACGGCTGGGCGGTGCCGATGGCCACCGACATCGCGTTCGCGCTCGGCGTGCTCGCGGTGGTCGGCCGGCGGCTGCCGAGCGCACTGCGGGTTTTCCTGCTCACCCTGGCGATCGTCGACGACCTGATCGCCATCCTGGTGATCGCCGTCTTCTTCACCTCCGGCGTGGACCTCGCGGCGCTGGCCGGCGCGGTCGCCGGCCTGGTGCTCTTCCGCCTGCTGCACGGCCGCGGGGTGCGCGGCTGGTGGTGGTACCTGCCGCTGGCCGCCGCGGTCTGGGTGCTGATGTACCACAGCGGGGTGCACGCCACCATCGCCGGCGTCGCCCTCGGCCTGCTGCTGCGGGCCACCCCCGGGGACGACGAGGACGAGACCCCGGCCGAGCACGTCGGGCACCTGGTCCACCCGGTGTCCGCCGGGTTCGCGGTGCCGGTCTTCGCCTTCTTCGCGGCCGGGGTGCCCGTCTCGCCCTCGACCCTCGGCGAGATGGCCGGCGAGCCGGAGGCGCTGGGCGTGGTGCTCGGCCTCTTCCTCGGCAAGCTGGTCGGCGTCCTCGGCGCGACGTATCTCATGGTCCGCTTCACCCGCGCCCGGCTCAACCCCCAGCTGGGCTGGCCGGACGTGACCGGCGTCGCGCTGCTGGCCGGCATCGGCTTCACCGTGTCGCTGCTCATCGCCGAGCTGGCCTTCGCCGACGACCCGACGCTGACCGAGCACGTCAAGGCGGCCGTCCTGGTCGCCTCGCTGCTGGCCGCCGCCACCGCCGCCGTGATGCTCACCCTGCGGGGCCGGGCGCTGGACCGGCGGGACGCGGCGACGGCCGCCGCTGCCGCCGGGAAAACCACCGAAGCGTCCACCGAGACGGCCTAAACCTCTCCTTGACGAGAGCTAGCACACGAAAAGACCCGCATGGAAGGCGTGAGTCTGGGTAGCCGCGCCGCCATGGCTCCACCAGAGAGAGAGTTTCCAACCAACGGGCGCCGCGGCACCGGACTCAGCCGCCGTTCCCTGCTGACGGGACTGGCGGTGTTCGGCGGCCTCGCGGCCGCCGGCTGCGGCCGGGTGCCCGCCGAAGGAAAGGAAGAGGGGGGCGATCTGCTGGAGCGACTACGCGACCGGGGGACCGTGAAGCTGGGCATCGCCAGCGAACGCCCCTACGGGTACATCAACGACGAGGGGGAACCCACCGGGACGGCCCCGGAGATCGCCAAGGTGATTTTCGGCCGCCTCGGCGTGGACAACGTGGAACCCGTGCCGGTCGACTTCAGCGCGCTGATCCCCGGGCTGAAGGCCCAGGTCTTCGACGTGGTCTCGGCCGGCATGTACATCATGCCGGAGCGCTGCGCGCAGGTCCTCTTCGCGGACCCCGAGTACCAGATGCCGGACTCCTTCATCGTCCCGGCGGGCAACCCGAACGGCATCACCCGCTACGAGGACATCGCCGAGCAGGGCCTCACCCTGGCCACCGGCCAGGCGTACGCCGAGATCGACTACGCGCTGGCCGCCGGCGTGCCGGAGAGCCGGCTGATGATCCTCCCCGACCAGGTCGCCGGCCTGGACGCGGTCTCCCAGGGCCGGGCCGACGCCTTCGCCGGCACCAACCTCACGGTGACCGGGACGGTCGAGGGCAACAGCCGGGTGGAGGCCACCGAGGCCTTCGTGCCGATCGTCAACGGCGAGCCGGCCTACGGCGCCGGCGGCTTCGCCTTCCGTCTCTCGGAGGGCAACCTCAGGGACGCGTTCAACGAGAAGCTGCACGAGATGAAGGGCAGCGGCGAGCTGCTGGAGATCATGGCGCCCTTCGGCTTCACCGAGGCGGAGATGACCGAACTCACCGCTGAGGAGCTGTGCTGATGATGACCGAGGGGATGTTCACCAACTACTTCCTTCCCGGCATCTGGATCACCATCCAGGTGACGGTCTACAGCGCCCTGCTGGGCGTGGTCGTCGCCTTCGCGATCGGCGTCCTGCGCACCTCCCGGCTGTGGATCGTGCGCTTCCTGGCCGGCTGCTACTTCGAGGTCTTCCGGGGCATGTCCTCGCTGGTCCTGATGTTCTGGCTGGTCTTCTCGCTGCCCCTGCTGCTGGAGTGGCGACTGGTGCCGATGTTCGCCGGCGTGGTGGCGCTCGGCCTGACCTACGGGGCGTACGGCTCCGAGGTGGTCAGGGGCGCGCTGGCCGCCGTACCCGAAGGGCAGCGCGAGGCGGGGATCGCGTTGAGCTTCACCCGGTGGCAGCGGCTGCGGCGGATCGAGATCCCGCAGGCCTGGCCGGAGATGATCCCGCCGTTCAACAACCTGCTGATCGAGCTGCTCAAGGGCACCGCGCTGGTGTCCGTGATCACCGTGGCCGACATGGCCTACGCGGGCAACCTGGTGCGGCTCGGCTCCAACGAGTCCGCCCCCGTCTACACGCTGCTGCTGGTGCTCTACTTCGTGCTCGCCTTCGTGATGACCCGGGGCATGCGGGTGCTGGAACGACGCGCCAACGCCGGCGTCGGAAAGCCGCAACCGCGCGGCGGCCTGCTGGCGAAGCTCTCCGTCCGGGAGAACGCCGGTGAGGGCTCGGGCGCGCTGACCGCCGGGGGTGCGGCCAAGTGAACTGGGACTGGGACGTCGTCAGCGACTTCATGCCGTCCTTCTGGGACGGGCTGGTCGTCACCCTGCAGGCGCTGGCCATCGGCAGCCTGATCGCGTTCGCGCTCGGGCTGGTCTGGGCCATGGCGCAACGCTCCAAGCATGCCTGGATCCGCTGGCCGGTGACGGGCTTCACCGAGTTCGTGCGGAACACGCCGCTGCTGGTGCAGCTGTTCTTCCTCTACTACGTGGTGCCCGAGTGGGGCCCGTCGATGTCGGCGCTGACCACCGGCATCATCGCGCTGGGCCTGCACTACTCCACCTACACGGCCGAGGTCTACCGGGCCGGGATCGGCGGCGTGCCGGTCGGACAGTGGGAGGCGGCCACGGCGCTCAGCCTGCCGCGCGGCCGCACCTGGCTCGCCGTGATCCTGCCGCAGGCCATCCGCCGGGTGGTGCCGGCGCTCGGCAACTACGTCATCTCGATGCTGAAGGACTCGCCCATGATCGCGGTCATCGGGGCGATGGAGATGCTCGGCGAGGCCAGGAACTTCAGCGACACCACCTTCACCACCGAGGCCTACACCATCGTCGGCATCGCCTTCCTGGTCATCGCCTACCCGGCCTCTCTGCTGATCCGAGTTCTGGAGCGTCGTCTTGCCCTCACCAGCTGAAAACCCCGCTGACCAGCCCGCCGACAACGCGGCGGAGCAGACCGCCGACCCCGCGGCCGAGAAGCCCGCGGGCAGCACCGTGGAGAACACCGTGGACGACGCCTCAACCTGCCGCGCCAACGGGACGGAGCTGGTCAGATTCGACAAGGTCACCAAGCGCTTCGGCGAGGTGACCGTCCTCGACCAGCTCGACTTCTCGGTCAACACCGGGAAGCACGTCACCCTGATCGGCCCGTCCGGCTCCGGCAAGACCACCATCCTGCGGCTGCTGATGACCCTCCTCACCCCGGAGGAGGGCACCATCACCGTCGACGGGCAGTACCTCACCCACGAGGAACGCGGCGGCAAGCTCGTCAAGCCGGGCGAGAAGCACGTGCGCGAGGTGCGCAAGAAGATCGGCATGGTCTTCCAGCACTTCAACCTCTTCCCCAACATGCGGGTGCTGCGCAACGTGATGGAGGCCCCGGTGCACGTGCTGGGCCTCTCCAAGGACGAGGCCGCCGAGCGTGCCAAGGAACTCATCGAACTGGTCGGCCTCACCGAACAGCTGGACAAGTACCCCAGCCAGCTCTCCGGCGGCCAGCAGCAACGCGTCGCGATCGCCCGCGCGTTGGCGATGCGGCCCCAGGTGCTGCTGCTCGACGAGGTCACCTCGGCGCTCGACCCGGAGCTGGTGGCCGGCGTGCTGGACGTGCTGCGGGACATCGCGCTGTCCACCGACATCACCATGCTGGTCGTCACCCACGAGATGTCCTTCGCCCGCGACATCTCCGACTCGGTGCTGATGTTCGACCAGGGCAAGATCGTGGAGTCCGGCCCGCCGGACAAGATCTTCAGCGAGCCCGAGCACGACCGCACCAAGGAGTTCCTCTCCACGGTGCTCTGACCGGCCGGACCGCCACCCCACCGGGCCCGACCCGGTGGGGTGGTCCTTCGCCGCGAACCGGCGCGCCGCCCGGGGCGTTCTCGCTACGCTGGTAGGCGCTGACCCACCGCGCTCCCCCGGCGCGTGGCCTCGTGAACGCTGGCAGGAGGACGAAGTGGCACACACGTCCGGGCGCACGGCTCCGTTCCACTCGGTGCGATACGCCCTGCGGGTGCTGGAGGTGATCGCCGGCCACCCGGACGGGATACGCCCGGAGGAGCTGGCCCAGGCCACCGGCCTACCGCCGGACCAACAGGCCCACCTGCTGCGGATGTTGCTCGCCGAGGGCTATGTGGACGAGCCGGTCGCCGGCGTCTACGTCCCGGGCCACACGCTGCTGCTGCTCGGCGGCGGCGGAAACGGCGCCGGCGCCAACGGCGAGTCCGGCCGCCGGCGGTTCCGCGACGAGCGGCTCCAGGCCGCCCTCGACGCGCTCCGCGACTCCCTCAACGCCCCCGTCTACCTGGCCCGTTACCAGGACGGCGAGCTGGAGGTGCCGCGCACCTCCGACACCCCGCAGGCCCCCGTGGTCAACGAGTGGGTCGACTTCAGGTCCGCCGCGCACGCCACCGCCATCGGCAAGTGCCTGCTGAGCCAGCTCGACCACGACGGCCGGCAGGACCACCTGGCCCGCCACCGCGCGGCCCGGCTCACCTCCCGCACCATCACCGACCGGCGGGTGCTGCTCAGCACGCTGGAGCGGCAGCCGCCCACCATGCCGATGCTGGACTTCCAGGAGTACGCGGTGGGCACGCTGTGCGCGGCGGTCCCGCTGACCGCCGGCTCCACGGTCGGCTGCCTCGCCCTGTCCCTGCCCGTCGGCCAGGCCCACCGCCTCCGGCACGCCGCCGAGGAACTCAACCGCCAGGCCGCCACGGCCCTCCTCTCCCTGAGCATCTGACCTCCGCGGCCCGGGGCCCGGCCGCCCCGGCGGGCCGGGCCGCGGGGGTCAGTTGGCGGGGCCGGTCTGTTGGACGACCTCAAGGGACCACAGCTCGGAGCCGGTCGCGGCCGGCTTGCGCGGGGCGCCGTCGCCGCCGGCGGCGCCGTGGGCCTGGCGCATGGAGCCCTCGGCCCACGCCCGGTAGTCCTCCTCGCTCCGCCAGCGGGTGTAGACCAGATACCGGTCCGTCCCCTCCACCGGCCGCAGCAGCTCGAACCACTCGAAGCCGTCCTGGCTCTCCACCATCCCGGCCCGCCCGGCGAACCGGCGCTCCAGCTCGGCGCGTTGGTCGGCCGGAACCTCCAGCACGTTGATCTTCACCACGGACACCGCCGCACACCACCTTCCCCATCGACCGGCCCACGCCCACCTACCGGACCCGGGCCACACATCCCCAGTCTGCACCCGCCACCCCGGCGACCGGCGGCCGGACGTCCCCTCGCGCCGCGAGGCGTTCAGCCGGGCGGTGTTGTTCGGGGGGTGCCGCGCAGCGATAGCGTGTAGGCGACCCGTACTCAGGTTTTTCCCCTCGGGAGGATCGCCCATGGCAACCACACGCACCGCGACGACCAACTGGGAAGGCTCCCTGATGGAGGGGGCCGGCAAGGTGAACCTGGACTCGTCCGGGCTCGGCACCTTCGACCTCACCTGGCCCTCCCGCGCGGAGGCCCCCGACGGGCGGACCAGCCCCGAGGAACTGATCGCCGCCGCGCACTCGGCGTGCTTCTCGATGGCCCTCTCGCACGGCCTGGCCGGCGCCGGCACCCCGCCGGAGTCGGTGGAGACCTCGGCCGACGTCACCTTCCAGCCGGGCCAGGGCATCACCGGCATCGTGCTGAAGGTCCGCGCCCGGGTCCCCGGCCTGACCGCCGAGGGCTTCCAGGAGGCGGCCACCACCGCCAAGGAGAACTGCCCGGTGAGCAAGGCGCTGGCCGGCGCCCCGATCAGCCTGGAGGCGGAGCTGCTCGACTGAGCCGCTCCCCCACCGGGGCCGAGACGCCCCAGGCCCCCGGCACCCGTTCCGTCAACGGGCGCCGGGGGCCTGTGCGTTGGTGAACCACCGGGTGGTGCGGCCGGAGGGATTCGAACCCTCACGCGCGTGAAGCGCACTGGGACCTAAACCCAGCATGACTGCCAGTTCCATCACGGCCGCTCGTGCCGGCGATTCTACGACAGCCCCTCCCGGCCTGGCCGTTCCGCGACGAAGGCCGTGGCCCGGCGGGCCGGTCAGCCGCCCAGCGCCTGGGTCGTGGCGTGGATCACCAGCCCGGCGAGGGCCCCGATCACCGTGCCGTTGAGCCGGATGAACTGGAGGTCCCGCCCGATGTGCAGCTCGATCTTGCGCGAGGTGGTCGGCGCGTCCCAGGCGGCGATGGTGTCGGTGATCAGCGAGGTGATCTCGCCCCGGTACCCGCTGACCACGTGGACCACGGCGTCCGCGACCCAGCCGTCCAGCTTGTCCCGCAGCGCGGCGTCCGCGGCCAGCCGCCCGCCGGTGCTGAGCACCGCGGCCCTGGCCCGCAGCCGCAGCGCGCTGCGCTCGTCCTCCGCGGCGGCCACGATCATGCCGCGCAGCGCCTCCCACGCGGAGCCGATCAGCTCCTGCACCTCGGGCCGGTTGATCAGGTCGCTCTTGAGCCGCTCCACCCGCTGCCTGGTCTCCGCGTCGTGCTGCAACTGCTGCGCGAAGTCGGTCAGGAAGCGGTCCACGGTGGCCCGCGCCGGGTGGTCCGGCTGCTGGCTGGCCTCGGTGACGAAGCGCAGCAGCTCGCGGTAGACCCGCTCGCCGACCCGCCGGTCCACGAACCTGGGCGTCCAACCGGGGGCGCCGTCGGCGACCGCGTCGAGCACCGCGTCCCGGTGCGTGGTCAGCCAGCTGTGTGAGGCCTCCAACACCAGGTCGACCAGCCGCCGGTGCCCCTCGTCGGCGATGGTCCGCTCCAGCAGCCGGCCCAGCGTCGGGGCGATCTCGGTGGCGCCGGCCCGCCGGGTGATCGACTCGGCCAGCACCGCCTGGACGTCCGCGTCCCGCAGCACCCGCAGCCCGCCGCGCACCGCCGTGCCCAACTCGGCGGTGACCCGGTCGGCGTTCTCCGGCTGGGCGAGCCACTCCCCCACCCGCCGGGCCAGCGCCACCGAGCGCAGCCGGTCCCTGACCACCTGCTCGGCGAGGAAGTTCTCCCCGACGAACTCGCCCAGAGACTGGCCCAGTTGGTCCTTCTTGGTGGGGATGATCGCGGTGTGCGGGATGGGCAGCCCGAGCGGCCGGCGGAAGAGCGCCGTCACCGCGAACCAGTCGGCCAGCGCGCCCACCATCCCGGCCTCGGCGGCCGCCGCCACGTAGCCGGCCCACGGCCCGGCACCGCTGTGCTCGGCCCAGGTGGCCAGCGCGTAGACGACGGCGACCACCACCAGCAGCCCGGTGGCGACCCCCTTCATCCGCCGCAGCCCGCGTCGTTTCAGCTCGTCGGCCGCGGTGAGCGCGCCGGGACCCGTCGCCACGGCGTCCCCGGCCCTCCCGGTGAGGCCCTTGGTCCGCATCGCCTTCCACTCCCTCCGCGTTCGCCGTTGGCAACGACCCGCGCCCCGCGCGGCGTTCCCGTCCCGATCATCCCCCGACCCGCCGCCGGGCGGGCGAACCGGGCGCCGGTTCCCGCCGGCGCACCCGGCCGCACCCCGGCCGGTGCACCCGGTCGAGTGAGCCGTGGGATCATCGACGGGTGGGTGTGGTCAGTAAGCGAGGGGCGTTCGGCCTGCTCGCCGCTTTGCTTGTGGTACTGCTCGGGATCGCCCTGGCCATCGGCACGGGGCGGGGGGAACGCGTGGAGGTCGCGGCGCAACAGCCGGCGCCGGAGGTGGTGCCGGCGGCCCGCGGCGAGTGGGTGGGCACCTGGTCGGCGTCCCCGTCCGGCGCCGAGCCCGGCACCAGGGACGGCCTGGGCGGCCAGACGATCAGAAACGTGGTGCGCACCTCCGTCGGCGGCAGCGGGGTGCGGGTCGAGCTGTCCAACCGGTACGGCAGCCGCCCGGTCACCTTCACCCACGTCACCGTCGCGCTGCCCTCCGCGCTCGGCGGCCCGACCGCGCACGAGGGCACCATGCACCGGGTGACGTTCGGCGACGGCACCGCCGTCACCATCCCGGCCGGCGGCTCGGTGCTCTCCGACGCCGTCCCGCTCGACCTGCCGCCCGCCGCCGACCTGTTGGTCTCCCTCTACACCCCGGACGCGACCGGGCCGGTCACCTACCACCGGATGGCGCAGCAGCCCAACTACCTCGCCAGGGGTGACCAGAGCAGCCAGCTCTCCGGCGCCGGCTTCACCCACGCCGGCGACGTCTGGCGCTACCTGACCGGGGTGCAGGTCTTCACGTCGGCGAGCGACGGCGCCGTGGTGGCGCTGGGCGACTCGCTGACCGACGGCATCACCTCGACGCCGGGCGCCAACCGCCGCTGGACGGACTTCCTGGCGGCGCGGCTGCGCGAGGAGCCGGACGCGCCCCACATGGCGGTGCTCAACCAGGGCATCAGCGGGAACCGGCTGCTCCGGGACGGCGCCCCCGACCGGCTCTTCAACGGCGCCAGCGGGCTGAGCCGGCTGCACAGCGACGTGCTGCACCAGCCGGGTGTCAGCGCGGTGGTGGTGCAGCTGGGCGTCAACGACCTGCTGTTGGAGCCGCGGGCCAGCGACGCGCGGCTGATCGTGCACGGCCTGAACCAGCTGGCCGAGGAGTCCAGGGCGGAGGGACTGCGGGTGCTGGGCGCCACGCTGGCCCCGTTCGGCGGACACCGCGGCTGGACGCCGGAGTTGGAGCAGCTGCGGCAGCAGGTGAACGAGCAGATCAGGACGGCCGGCATCTTCGACGCGGTGGTGGACTTCGACGCGGCGCTGCACGATCCGGCGGCCCCGCACCTGATGCTGGCCGCCTTCGACTCGGGCGACGGGCTGCACCCCAACGACCACGGCTTCCAGGCCATGGCCCAGGCGGTGGACCTCACCACCCTGGCCGACCACGACACCTCGGCCCAGGCCCTCTGAGCCGACCGCCGGCCCCGGGCGCCCCCGGCGCACCCCGACGTGCCTCGGGCGGCGCCGTTGCGCCGCGCAGCGCACCCGCGCGCCCCCGTCTGGGGGACAGCGGACGCGCCGGCGGAGCCGGTGACGCCGGGATTGCGTTACGCACGGTGCGACAGTGTTAACTCCAAGGCAGATAAACGTACCGCCGACGCACCGCGACCAGGTCGCGACGAGGGCCCCGATGAGCGACGCAAGCCCGCCCAGCAGCAGCGACGATCCCTCCGACGAGCCGCCCGCCGGCCGCGCCGGCACCCCCGGCGACACCCCCGCCGACCCGCCGGCGGGCGCGCCCGCCGGCCAGGCCGCCGCGCCCCCGTCCCGCCGGTGGCCCGGCTGGGCCGCGCGCCCGGCGCTGCCGCCGCGCCCGCGGCGCACCGGCTGGCGCCGGCTGCTGCCGACCTGGCGGGTCACCCTGGTGGCCGCCGCCGTGACGCTGGTCGCCGTGCTGGGCTCGGTGCTCGCCGGCTACCTGCTGGTGGACATCCCGGAGCCCAAGTCGGCCGCCGCCGCGCAGAGCAACGTCTTCCTCTACGCCGACGGCAGCCAACTGGCCCGGGTGGGCGAGATCGACCGGGAGAACGTGCCGCTGGACGAGGTGCCGGAGCACGTGCGGAACGCGGTGCTGGCGGCCGAGGACCGCGACTTCTACCACGCCCCGCCGGTGGACTTCTCGGCGATGATGCGGGCCGGCTGGAACATGCTGCGCGGCGGCGGCCGGCAGTCCGGCTCCACCATCACCCAGCAGTACGTGAAGAACTACTACCTGGACCAGCGGCAGACCGTCACCCGCAAGGTCAAGGAGCTGTTCATCGCGGTCAAGCTGGACCGCGAGGTGAGCAAGGACGAGATCCTGGAGGGCTACCTCAACACCAGCTACTTCGGCCGCAACGCCTACGGCGTGCAGGCCGCCGCGCACGCCTACTACGGCAAGCCGGCCAAGGAGCTGACCGAGGCCGAGGGCGCCTACCTGGCGGCGCTGCTCAACTCCCCCAACGCCTACGACGTGCGGGCCAACCCACAGAGCCGGGACCGGGCGGTGGCCCGTTGGGAGTACGTGCTGGACGGGATGGTCTCCGAAGGCTGGCTGGACGAGGGGCGGCGGGCGGAGCTGGAGTTCCCCGAGCCGAACGAGGGCAACGTCTCCGCCGGGCTGGGCGGCGAACGCGGCTACCTGGTGGAGGCCACCCGGCAGTACCTCGCCGAGCACGGCATCGCCGACGACGACCAACTGGCCCAGGGCGGCTACCGGATCACCACCACCATCGAGCCGGACCGGCAGCGGGCGCTGACCGAGGCGGTCGAGGCGCAGTTGGAGACCGCGCTCAACGAGGAGCGCGAGCAGGACTCCTGGGTGCGCGCCGGGGCCACCTCGGTGGACACCGAGAGCGGGCACGTGGTCGCCATGTACGGCGGACGGGACTACATCGACCAGTACGTGAACAACGCCACCCGGCGGGACTACCAGGCGGCCTCCACCTTCAAGCCGTTCGTCTACGCGGCGGCGCTGGAGCACGACTCCCGCACCCGGGACGGCGAGCTGATCGGCCCGAGCACCGAGTACGAGGGCGACAGCGGCCGTGAGGTGGTCAGCCGCAGCGGCCAGGGCACCGGCTGGTCACCGGAGAACGAGCAGAACCGCGACTACGGCACCGTCAAGGTCAGCGAGGGCATGGACAAGTCCATCAACGCGGTGTTCGCGCAGATGGGCGTGGACGTCGGCCCGGAGCTGGTGCGGGACACCGCGGTGGCGCTGGGGCTGCCGGCCGAGACGCCCGGGCTGACCGAGGCCGACGCCTCCATCTCGCTGGGCACCGCCACCCCCAGCACCCTCGACATGGCCGGCGCCTACGCGACCCTGGCCCGGCACGGGGAGCACCGGCCGGTGGTGCTGGTCACCGAGGTGGTCAAGGACGGCGAGTCGCTGGACCTGCCGGAGTCGGAGCCCCGCCAGGTGATCTCCCGGGAGGCGGCCGACGGCGCCACCGCGATGCTGGAGGCGGTGGTGCGCGGCGGCACCGGCACCGCCGCCGGCAGCGCCGGCCGGCCGGCGGCCGGCAAGACCGGCACGGCGGAGGCCGACCGGGCCGCCTGGTTCGCCGGCTTCACACCCGAACTGGCCACCGTGGTCGCGATCTTCGGGCAGGACCCGGAGACCGGGGTGCAGCGCGAGCTGTACGGGGCGGCCGGGCAGGAACGGATCAGCGGCGGCGGCTTCCCGGCCCGGATCTGGGGCCAGTACACCAGGGAGGCGCTGGAGGGGCAGCCGGTCACCGACTTCGACCTGCGGCAGCCGGAGCGCCGCGAGCACAGCGACGGGGACCTGGAGGGCGAGGGCGAGGGCGAGGACGGGGACGAGGACCAGGACGGCGGGGAGAGCGAGGACGGCGGGGAGAGCGACGCCCCGGAGTCCAGCGCGTCACCGGAGTCCGGCTCCCCGGCCGAGTCCGGCTCGCCCGACGGCGGCACGTCCTTTGGACCGGAGTCCCCGGAGTCGCCGACGTCTCCGGACGCCCCCGGCTCATCGGGCTCGTCCGAGTCGGCGCCCGGCCCGTCCGACAGCACGGACAACGCGCCCCCGGGCCCGGCGGAGCCGGCCGAGCCCGCCGCACCGGCGGAAGGCGCCGGAGCGGCCGCGCCGGTCGAGGCCGCCGCGCCGGCGGGCGCCCACGACGAGGCCGCCGCACCCGGCGGCTGAGCCGGGGGCGACGGCCTGGCGTCAACCGGGGTCGACGGAGATCAGTACGGGTCGCCGCGGGTCGTCACAGGTGGAGCGTCGTCACAGGTAGAGCCCGGTGGAGTCGTCCGAGCCCTCCAGCCGCTCGGCGGCCACCGCGTGCACGTCGCGCTCCCGCATCAGGATGTACGTCACGCCCCGCACCTCGACCTCGGCGAGGTCCTCGGGGTCGTAGAGCACCCGGTCGTTCGGCTCGACGGTGCGCACGTTCTGCCCGACGGCGACCACCTCGGCCCAGCTGAGCCGGCGGCCGACCTGGGCGGTGGCCGGGATGACGATGCCGCCGGTGGACCGGCGCTCGCCCTCGGCGTTCTCCGCCTTGACCAACACGCGGTCGTGCAGCATGCGGATGGGCAGCTTGTCGTGGGTGGGATGGGAACTCACGGGACGACCGTATCTCAGGGGCCGGCTCGGCTGCCTACCGGCGTCGGCGTCGCGAGGAGAGCACCAGCAGCCCGGTGACGGCCACGGCCAACGCGGCGACCGGGAGCACCCGGTCCAGCCGGGGGCCGCCCTCGGCGGAGACCAGCTGGGCGCGGACGCCGTCCACGGTGCGGGTGACGGCCACCGCCGCCCGGCCCGCCGTGCGGTCCACCGCGCCGGCCGCCCTGGCCTTGACGTCCCCGACGATGGTACTGGGGTGCACCCGGACCGCGATCTCGTCGAGCGTCACCGCGAGGCGCTCCCGCCGGCGGGCGATCCGCTCCTCGATCTCCGCGGTTGTCCTGGCTGCTTCCGGCACGTCGATGCCTCCATCGTCCACACGGGGTAAACGGTTGTGGGGTTACGGCACAGTGTGTCAGCTCCACCGTGGCGATGCCCGTCGGATACCCCGATTAGGCTGGGTGGCGCACAATCCCTGAGAAACACCCCGGTACGACGAGAAACCGAGCGCTAAGGAGCATCGCGATGAGCGTGCGTCTGCAACCCGGGGACGCGGCCCCCGCGTTCACCCTTCCCGACGCCGACGGCCGGCCCGTGTCGCTGGCCGACCACGCGGGCCGCAAGGTCATCGTGTACTTCTACCCCGCCGCGCTCACCCCCGGCTGCACCAAGCAGGCGTGCGACTTCACGGACAACCTGGAGCTGCTGGCCGAGGCCGGGTACGACGTGATCGGTGTCTCCCCCGACAAGCCGGAGAAGCTCGCCAAGTTCCGTACCAAGGAGGACCTCCGGGTCACCCTGGTCAGCGATCCGGACAAGGAGACGCTCACCGCCTACGGCGCGTTCGGCGAGAAGAAGCTCTACGGCAAGACCGTCACCGGGGTCATCAGGTCCACCTTCGTGGTGGACGAGGACGGCCGGGTCGCCCGGGCGCTGTACAACGTCAGGGCCACGGGGCACGTGGCCAAGCTGATCAAGGACCTGGACGTCTGAGCGATCCGAGGATCTGAAGGAGCCGTGTGCCGTGGCAGAGCGTAAGCCGATCAAGTCCTGGCTGACCGACATGGATGGGGTACTCATCCACGAGGGAGTGCCGATCCCGGGCGCCGAGGAGTTCCTCAAGCGGCTCCGGGAGTCCGGGATGCCGTTCCTGGTGCTCACCAACAACTCCATCTACACCCGGCGTGACCTGCACGCCCGGCTGGCCCGAATGGGTCTGGACGTCCCGGTGGACGCCATCTGGACGTCGGCGCTGGCGACCGCCCAGTTCCTGGACAGCCAGCGGCCCGGCGGCTCCGCCTACGTGATCGGCGAGGCCGGGCTGACCACGGCGCTGCACGACGTGGGCTACGTGCTGAGCGACGTCTCGCCGGACTACGTGGTGCTGGGCGAGACCCGCACCTACAGCTTCGAGGCGCTGACCAAGGCGATCCGGCTGATCAACGGGGGCGCCCGGTTCATCGCCACCAACCCGGACCACACCGGCCCTTCGGCCGAGGGCGCGCTGCCGGCGACCGGCTCGGTGGCCGCGCTGATCACCAAGGCGACCGGCCGGGAGCCGTACTTCGTGGGCAAGCCCAACCCGTTGATGATGCGGACCGGGCTGAACATGATCGGCGCGCACTCGGAGACCAGCGCGATGGTCGGCGACCGGATGGACACCGACGTGCTGGCCGGCCTGGAGGCCGGGATGGAGACCTTCCTGGTGCTGACCGGGCTGACCGAGCGGTCGGACGTGGACCGCTTCCCGTTCACCCCGTCGGTGGTGGTGGACTCCATCGCCGACCTGGTGGACCGGATCTGACCGTCCGCCCCCCGCGGGCCGGCCGGGGTTCTCCCCCGACCGGCCCAAGCGCGGGCGGCAGCGGATGCGGCGGGCCGCGCGCCGGGAGACCTTCGACGGGTAGCCACCCCGGAGGTTGGACATGGGCATCTCCCGCTCTCTCACCCTCGTACTGTGCGCGGCGGCGACCGTGGCGGCCGCGGTCGGCCCCGGCCAGGCCCTGGCGGCCGACCGCCCACCGGCCGGTGACGCGGTGTTGGTCACGCCGGTGGCGCCGCTGCCGGGCGAGGGCGTCGGGCTGCTGGTTCCCGGCTGTGCCGGGACGACGGGCGGCACGGCCGTCTCGCCGGCCTTCACCCAGCCGGTGCGGCTGACGCCGAACGTGGCCGGCACCGGGCTGGTCGGCGAGGCCGACATCGAACGCGACGCCCGGGTGGGCGAGCACGACGTCCAGGTCACCTGTGGCCGGCCGGAGGGCGCGCTGCACGGCACGGTGTCGGTGGGCGACGGGACGCGGGACGCCGCGCAGGACGGGGCGGGCGGCGGCCGAGCACCGCGGTCGGACCCGGACCCGGGCGCGGAGTCGTCCCCGGGCCCGACGGGCGAGACGAGCACGAGCCCGGACGCGGTCCGCCCGTTCGGCGAACCCGGTGAGCGCGGCGAGCCCGGCCGGGGCGCCGGGCGCGAGACGGACGGCGCGGAGCGCGACCACGGGGCCGGCGACCGGTGCGGCCCCGAGCACCGGAAGCCGGAGCAGCACCGGCCGGCGCCCCCCGAACAGCCGGCACGGCCGGAGAAGCCGGAACGGCCGGGACAGGCCGAGCACCCCGGGCGTTCCGAGGACCCGACAAGCCCGGAGCGGCCGGAGCGGCCCGATGAGCCGGGGCACCCCGAGCGGCCGGGGGACGAGGGTGCCGAGCGGTGCCACGGGGACGGCGGCGGAGAGCACCGGAGCGGGCCGACCGGCCCGGTGCGGGCCGGCGGCGGGGGCACCGCCGACCTGGCGACCGCCCCGGCGGACCCGGCGGTGAGCTGGGGCGACACGATCCCCGCCGGGCTGGTGCTGCTGACCGGCGCCGGGGCGACGGCCGGGGTGCGCTGGCTGCGGTCGCGCACCAGGGCCGGGCGGTGAGCACCGGCGTCCGTCCGCTGACCTCGCTGGTCGCCTGGGCCGTGCTGCTGTGCGGCCTCTGGCTGTGGGCGCGGGAGCTGACCGGCGGTGCCGGGGCGAACTGGCTGGACACCGGCCCGCGGGAGGGCCGGGCCGAGACCGTCCGGGAGGACGAACTGCCGCCGCCGCGCGCCCCGTTGCCGGGTCGGGCGGCGCCCGAGGCGGTGACGGTGGCCAGCGTCGGGGTGGCCGCCGAGGTGGTGCCGCGCGGGCTGGACGCGGACGGTGGGGTGGAGCCGCCGCCGTACGAGTCGCCGGAGCTGGTCGCCTGGTACGCGGACGGGGTGCCGCCCGGCGCGGAGGGCGCGGCGGTGCTGGTCGGCCACCTGGACACGGAGCGGGCGCCGGCGGTCTTCCACGAGCTGGCCGAGGCGGAGCCGGGCGACGAGGTGCGGGTGGCCAGGGCCGACGGGCGGGAGGCGGTGTTCACCGTGGACGGCGTCGATGTGGTGGACCGGGACGCCTTCGACGCCGACCGGGTCTACGGTCAACGCACGCCGGGCGCGGCCGAGTTGCGGCTGCTGACCTGTGGCGGCGCCTACGACCCGGCGGGCGGCGGCTACGCGGCCAACGTGGTCGTCTCGGCCTATCTGACGGACGCCGGCTGAGCCGGCCGGCCCGGGGCCGCGGCCCCGGGCCGGCGGCGGGGTCAGGCGTTCGGGACCAGCTCGCCGACCAGCGGGGCCAGGGCGCGGAAGGCGAGGCCCCGGTGGCTGATCGCGTTCTTCTCGTCGGGGGTCAACTCCGCGCAGGTCCGGTCGGAGCCGGTCGGCTGGAGGATCGGGTCGTAGCCGAAGCCGCCGGCGCCGCTGGGCGCCCGGCGCAGGGTGCCGGCCAGCCGGCCCTCGGTGACCCGCTCGGTGCCGTCCGGCAGCGCCAGCGCGGCGGCGCACGCGAAGTGGGCGCCGCGGTGCGCGTCCGGCACGTCGGCCAGCTGGGCCAGCAGCAGCTCCAGGTTGGCCCGGTCGTCGCCGTGCCGGCCGACCCAGCGGGCGGAGAAGATGCCGGGCGCGCCGCCCAGCACGTCCACGCAGAGCCCGGAGTCGTCGGCGACCGCCGGCAGGCCGGTGGCCCGGGCGAGGGCGTGCGCCTTGAGCAGGGCGTTCTCCGCGAAGGTCACCCCGGTCTCCTTGACGTCCGGCACCTCGGGAAAGGCGTCGGCGCCGAGCAGTTCGAGGGTGATCCCGGCCTGGGCCAGGATGGCGCGCAGCTCGGTGACCTTGTGGGCGTTGCGGGTGGCGAGAACGAGTCGGTGCATGCCGCCGATTATCGACCCCGCCGCCGCCCGGCCGGCACCCGGGACGGGCACGGGCCGGGCGTGGGGGGCGTCAGCCCGGCGAGCAGGCCGAGGTCAGCTCGTCCATCGCGTCGTTGAGCGGCGAGAGGTCCGGCACCTCGCCGTCGCCCACCGCGCGCAGGTTGTCCAGGGCCTCGCCCACCGAGTCGGCGGCGGCCCGCACGTCGGTGTCGGAGACGTCGTCGCGCAGCGCGCCGAGGTCCTCCTGGGCGGCGTCCGCCGCGTCGGTGAACCCGGCCGGGTCCTCCGAGTCCAGGGCGCGGCCCACGTCGTCCACGCTGCCGCCCACCTCAAGCGCCAACCGGGCGCAGTCCACCGCCCGTTGCGGGTCGCACGCGGTCGCGCCGAGCGCGGCCGTGGCCGCCAGCACGCCGCCGGCCAGCGCCATCCGGATGCTCTTCACCATCTCCCCCTCCCGGGGCGGCCCGTCCGCCCCCACGGGCTTCCTACCCGGCGGCCAGGGCGGCACGCTGGGCCGCGACCAGCTCGGCGCAACCGCCGGCGGCCAGGTCCAACAGGGCGTCCAGCTCCGCCCGTTGGAACGGCGCGCCCTCGGCGGTGCCCTGCACCTCGACAAAGGTACCGGCGTCGGTGCAGACCACGTTCATGTCGGTCTCGGCCCGGACGTCCTCGGTGTAGGCCAGGTCCAGCAGCGGCTGCCCGTCCACGATGCCCACGCTGACGGCGGCGACCTGCCCGGTCAGCGGCTCGTTCCGGCCCTTGACCAGCTTCTTCTGGCGGGCCCAGGACACCGCGTCGGCCAGTGCCACATAGGCGCCGGTGATGGCCGCGGTGCGGGTGCCGCCGTCGGCCTGGAGGACGTCGCAGTCCAGCACCACGGTGTTCTCGCCGAGCGCCTTGAAGTCGACGACGGCGCGCAGCGAGCGGCCGATCAGCCGGGAGATCTCGTGCGTCCGGCCGCCGATCTTGCCGCGCACCGCCTCGCGGTCGCCCCGGGTGTTGGTGGCCCGCGGCAGCATCGCGTACTCGGCGGTGACCCAGCCGGAGCCGCTGCCCCGGCGCCAGCGGGGCACCCCCTCGGTGAAGCTGGCGGTGCACAGGACCTTGGTGTCGCCGAAGGAGACCAGTACCGAACCCTCGGCGTGCTTGCTCCAACCGCGTTCGATGGTCACGGGGCGGAGCTGTTCGGCCGTCCGGCCGTCGATGCGAGACATGAAAGGAGCCTATAGGGCGTCCAGCCAGCGACGATCCCCGGATTCCGGGGCGGCTGCCGGGCCGTCAGATCTCGTAGACGGCGCCCGGGCGGGCCAGCTCGACCGGCCCGTCGAAGGCGGCCTTGGCGTCCCCGAGGCTCACCTGGGCCTCGGTCCACGGCGGGATGTGGGTGAGCACCAGCCGCTCGGCGCCGGCCCGTTGCGCGCACTCGCCGGCCTCCCGGCCGTTGAGATGCACCTCCGGCGCGTGCTCCTTGCCGTGGGTGAACGACGCCTCGCAGAGGAACAGGTCAACCCCGGCGGCGAGTTGGGCCAGCTCGGCGCAGTCGCCCGTGTCCCCCGAGTAGCAGAGCGAGCCGCCGGCGTGCTCGATCCGGAAGCCGTAGGTCTCCACCGGGTGGTTCACCCGGGCGGTGCGGACCGAGAACGGGCCGAGGGTGAGCACGTCGGGGGCGCCGGGCGCGCCCAGCGTGTGGAAGTCGAAGACCTCCCGCATCGCCGACTCGTCGGGCACGTCGCCGTAGGCGGTGGTCAGCCGCGCCGCGGTGTCGGCCGGCCCGTAGACCGGGACCGGCGCCGGCCGCCCGCCGTCGTGCCGGTAGTAGCGGGCGACGAAGTAGGCGCACATGTCGATGCAGTGGTCGGGGTGGAGATGGCTGAGCGCGATGGCGTCCACGTCGTACAGCCCGCAGTACTTCTGTAGCTCGCCGAGGGCGCCATTGCCCAGGTCGAGGAGCAGCCGGTAGCCCTCGGCCTCGACGAGGTAGCTGGAGCAGGCCGAGTCCGCTGAGGGGAACGACCCGGAACAGCCGACGACGGTGAGCTTCATATACGGGGGAACCTCCGTGGTGGGGTTCGAACGACTGTAAGTCGCCGAATGGCCGGCCGCCCCTCGCCGGCCCCGGGTGTGGGCGGAATCACCAGCCCGGGGGTAGCCGGCAAAACACCAGCTCGAAGAGTTCGGTCACATTCTGGTACGTGAGCGAATCCGGATGGCGAGCAGCAGTCCGACGGCGATCCAGATGGCGAACATCGAGGAACCGCCGTAGGAGAGGAACGGCAGCGGAAGACCCGTCACCGGCATGATTCCCAGCGCCATCCCCATGTTCTGGAAGGTCTGGAAGGCGACCCAGGCCACGATGCCGACCGCCACGATGGTGCCGTACGGGTCGGGCGCCTCGGCGGCGATCCGGCAGCCGCGCCAGAGCACCACCCCGAGCAGCGCGATGACCAGGCCGGCGCCGAGGAAGCCGAGTTCCTCGCCGGCCACGGTGAAGATGAAGTCGGTGTGCTGCTCCGGCACGAACTGACCCAGCGTCTGACTGCCGTGGAAGAGCCCCTGCCCGGTCAGCCCGCCGGAGCCGATGGCGATCCTGGCCTGGTTGGTGTTGTACCCCACACCGGCCGGGTCCAGGGCCGGGTTGGCGAACGCGGCGAACCGGTTGATCTGGTACTCGTCCAGCAGCCCGACCTGCCAGACCGTGATCGCCCCGGCCACCCCGAGCCCCACCAGGCCCAGCAACCAGGCCCGGCCGGTGCCGGCGGCGGCCAGCACGCCCAGCGCGATCACCGCCAGCACCATGGTCTGCCCCACGTCCGGCATCAGCATCACCAGCACCGCGGGCACCGTGACCACCAGCAGCGCCTGGAGCACGGTGCGGACGTCGGGGCCGTGCCGCCGCTGGTTGCCGCCGGGCGCCGCCAGCAGCAGCGCCATGGCGAGGATCACCCCGATCTTCAGCAGCTCGGACGGCTGGAACGCGAAGCCACCCGGCAGTTGCAGCCAGCTGCGGGAGCCGTTGACCGTGGCGCCCAGCGGACTCAGCACCAGCAGCGAGAGGGCCACGCAGGCCAGGTAGAGCACGGGCACGGCGGCCCGCAGCCGCAGGTAGCCGTACCAGACGATCAGGCCGGCCAGCGCCAGCGCGATGCCGACGTTGAGCAGCTGGCGCATCAGGAAGAACTCGGGCTCACCGTTGTTCAGGTCGGTGCGGTTGCGGGTGGCCGAGTAAACCAGCAGGGTGCCGAGGGTGGTGAGCGTCACTGCCGCGAGGGTGAGCGGCCAGTCCAGCAGGCGGGCGAGCGAGCCCCTGGCGGTGAGGATGCGCCAGACGCTCTGCTCGCCGGCCTGCGGTGCGGAGAGGGAGTAACTGCGTACGGTCACACATATGACCATACGTGTCCGATGCGCTGCGGAGCGTCAGCAGTCGCCCCGGGCGCGTGCCCCCTCGGCGGTCAGGCCGCGACGCCGCCGGCCAGGTGGTCGCCGGGGATGCCCGCCTTGTCCGGGGCGTAGTAGTCCCGGATGCCGACCGCCCAGGTGTCGACGCCGATCCGGTCGTCCGCCGAGGGCTCGAAGGCGTCGAAGAGCGCGTCGATCCGCTCCTCCTCGAAGCCGATCGCCAGCATCAGCGCCATGAAGTCGGCCCGCCCGACCGTGCCCAGCCCCTCCGGGTCACCGAGGGCGGCCAGCGCCTCGGCGAACTCGTCGATGGTGGCCTCGAACCGCTCGGGGGAGAGCACGCAGGCGGTGTACTCGTCGAAGTCGATCCGGCCGTCGCCGTTGGTGTCCAGGACGTCGGCCAGCGTCGTCCAGTACCGGTGGAAGGCCGCGCGCAGCGCCTGGTGGTCGGCGGCGGCGGAGTGCGGGGCGGCGGCCACCACCCGGTCGGCCATCAGCTCGAAGTCCACGGGCTCCAGCACCCCGTTACCGTCCGCGTCGAACAGGTCGAAGACCACCCTGACCCGGTTGACCGCCGCTGCGTGCATGGCACCGTTCACCTCTCAGTCGGCCGCGCGCGCGGGCGCGGCGGAGCGCGGTCCCGGCGCGCGGTCGCGCACCGGGACCCGGCTCCGGAACAGCCGCCCGACGATCCGGACGGCCCCCCAACTATCGGGCCGGGCAGGGCGGTTGCCCAGGGAAAGCCGGCTCACTCATCCGAAAGGGGGACGCCGGCGGCCGGCCAGGCGAAACGGCGTCGGCCCCGCCGCTCGGAAGCGGCGGGGCCGTCGGCGCGGCAGGGTGCGGTCAGGCCCAGAGCTGGCCCTGGAGCCGGGCCACGGCCTCCTCGACGGAGGCCGCCTCGTAGATCCCGGTGGAGAGGTACTTCCAGCCGGCGTCGGCGACCACGAAGACGATGTCCGCCGACCGGCCGGCGTCGGCCACCTTGCGGGCCACGCCCAGCGCGGCGTGCAGCACGGCGCCGGTGGAGACGCCGGCGAAGACGCCCTCCTGGTCCAGCAGCTCCCGCACCCGGCGCACCGCGTCCTCGGAGCCCACCGAGTACCGGGTGGTCAGCACGGAGTCGTCGTACAGCTCGGGCACGAAGCCCTCGTCCAGGTTCCGCAGGCCGTAGACCAGGTCGTCGTAGCGCGGCTCGGCGGCCACGATCTCGACCTCGGGGCGCTGCTCCCGCAGGTAGCGGCCGACGCCCATCAGGGTGCCGGTGGTGCCCAGGCCGGCCACGAAGTGGGTGACCGAGGGCAGGTCGGCGAGGATCTCCGGGCCGGTGGTGGCGTAGTGCGCGCCGGCGTTGTCCGGGTTGCCGTACTGGTAGAGCATCACCCAGTCCGGGTGCTCGGCGGCCAGCTCCTTGGCCACCCGGACGGCGGTGTTGGAGCCGCCGGCGGCCGGCGACGAGATGATCTCGGCGCCCCACATGGCCAGCAGCTGGCGCCGCTCGGCCGAGGTGTTCTCCGGCATCACGCAGATGATCCGGTATCCCTTGAGGCGGGCCGCCATGGCCAGCGAGATCCCGGTGTTCCCCGAGGTGGGCTCCAGGATGGTGCACCCGGGGGTGAGCCGGCCGTCCTTCTCCGCCTGCTCGATCATGTACAGCGCGGGACGGTCCTTGATCGAACCCGTCGGGTTCCGGTCCTCCAGCTTGGCCCAGACGCGCACCGAGTCGCTCGGCGAGAGCCGGGGCAGCCGCACCAGCGGGGTGTTCCCCACCGACGCCAGCGCGCTGTCGAAACGCATCAGCGCATGCCCCCGGCGACCGCCGGGAGGATCGTGACGCTGTCGCCGTCCTTCAGCGCGGTGCCGATGCCGTCCAGGAAGCGGACGTCCTCGTCGTTCAGGTAGACGTTCACGAAGCGGCGCAGCTCGGCGCCGTCCACCAGCCGCTCCCGGATGCCCGGGTGGTTGGCCTCCAGGTCGGAGAACAGCTCGTCGATGGTCTTCCCGTTGCCGGTGACGGCCTTCTCGCCGTCGGTGTAGGTACGGAGGATGGTCGGGATGCGGACCTCGATGGCCATGAAAGGACTCCAGAAGAAGACGGACGGACGCGGGACTGGCTACGACGACGGGCGACCGGCCGCTGGTGGTCGGATGTCGCGCACGTCCGGGAGAACCATGGCGTCATCGTATCGATTCCCGAGCAGCCGATCGAGAGCGTTCAGCATGCGAACGCCTCCGTCTCAGCGGCCGGCAAGACCACGGCTGACCAGCGTCGTTGGCGGTCGGCACGGCGAGGGCGGCGGCCGGCGGTGGGGCGTGACGGGGGGTACGGCGGGCGTTACCCGGCGGCCGGGTAGGCGTCGACCACCCGGACCTCCTCCTCGGTGACCACCTCGTCCACGATGCGGAACGAACGGAAGGAGACCGGGCCCTCGTCGTTGCCGCACTCGGCGGTGGAGACCAGCACGTAGTGCGCGCCGGGCTCGCTGGCCAGGGAGATGTCGGTGCGGGAGGGGTGCGCCTCGGTCGCGGTGTGCGAGTGGTAGATGACCACCGGCTCCTCGTCCCGGTCGTCCATCTCCCGGTGGAGCCGCAGCAGGTCCTGCGAGTCGAACTCGTAGAAGGTGGGCGAGCGGGCCGCGTTGAGCATCGGCACGAACCGCTCCGGGCGGTCCGAGCCGGCCGGGCCGGCGACGACGCCACAGGCCTCGTCCGGGTGGTCGGCCCGGGCGTGGGCGATGATCTGGTCCCGCAGTTCCGCCGTGATGGTCAACATGGGGCCACCATAAGCCGCGGCCTCCGGCGGGACGCCACGGGGCCGGGCGGCTTACTTGGCCAGCGTGATGTCGTCCGCCGACTCGGCCTGCTCGGCGGCCAGCTCGGCGGCCTCGATCTCCTCCTCGGAGTCCCCCGCGTCCCGCCGCCGCACGTAGACCAGCACCTTGCGCAGCTCCGCCCGCACCACCGGGGCCAGCAGGTAGAGCCCGATGATGTTGCAGACCGCGGCCAGGAAGAGGAAGGCGTCCGCCAGCTCCACCAGGGTGCCCAGCGAGAGCAGCGCGCCGCCGACGGTGAGCAGGCAGAACAGGACCTTGTAGCTGCCGTCGGCGAACCGGCCGGCGCCGAACAGGTGCGTCCACGCCTTGAGACCGTAGTAGCCCCAGGTGATGATCGTGGCGAAGGCGAAGAGGAAGACGGCCACGGTGAGCACCACGGGGAAGCCGGGCAGCGCGGTCTCGAAGGCGTCCGAGGTGATCGAGATGCCGACGGCGTTCCCCTCGACCGACTCGCCGGCCGCCGCCCGCTCCCTGGCCTCCTGGTAGAGCGGGCCGCCGGCCACCACGATGGTGAGCGCGGTCATGGTGCAGATCACCACGGTGTCCAGGAACGGCTCGATCAGCGCGACCAGGCCCTCGGTCGCCGGCCGCTTGGTCTTGACCGCCGAGTGCGCGATCGGCGCCGAGCCGACGCCCGCCTCGTTGGAGAACGCGGCCCGCTGGAAGCCGACGATCAGCGCGCCGACCAGGCCGCCGGCCACCCCCTCGGGGCTGACCGCCGCGCGGCAGATGGTGCTCACCGCGCCGGGCACCGCGGTGGCGTTGCAGCCGATCACCACCAGGCAGGCGGCGCAGTAGAGGATCGCCATGGCCGGCACCAGCCGGCTGGTGACCCGGCCGATCGCCCGGATGCCGCCGAGCAGCACCAGCCCGGCGAGGACGGCCACCAGCGCGCCGAAGAGCAGCGCCCCGGCGGAGCCGGCGAAGAACGTGGTGTGGTCCTCGGTGACCGCGACCAGCTGCTCCAGGCTCTGGTTGACCTGGAAGAGGTTGCCGCCGAAGAACGCGAAGAACAGGATCATCACGGCGGCCAGCAGCGAGAGCGCGCCGCCCAGCCGGGGCAGCCCGCGCTCGGCGAGCCCCTTGCGGAGGTACTGCATCGGCCCGCCGGAGACCCGCCCCCGCTGGTCGATCTCCCGGTACCGGACGCCCAGCGTGCACTCGACGAACTTGCTGGCCATGCCGAGGAAGCCGCAGAGCATCATCCAGACGGTGGCGCCGGGGCCGCCGATCGAGACGGCGATGGCCACGCCGGCGATGTTGCCGAGCCCGACGGTGCCGGAGACCGCCGAGGTCAGCGCCTGGAAGTGGGTCACCTCGCCGGGCGCGTCCGGCTGCTCGTAGCGGCCCCGCACCAGCCGGACGGCCAGCGGCAGGTGCCGGATCTGCACGAAGCCGAAGAGCAGGGTGAAGACCAGCCCGGCCACCGCCAGCCACCCCACGATCAGGGGGAAGCCGCCGCCGAAGAGTTCGACCTCGTAGAACACCACGCCGGTGAGCGCGGAGCTGACGGGTTCGACGAGGTCGTTGACCGTCCGGTCGATCCCGTCGGTCCAGGAGTGTGGGCTCGCCATAAACGGACTCCTGACGGTGCGCGAAATAAAAGCACCGTCAGGTTATCCGTGAACGAAGGTCACGGCAGAAGTGTCGCCACCAGTGACTCCTGGAGTCCGCCGAGCCAGAGAAAGGCCATCACCATGGGTTTTCTCGGGTCTTCGTCCGGCAGTTCGAACAGCTTTTCCGTGGTGGACTCGTCCTCGATATCGAGCCGCGCGGCGATCACCAGCCGCAGGTCGTTGAGCCCGCCGAGCCAGGTCTCGGCGGCCGGCCCGGCCAGCGTCAGCGGGGCCCCCTCGGCCCCCGGGGGGCGGCGCGCGGCCGCCCCGTCCAGGTCGCGGACCATGGCCAGCAGCCGCTCCCGCTTCTGGGCGCGCAGGTCGCTCTCGGTGAAGCGGCGGAACTCGGCCGAACGGGTGCGTCCCTCGGGGCCGGCGCCCCGCTCCGGGTCCACGTAGGCGTCCGGGAAGAGCCGGGCCAGGGCCGGGTCGGTGGGCGGCTCGGTGGGGCCTTCGGCGAAGAGCGCGGCCAGCGGGTCGGCGTCCTCGGCCACCGTCTCCTCGGGCCCGATCAGCTCCAGCAGCTGCACCGCCAGGCTGCGCAGAATGGAGATCTCGACCTCGTCGAGCACGACCCTGGCGCCGCCGTCCCGGCCGCCGGCCGGCTCGAAATAGCCGGACATCAGCGGTCCTGCTGGAGCGTCGCCCAGAGCCCGTATCCGTGCATCGCCTGCACGTCCCGCTCCATTTCCTCCCGGGTGCCCTGGGACACCACGGCCCGGCCCTTGTGGTGGACGTCAAGCATGAGTTTCTTGGCCTTGTCCTTCGAATAGCCGAAATAGGTCTGGAAGACGTAGGTCACGTAACTCATCAGATTCACCGGGTCGTTGTGCACCACGGTGACCCATGGGACGTCCGGCGCCAGCGCCTGGTCGGGCGCGGCCTGCTCCTCGGTGCGTTCGATCTCCACGGGCATGGCAGTCACACCCCCCATGCTGCCACCACCCCCACCCCCCGACCCAAACGGCCCGGGCGGCGACCCACCAGAGAGATATCGTCAATCTGACGAGATTGGGGGTACGCTGAGGCCATGGACGTCATGGACCACAGGCGGCCGGGGCCGCTGGTGACGGTGCCCTCGACCGCGCTCTTCACCGACCAGTACGAGCTGACCATGCTGCGCGCCGCCCTCCGGGCCGGCACCGCGCACCGCCGCTCCGTATTCGAGGTCTTCACCCGGCGACTGCCCGAGGGCCGCCGCTACGGGGTGGTGGCCGGCACCGGCCGGGTGCTGGACGCGGTGACCAACTTCCGCTTCGAACCCGAGATGCTCGACTTCCTCGACCGCAACGAGGTGGTCGACGGCCCCACCCTCGACTGGCTGGCCGACTACCGCTTCCGCGGCACGGTCCGCGGCTACCCCGAGGGCGAGGTGTACTTCCCCGGCTCGCCGATCCTCCAGGTGGAGGGCACCTTCGCCGAGTGCGTGGTGCTGGAGACGGTGGTGCTCTCCATCCTCAACCACGACTCGGCGGTCGCCGCCGCCGCCTCCCGGATGGCGGTGGCCGCGGCCGACCGCCCGCTGATGGAGATGGGCGCCCGGCGGACCCACGAGCTGAGCGCGGTGGCCGCGGCCCGCGCCGCCTACGTGGGCGGCTTCTCGACCACCTCGAACCTGGCCGCCGGCTACCGCTACGGCATCCCGACCGTCGGCACCAGCGCGCACGCGTTCACGCTGCTGCACGACACCGAGCGGCACGCGTTCACCGCCCAGGTCGACTCGCTGGGCCGCGGCACCACGCTGCTGGTGGACACCTACGACGTGGCCGAGGCGGTGCGCACCGCGGTCGAGGTCGCCGGGCCCGAGCTGGGCGCGGTCCGGATCGACTCGGGGGACCTGCTGATGGTCGCCCACCAGGTGCGCCGGCAGCTGGACGAGCTGGGCGCCCAGGAGACCAGGATCGTGGTCACCAGCGACCTGGACGAGTACGCCATCGCCTCGCTGGCCGCCGCCCCGGTGGACGCCTACGGCGTCGGTACCCAGCTGGTCACCGGCTCCGGCCACCCCACCTGCTCGATGGTCTACAAGCTGGTCGCCCGGGCCGAAGGGGAGGGGCCGGACGCGCCGATGCGGCCGGTCGCCAAGAAGTCGCTGGGCGGCAAGCTCTCGGTGGCCGGCGTCAAGTGGGCCGCCCGGCCGACCGACCCGGAGGGGTACGCCGAGGCCGAGGTGATCGGCACCGGCGAGGTGCCGGCCGAGCTGGCCGACCGGCGGCTGGGCGTCGAGCTGGTGCGGAACGGCGAGCCGGTCGGCCGGGAGTCGCTCGACGCCGCCCGGGAGCGGCACGTCCGGGCCCGCGCCGGGCTGCCGCTGTCGGCCACCCAGCTGTCCCGCGGCGAGCCCGTCCTCCCGACCCGCTACCTGACACCCACCGCATGAGGCCGACGCTTAGTAGGCTCGGGCCCGGCCCGGGTTCCATGGTCACCGGGTTCACCGGCTTTACCGGGTCCACCAGGTCCACCGGGTTGACCGGGTCCATCGGGTTCATCGAGAGAACGAGGTGCTGGCGATGTACCGCGCGTTGATCGTCGTCGATGTGCAGAACGACTTCTGCGAGGGCGGCAGCCTCGCCGTCGCCGGCGGCGCCGACGTCGCCGCCGCGATCACCGATCTGATCGGCGCGGCGACGCCCGGCTACCGGCATGTGGTGGCCACCAGGGACCGGCACATCGACCCGGGCGGGCACTTCTCGGCCGACCCGGACTTCCGGACCAGCTGGCCGCGGCACTGCGTGGCCGGCACCGAGGGGGTGGGCTTCCACCCGAACTTCGCCCCCGCCGTCGCCTCGGGCGCCGTGGAGGCCTGCTTCGACAAGGGCGCGCACGAGGCCGCCTACAGCGGCTTCGAGGGCCGGGACGAGTCCGGCACCGGCCTCGCCGAGTGGCTGCGGGCCCGGGACGTGACCGAGGTGGACGTGGTGGGCATCGCGACCGACCACTGTGTGAAGGCCACCGCGCTGGACGCGGCCGAGGCCGGCTTCCGCACCCGGGTGCTGCTGGGGCTCACCGCCGGGGTGGCGGGGCAGACCGTCGAGCAGGCGCTGACCGAGCTGGCCGGCGCCGGCGTGGAGCTGACCGGCAGCCCGGTGGTCCGGGCCTGACGGGACTGACCGGGCTGACGGGCCTGACCGGCCGGCCCCCGGACGGTCAGGAGGCCAGCCGGGCGGCCGGGCGGAGCAGGTGCGTCATCGGGTGCCAGCCCTCCGTGAGGCCGCACGGCGCCGACCGCCAGACCACGCCCTCCGGGTGGTGCAGCACGGCGGAGATCTCGTCCGGGGTGGGCGGGGCCGCGTTGCCCCTGAGGTAGACCTCCCGCAGGCCGAGGTTCCGCACCCGGGTCAGCGCCCTGGGGCGGTTCGCCGCGTGCACCAGCACCCGCACCGTGCGGCCTGACGCGTCGGGCCTCGGCACGGCCAGCGCGACGACGACGCTGCCGTCCGGCAGCCGCACAAACCCTCCGTCGGTCATCGGACACCTTTCCCGGCTCGTTCTCCTTCGATGATGGCTTACGACATCCTTACGCGATCGGCCGCCGCCCGTCGAGGGGCGGCGGCCGATACATGCTCTGACCTGCGGTTTTCTAGTTGGTCACAGTGACACCCGACGATCATGAACGCACTGCGACCCGATCATCACCGGACGTGTCCGGTCAGAACCCGCTGCGCGAGACCAGCACCACCAGCGGCCGGGTCTCGTTCCTCGGCTCCACGAGCACCGAGATCCGGGTGTTGGTGTTCGGGACGATCACGCTGTTCCCGGGGTTGGCCTCGTCGTAGTAGTCCCCCCGACGGTCGTCGAAGGCGCGGGCCGCGTCCTGGCTCGGCAGGGTGGTGGGCACGCCGTTCTGATGGACGGTCAGCTCGGCGGTGTCGGACCGGCCGAAGGTGGCGTCCCTGGCCTGGAAACGGTTGCGGAGCGGCGAACCGTCCGCCCACGTCTCGGCCGTCGGGTGCGCGTCCACCGGCAGGATCAGGCCCTCGCCCGGGTGCTGGCTGGTGTTGTTGTCGGTCTGCGAGGTGTCCCACAGCCACACCAACATGCCGTTCTCGTAGGAGTAGTGCTCGACCCAGTCCGGCCGCTCGTCCAGCCAGCCGAAGTTGTACGGGCCGTTCTCCAGCGTGGTGTCGTAGCCGACGTACTGACGGCTCTCCACGATGTAGTACTGCGGGTAGTCGTCGGTGATCGAGGCGCCGACCACGGAGAACCCGTTGACCTGCCAGTCACCCTCGCCGTCCTCGGCGTTGTCGCTGAAGACGACCTCGCCGTCGGCGGTGATGGTGATCTCGTCGGCGGTGAAGCCGGTCTCGGCCAGCGCGCCGTCGGTCTGGTAGCGGAACCGGACGTCCACGCTGCCGCCCGCGTAGGCGTCCAGCGGGACGGAGACGGCCCGGTGGCCGTCCGAGACGCCGGTGATCACCGGGCGGTCGGCGCTGTCCCTGGGCAGCGGCTCGCCGTCCACGGTGCCGTCCAGCGGGGTCCAACCCGAGCCGGTGGACGCCTCGATGTAGAGGTTGTCGTACCCCTCCTCGATGGACCACCAACCGGTCAGGTCCAGCGAGGCGGTGCTGGCGCCGGTGAGGTCGACGGTCCGGGTGAGGGTGTTGCTCAGGTCGTCGCCCGAGCCGCTCCACCACTGGGACTCGCCCTCGGCGGGCTCGGCGATCTCGTGGGTGACGGTCTTCTCCGGCAGCTCGACGATCACCGCCTGGGTGCTGTCCCGCTGCGGGTAGACCTCGCTGGACGGGCCGAGCAGGTGCAGCGAGGTGGACGCGGCCTGCGCCACCTCGTAGTCCAGCCAGCCGAGTTGCAGCTTCTCCCAGGAACCCATGTCGTTGGGCAGGGTGCCGATCGCGCCGTCCCCGTTGCCCAGCCAGGAGCCGGAGGACATCGCGGACCAGAACGCGGTGCCGTTCTCGCCGCCCGCGGTGTCGTAGAGGTCGGGCAGCCCGAGGTCGTGGGCGTACTCGTGGGCGAAGACGCCGACGCCGCCGTTCTCCGGCTGGATGGTGTAGTCACCGATCCACAGCCCGGTGTCGCCGATCTGGGTGCCGCCGGCCAGGTTGTAGTCCGGACCGGTGTGGCCGATCTGGTCGTTGTAGGCGTACCAGCGGTGCGCCCAGATGGCGTCGTCGCCCTGCGCCCCGCCGCCGGCCGACGCGTCCTCGCCGGCGTGCACGATCTGGAAGTGGTCCAGGTAGCCGTCCGGCTCGTTGAAGTCGCCGTCGCCGTCGTAGTCGTAGCGGTCCTGGACGTCGTACTCGGCCAGGATCTCGGCGATCTCCTCCGGGCTCACGCCGGCCGCGAGCTGGTCCTCGTACCAGACCGTGACGCCGTGCGCGATGACGTCCCAGACCTCTTCGCAGACGTTGCTGCCGCAGATGTTGGTGCCGTACCTGGCCTCGTTGTAGTCGACCTTCACCCAGTCGGTCACGTGGCCGTCGATGGAGTAGCGGCCGGAGGACTGCTGCTCGAAGTACTGCTTGACGGACGGTACGTCGGGGTCGTCCGAGTAGTAGATGTCCTCGTAGTACTGGCGGTCGAAGTCCTCCTGCCAGATGGTGGAGTTGTCCACCTCCCGGTCGGGCTCCGCGATCTCGTTGGCCAACGGGCCCGGGTCGCCGCCGTAGACGGGGTCGACCTGGTCGCCGAACTCCACCAGCACGGTGAAGATCTTGTCGGTGCCGGTGGTGGCCACCTCGACGAACTCGCCCTCGCTCAGTTCGACGACCTCGGAGCCGGCCAGTGTGGTGGCGTCGGACTCACCGGAGATGAGCTGCTGGTACGCCTGCTGCCGCCGCGCGTCGCGCTTCTCGGCGAGCGGGTTCTCCAACTCGTGCTCGGCGGCGTTGAATCGCAGGTCCTGGGCCGGTTCCTCGGTGCCCTGGGCCGGCGGCTGCGCCTGCGCGGTACCGGTCGGCACCAGAGCCGCCGCACCGAGTGCGGCGATCACCGTCGCGACGGCGGCGGTCGTGGATCTCGTGGATCTCTTTCCTAGCTTCACCTGTTCGCCAGTCCTCCCCTGCGCACGCAGTGTTCTCGCAGTGTTCTAACGGGACGCATTTGACATGAGTAAGACAGAAAAAGACAGCCCTTGATTCCGGGTTGGGAGCCAACTACCGTTTTTCGGCGGCCTGTCGGCGTACCGTCAGCGACGCGGCCCGGCGGTCGCCCCGTCCGGGTGAACCGGTGCGCCCCCCGTGCTCCCACCGCGGCACTGACCGGGTGCTTACCCCGTTCGTCCGGCGGGCATCGAGGCTCGTAGAGTCGTCGCCGAGGGGCCTCCCCTCGGCTCTCCGGCCGGCTACAGCACTCCATCCGAGGACGGAACCCGCCATGCCGCACCCGACCGCCGCGCAGCTCGTCTACGGTTCGGTCACCGTGGTCTCCCTCACCCTGCTGGCGCTGTTCGTCGCGCCCGAACTCCCGGGCCCGGCCGCGCTGTTGGTCGCGGCCGGGGCGCTGGCGGCGGGCACCGCGGTGGCGCTGCGGTTCGGCGCCGGGCGCCGGGCCGGCCGCCCCGACGCGGCGCCGGCGGCCCCGGCGGAGCCGGACGACCGGCCGGCCGGGACCGCGCCGGCGACGCCCCGGCGGACGCCCGCCGACCGCCGCCGGGTGCAGGTCCGGGCCTGACCGGACTGACGGCGTGGCCGGGCTGACCGGGACCGACCAGGGATGACCATGGATGACCGGGACCGTCGCCGAGTGGCCGGTTGCGGTTCGGGGTTGCTCTGGTCGGAGCCAAGGCTTGTCCTGGGATGACCGGGCGCTGGCCAGGGCTGCTGGAGGCTGACCGGTTCGGGTCCGGGGTTGGTCCTGGTCGGGGCCGACGGCAGCTGACCGGGTGCGGGGACCGGGTTGGGTCCGATCCGGTCCGGGGTTGGTCTCGGGTGACCGAGGGCTGACGGGGCTGACCGGGTCCGGGTCCGGACGAGGTCAGGTCCGGGTCCGACCGGGTCCGGGTCTGATCGGGTCCGGGTCTGATCGGGTCCGGGTCTGATCGGGCGACGGCCCGGCCGGCAGGGGTGTTCGGGCCGGTTCGGGGGGCGGCGGTCAGCGGGCGGTGACCACGACGGTGCGGGCCGCCTTGTCGTGCAGACACTGCCGGTAGGGCTGGTCCCAGGTGCAGAAGAGCACGTTGACCAGCCAGAAGACGAAGCCCACGCAGGACACCAGCTGCGGCAGCGAGTAGACGGCGGCGCGCAGCCACCCGGGGCGGCCCTGCGGTACGGAGCCGTCGGCCAGCATCGCCACCCGGATCCGCATCGCCATCTTGCCCAGCGTCTGCCCCCGGGCGCTCAACATCAGCCCCTCGTAGACGAAGTACACCAGGATGATCACGGCCTGCCGCAGGTAGCCCTCGCCACCGCCGCCGTCGTCGAAGTCGTAGGCACCGATGATCGGCCAGAGCAGCAGGGTCATCGGGATGCCGACGACCAGCATGTCGATGATCCGGGCCAGCAGGCGGCGGCCCAGCGGGGCCAGCGGCGGCATCCCGGCCAGCGGGTCGGCGGCGCCCTGCGGCCCGCCGTACGGGTTGCTCCCGTAACGGTCGGCCCCGCCGACGCCGGCCACCCCCGTGGTGTCGCCGGCCGCCGGGGGCGGCGGCGCCGGCGGCAGGCCCGGGTCGCGGGAGTTGGCCGGATCGACGGGCCGGTGCCGGCCCGGCTCGGCGTCGGGGGGCCGGTTTCGTTCCGGCTCGCCGCCGGGGCCTGGCTGGGGCTGCTCGGTGCTCATGGCAGCGAGTCCACCCCGACCCCGGCGACCGCGCATCCGGGCGGGCGGCGGACGGGCTACTGGGCTGGGCCGACCGGGTCAGCCGGCTGCCCCCGGCCCGCGACGAAGGTACGCGCCGCCTTGTCGTGCCAACCCTGACGCCACGGCTGGTCCCGGGTCGCCAGGATCATGTTGACGATCCCGACCAGGACCAGCGACAGCGAGTTGTAGACCAACCAGCGCACGATCGCCCGCCCGAAGGAGGGCGCCTCCTGGCTCTCCATGTCCAGCACCTTGAGGCCGAGCATCGCCTTGCCCGGGGTGGTGCCCCAGAGCGCGACCGGCAGCACCTCGAAGAGCAGGCCGACGCCGAAGAAGACGCCGAGCACCATGGCGAGATAGCCGCCCGTGGTGCCGTCGATCAGCCAGACCGTCTCGTTGACCCCGGCGTGCTCGATGGCGTCGACGCGGTCGCTGAGGTGGTCCCGCGCGTCGCCGAGCAGCGGCACCGCCAGCGCGATGGCGCCACCCAACGGGAGGAGCGAGTCGATGATCCGGGCGAAGAGCCGCCGCCCGGAGGTCGCCGGGTACTTCTGCTCCGGCCCGCTGAACTTCGCCATCATGGTGAGCGGCGAGCCCTCGTGGGACTGGAGGTAGGCGGACTGCGCCGCCTGCGGCGACTGCTGCTGCGGGTACCCGTAGCCGCCGCCCTGCGGACCACCGGCGGCCGGCGGCGGATAGCCGTAGCCGCCCCCCTGCGGGGGACCGCCCTGCGGACCACCGGCCGGCGGCGGGAAGCCGTAACCGCCGCCCTGCGGGGCGCCGGCGGCCGGCGGCGGGAAGCCGTAGCCACCGCCCTGCGGACCACCGGCCTGCGGCGGGAAGAGCTGTCCTGGCTGCGGGACGCCCTGCGCCGGGCTGGGCTGGCCGCCCGGGCCGCCGGCGGCGGGCGGGAAGCCCTGGCCCGGCTGCGGAGTACCGGCGGCCGGGGGCTGCGCCCCGAACCCGCCCTGGCCGGGCGGCGCCTGCTGGCCGGGCTGCTGGCCCAGCGGCCCCGGATGCTGACCCGGCTGGCCGGGCTGGGCCTGCGGCGCGGTCGGCGCGCTGGCCTGGGCGGCCTGCGCCGGCGCGCCCGGCAGCCCGAGCCCGGGCGGCCCGGCGGCGGGCCCCGGCGCCTGCGGCCCGGCCTGCGCCGGCGGCTGCTGCGCGGGCACCGCCGGCTGGGCCGGCTGCCGCGGCGCCGCCGCCGGCGCGGCGGCCTGGCCCGCCGCGCCCGGCAGGCCGAGCCCGGGCGGGCCGGCGGCCGGCGGCTGGCTGGCCGCGGCCGGCGCGGTCTGCGGTGCGGTCTGGGGCGCGGTCGGCGCCAGCGGCTGCGGCTGCGGGGCCGAACCGGCCGCCGGCGCGGCCGCGTCGGGGACGCTCGGCGGCGCGCCGGCGTCGGCCGGCTTGGGCTGGCCCGGCAGGCCGAGCCCGGGCGGCCCGGCCGCGGCGGCCGGCTGCTGCGGCGGATCGGCCTGCCGCGACCCGAAGGTCCGCTCGTCGCGGGGCTCGGCGTCCGCGGCCGGCGCGGCCGCCTGCCGCGGCACGGCCGGCGGCTCGGAGCCCTCGGACGGCGCACGCAGGAACTGGCCCCGCGGGTCGACGCGGCCGGCGGCGGCCACCGGGGAGGTGCTGGCGTCCTCGTCGGGGCGCCAGGAACCACCGCGCTGGTCGCGGCTGGCCGCGATCTCCGCGCGGTTCTCCCGCACCGGCAGCGCGGCGCGGCCGTCCCCGCCGTCCTGCGCGGGCGGGGTCGCCGGCGGCGTCGCCGGGGCGGCGGCGGCCGACGGCGGGGTGGGCAGCGGCTCGCCTTCCCTGGGCTCCGGCCGGCTGCTGCCGGCCACCCAGGTCTGGCCGTCCCAGTACCGGATATAGCCCGGAATGGACGGGTCTGGATACCAGTTGGGCCCCGGGCCGCCGCTGGCGTTTCCTGCGGGTGGGAGGCTCATAGGCGGGCCGAATCTCCTCGTCCGTGCATCCTGCTGAATGGTCGCTGCGGGATACGATGCTACGTCGCCGCGCGGACGGCGGTACCCCTCATCAGTCTGTCGTACCACGGACCTTAACCAACAGCCGCCGGTACCGGGGAACCGAGGCACCTCTCCGTCCGCGGTCGGCCCGCCGCGGCCCCCGGCGACCGCGCTACTCCCGTCGCCCGACGGCCTGTTCACGCCCCCGCCGCCCGCCGCGCGCCCCCTGCCGGGCCCGGCCGGGACCCCGTCCGGGTCCCCGTCAGCGCCACGGCCGAGCCCCCCGCCCCCGTACCGCGAAGCGCGAACCGGCACGCCGTGAACGGCCCGTCGTGGCACCCGGTAAGGCGGCCGACGAAAGAAAGCGAGAAAAGTCCGGCGAACCCGTGTAAGAGTCGGCATCCGGTCCCCTCTCTTCCCCCAGCGGCGTTCACCGTCGCGCGGTGACCCAAGGAACGGACCAGAGAACAAGGGGGTCTTGCCATGCAGACCATCATCGAGCGGGAGTTGGACGTCCAGCTGGTGCTCTCCGTCGAGCGGAGCATTCCCGTGCCCGCCCGGCTCACCTACCGTTCGGACGACCCCTACGCCGTGCACATCACCTTCCACATCGGTTCGGACGCGCCCGTGCACTGGACCTTCGCCCGGGAGTTGCTGGTGGAGGGGATCTTCCGGCCGGCCGGGCAGGGCGACGTGCGGGTGTGGCCGGAGGTGCCGGAGGAGTGCCAGCGGCTGGAGACCCGGGTGTGCCTCTCGCTGCGCTCCCCGGACGGCGACGCGCTGCTGCGCATCCCGGGCCACACCGTGGCGGCCTGGTTGGAGCGGACCATGCGGGTGGTGCCGCCCGGGCGCGAGGCGCGCGACTGCGACCTGGACGGGGAGTTGCGGGCGCTGCTGGCCAGCCCGTTCACCACGGACGCCGCCCCCTACCCGACGGAGGCGTCCCCGTTCACCGCGGACTCGGCCTCGTTCGCCACGGAGGGCGCGCCGTTCCCGGCGGACGGGGAGGCGGGCCGGCCGGAGCCGGAGGAGCGGCACGACCGGGCCGGCGAGCCGGCCGGCCCGGCCGAGCTACCGCCCGGCCTGCCCCGGGCGCCGGGGCTGGCCGACCTCTCCCGGCTGACCGACCTCACCGACCTGGTGGGGCTCCAGGAGTTCGTCGGCCGGTGTCCCGCCGAGCCGCCGACCGCCCGGCACGACGTCAGCCGGCTCGGCGACCTCGCCGACCTGCCCGAGCGCGCCGTCGACCTGTCCCCCGACATCCCCGCCGAACGCCGGGTCGACCTCTCCGACATCTCCGGTGTCTCGGACCTCCCCGACCGCCCCGACCGGGGCGACGGCACCGACCGCGGCGGCCGCCGGGAGGAGCCCGGGGAGGCGGCCGGCTGAGCCGGCGGCGTGCCGCACCAGCGGTATCACGCGCATGGGCACCGGGTTGGAGAGGGCGATCACGGTGGACGAGCGGACGATGCCGGCGAACCCGACGACCTGGTCGATCACCCGCTGGAGGTCCTCGTTGGAGCGGGCCACCAGGCGGCACAGCAGGTCGCCCTGGCCGGTGATGGTGTGCAGTTCGAGCACCTCGGGCACCCGGCTGAGGTGCCGGCGGACCCGCTCGCCCACCCCCTGGGTGATCTCCAGGGTGACGAAGGCGGTGACCGGGAAGCCGATCGCGGCCGGGTCCACGTCGGGCCCGAAGCCCCGGATCACGCCGCGGGCCCGCAGCTTCTCCAGCCGGGCCTGGGCCGTGCCGCGGGCCACCCCGAGCCGGCGGGACACCTCCAGCACCCCGATCCGCGGCTCCCGCGCGAGCAGCTCGATCAGCCGGGCGTCCAGCGCGTCGATCGCCATCCCCCACCCCTCCCGTACCAGGGCTCACCGAGCCCTGGGCAGCCTGTGCGAAACGACCGGCGTGACCCGGCCATGGGTGTACAACATGCCCACAAAAAACGTCGGCTATTGCACAGAATGCCAGGGCGGCGCACCCTGCGAGCATGACTGCGCACACGACTGGACACAGCCTGGACGACCCCTTCCCGGTGCGGGGCATGGACGCGGTGGTCTTCGCGGTGGGCAACGCCAAACAGGCCGCGCACTACTACTCGACGGCGTTCGGGATGACCCTCGTCGCCTACCGGGGGCCGGAGCACGGCAGCCCCGAACTCGCCTCCTACGTCCTGGAGTCGGGCGGCGCCAGGTTCGTCCTCACCTCGGTGGTCAGGGCGGCCGGCGAGGAGGCCCGGGCGCTGGCCCGGCACGTCGCCGAGCACGGGGACGGCGTGGTGGACCTGGCCATCGAGGTGCCGGACGCCAGGGCCGCCTTCGCCTACGCGACCGCGCAGGGCGCCCGGCCGATCCAGCCGCCGGAGGAGGTCACGGACGAGCACGGCACGGTGGTGCTGGCGGCCGTCGCCACCTACGGCGAGACCCGGCACACCCTGGTGGAGCGCCGCGACTACAAGGGCCCCTACCTGCCGGGCTACCACCCGGCGCGCCCGCTGGTCGCCCGCCCCGAACGGCGCTTCTTCCAGGCCGTCGACCACTGCGTGGGGAATGTCGAACTCGGCCGGATGAACGAGTGGGTGGAGTTCTACCAGCGGGTGATGGGCTTCACCAACATGAAGGAATTCGTCGGCGACGACATCGCGACCGAGTACTCGGCCCTGATGTCCAAAGTGGTGGCCGACGGCTCACGGAAGGTGAAGTTCCCGATCAACGAGCCGGCCCCGGGCCGGAAGAAGTCGCAGATCGACGAGTACCTGGAGTTCTACGGCGGCGCCGGCGTCCAGCACATCGCGCTCGCCACCAACGACATCGTGCGCACCGTCGACGAGATGCGGGCCGCCGGGGTGGAGTTTCTCGACGTGCCGGACTCCTACTACGACGAGTTGGGCTCCTGGGTGGGCGAGACCCGGGTGCCGGTGGAAACCCTGCGCGAACGCCGGGTGCTCGCCGACCGGGACGAGGACGGCTACCTCTTGCAGATCTTCACCAAGCCGGTACAGGATCGCCCGACCGTCTTCTTCGAGTTGATCGAACGGCACGGGTCGATGGGGTTTGGCAAAGGGAACTTCAAAGCTCTCTTCGAGGCAATCGAGCGTGAACAGGCGCGGCGGGGGAATCTGTAACTACACCACCCCCCACAACCGCCCCCGCGACCTGCACTCGCGGGGGCGGTCCCCGTTCCGGGCGGCCCCGGCGTCGGCCAGGCGACCTAGCAGCCGGGCACGGCCCCGTCGTCGCCGGCCGCCAGCGCCCGCAGCGCCGTCACCGCGCCGGCCAGGTCGTCCACCGGCACCAGCCGCAGCCCGTCCGGCGCGTTGCCCTCGGCCGCCGGACACTCGTCGCGCGGCACCAGGAAGACCGTGGCGCCGTCCTGCCGGGCCGCGTGGGTCTTCAGCGCCACCCCGCCGACCGCGCCCACCGTGCCGTCCGCGTCGATGGTGCCGGTGCCGGCGACGACCGCCCCGCCGGTCAGCTCGTCCCCGGCGTCCAGCAGCGCCACCACCCCGAGGGCGAAGAGCAGCCCGGCGCTCGGGCCGCCCACGTCGGAGAGTTCCAGGGACACCTCGATGCCCTCGTCCGCCCGGTCCAGGAAGCCCAGCGCGGCGGCCGTCGCCGCGTCCTGCGACCGGCGCATCTGCGTCTCGTTGTGCTCGGTGATCTCCTCGGGGCTCTCCCCCACCGGGTACACCGACTCGCTGGGCAGCACGGCCCGGTCGCCGGCGAGGTAGCCGCCGAGCACGTCCGCCAGCCGGACGGTCTCGCCGGGCGAGGTGGCGTTGATGGTGGTCATCCGCAGCTCGCCGGAGACCGGCCGGGTCTCGGCGCCGCTGATCCGGATCACCGGCTCGTCGGCGTGCTCGCCGAGCACGTCGGCCGTCATGCCCGGCTCGGTGACCACGAAGGGCAGCGGCGCCAGCGCGGTCACCCCGAGCAGCGCGGCGAACGCCGCGCCGCAGCCGGCGAGCACCCACCGCCTGCGCCGCTCGGGCGGCGCCTTGTCGGCTGGGCTGGCGGGGGCCTTCGAGGCGGGCGGCGCTGCGGGCATGGCAGCGAATCTAACGCAGCGCCCCGCCGGCCGCGCCGGCGCCCGCCCCGCCGCGCGCTACCGCAGCGCCTCGGCCACCTCGCGGGCGGCCCGCACCACCCGGGGGCCCACCTCGGGCGGCACCGTCTCGCTGAGCATCACCACGCCGACGCTGCCCTCGATCCCGCACTCGGCCGGCAGCGGCGCCGCCGCCCCACTGGCCCCTGCCTCCAACTCGCCGTGGGTGGCGACGAACCCGTCCTCGTTGTCGATGTCCTTGCAGCGCCGGGTGAGGATCGCCCGGCCGGCGGCGCCCCGCTCCAGCGGGTGCCGGTACCCCGTGCGGTAGGCCACGTGGTAGTCCGTCCAGCTGGGCTCGACCACCGCGATGGCCAGCGCGTCGGTGCCGTCCACCACCGTCAGGTGGGCGGTCGCGCCCAGCTCCTCGGCCAGGGTGCGCAGCGCCGGCAACGCCGCGTCCCGCACCAGCGGATGGACCTGGCGCCCCAGCCCCAACACCCCGATGCCGACCCGGGCCCGGCCGCTGGCGTCGCGGCGGACCAGCGAGTGCTGTTCCAGGGTGGCCAGCAGACGGTAGACCACCGTCCGGTTCACGCCGAGCCGGCGGGACAGCTCGGTCACGGTCAGGCCGTGGTCCGTCTCCGCGAGCAGTTTGAGGACGCGCAGTCCTCGGTCGAGCGTCTGAGAGGTCTCCGTGGTCACGACGCCCCCTTCTCAGGTGAGCCCGCCACCCACGTCGCCCGCGCCACCCGACCCGGCCGCGGCACGCGCGCGGGACGACGGCGCGGTTGCCTGGTGGCACAAGCCGGCTGCACTTCCCGGAAGCGGCTCTGCACCCGGGGTGTACGCGTGACCGGAAATGTAGCCAGGGTTACCGCTCAGCGGAAGGGGCTGTCCAGAATCCGAGCGTCCCGCCGCGGCCGAACCACGCCAAGCGCCCCGAGCCGGCCGGCAACCGCCGAAACCCGCCCCAGCGGCGCGAACCCGCCCCAACTCCCCGCCCGCGCCCGCCGGTCAGCGCATCCGGGTGGCCCACTCCCGGACCTTGCGCATCCGCTGCTCCAGCTGCCCCGGCGTGGCCTCCGCCGTCGGCGGGCCGCCGCAGACCCGGCGCAGCTCGGTGTGGATCACCCCGTGCGGCTTGCCCGACTGGTGTGAGTACGCGCCCACCAGGGAGTTCAGCTCCCGCCGCAGCTCCATCAGCTCCTTGTGGGAGAGCACCGGCCGCCGCTCGGCGGGCAGCTCGATCAGGTCGGCCTCGGCGTCCGGCCGGCGGCGGCTGTGCGCGATCTGCCGGGCCTGGCGCTTCTGCAGCAGCATCTGCACCTGGTCCGGCTCCAGCAGCCCGGGGATGCCCAGGTAGTCCTGCTCCTCCTCGCTGCCCGGATGCGCCTGCATCCCGAACTCGGCCCCGTCGTACATCACCCGGTCGAAGACCGCGTCCGACTCCAGTGCTTCGAACGGCAGTTGCTCCTCGGCGCCGGGCTCGTCCCGCTCCCGTTCCGCCTCGGCCAGCTCCTTCGCCTCCTCGGCGAACGGGTCCTCCTCGCCCTCCCGCCTCGGCTTGTCCAGCACGTGGTCGCGCTCCAGCTCCAGCTCGTGCGCGAAGCCCAGCAGCGACGGGATCGTCGGCAGGAAGACGGAGGCCGTCTCGCCGCGCCGCCTGGACCGCACGAACCGGCCGACCGCCTGGGCGAAGAAGAGCGGCGTCGAGATGGTGGTGGCGTAGACCCCGACCGCCAGCCGGGGCACGTCCACCCCCTCGGAGACCATCCGCACCGCGACCAGCCAGCGGGCGTCCGAGTCCCGGAACTCCTCGATCCGGCCGGAGGCGCCGGCGTCGTCGGAGAGCACCAGCGTCGCCGCCTCGCCGGTGATCTCCCGCAGCAGCTTGGCGTAGGCACGCGCGGAGTCCTGGTCGGTGGCGATCACCAGCCCGCCCGCGTCGTGGATGGACCGGCGGACCTCCAGGAGCCGCCGGTCGGCGGCGCGCAGCACGGCCGGCATCCACTCGCCGCGCGGATCGAGCGCGGTGCGCCAGGCCTGCGAGATCGCGTCCTTGGTCATCGGCTCGCCGAGCCGGGCGGCCACCTCGTCGCCGGCCTTGGTCCGCCAGCGCATGTTGCCGCTGTAGGAGAGGAAGATCACCGGCCGCACCACACCGTCGGCCAGCGCGCTGCCGTACCCGTAGGTGTAGTCGGCGACCGAGCGCCGCACCCCGTCGGTGCCCTCGGCGTAGCCGACGAACGGGATCGGGTTGGTGTCCGAGCGGAACGGCGTGCCGGTCAACGCCAGCCGCCTGGTCGCCGGTTCGAACGCCTCCAGGCACGCCTCGCCCCACGAGCGGGAGTCCCCCGCGTGGTGGATCTCGTCCAGGATCACCAGCGTCTTCCGCTGCTCACAGCGGTTGCGGTGGAGCATCGGACGCACCCCGATGCCGGCGTAGGTGATGGCCACCCCGTGGTAGCTCCGGCCCAGCGGGCCGGCGCTGTACTCCGGGTCCAGCCGGATGCCTATCCGGGCGGCGGCCTCGGCCCACTGCGTCTTCAGGTGCTCCGTCGGCGCCACCACGGTGACCTGCTGCACCACGTGGTGGTGGAGCAGCCAGGAGGCCAGGGTCAGCGCGAAGGTCGTCTTGCCGGCGCCGGGGGTGGCGACGGCGAGGAAGTCCCGGGGCTGCGTCCGCAGGTACTCCTCCATCGCCGCCTGCTGCCAGGCGCGGAGCTTGCTGGCCGTACCCCAGGGCGCCCGCCCGGGGAAGGCCGGCGACAGCTGGGAGGAGGGGGCCGGGGAGGCGGGCGAGGACGACGAGGAGGGGGCGGTGGTAGTCACGGTCTCCGGTGCGGTCTCGATGACACGGTCGATCGGCAACCGAGCCAGCCTAACCGCTCCCGCGGGAGCCCCGTCGACCTCACCCCGCCCCCGACAACTCCCGCAACGCGTGGCCGACCACCCCGACGTCCTCGATCTTCCCGGCCGCCACCTCCATCACCAGGTCGTAGGCGCGTTCCTGGTCGACGTCGAGCAGGGACACTCCGTTCAGGTCGAGGAAGACCGCCGTGCACAGCCAGGCGAGCCGCTTGTTGCCGTCGACCAGCGGGTGGTTGCCGGCCAGCGACTGGAGCAGCGCCCCGGCCTTCTCGAACAGGTCGGGATAGGCCGGCACGCCGTACATCTCGGACGCCGGCCTGTGCGACGCGGAGGAGAGCAGGCCCAGATCCCGCACCACGACCGGCTGGGCACCGCAGGCCAGCGTCGCCAGGTCCAGCGCCTCGGCGACGGTCAGGTACTTCACCGCGCTACTCCCCCAGCCTGCGCAGCAGATCCGCGTGGCGGGTGGCATAGGCGGCCCCCAGCTTGCGGACCGTCTCCCGGTCGGCTTCCTCGACGAGATAGCGCTCAACCGCCTGAACCACTATGGCGTGCATACTGCGCCCCTCGCGCTCCGCACGCTCCCGCAGGACTCGCTGGGTCTCCTCGGGCAAACGCACATTCATCGCCATACCAAAAAGGTACCAGGAGTGGTACCAGTCTGGTACCTCTCTCAGGCGCCTGCCGACCCCGCCGGGGCCGGTTCGCGCAGGCGGCCGCCGACCAGGATGCCGAGCAGGGCGACCACCGCCGTCGCCGTGTAAACCGCGACGAACGCCCCGACGCCGATCGCCTGGCCGGCGCCGGCCGTCGTGGCCTCGGCGGCGTGCGCGGTGGCGGCCGAGGCGTCGCCGCCGAGCGCGGCGAAGAGCGCGCCCACCGTGGTGAGCATCACCACGTTGGCCAGGCTGTCGCAGAGCTGCAGCGAGGCCACGTTGCCGCCCGCCTCGCGCGGCGTGGAGAAGCGCAGCACCAGCACGCCCAGCGTGGAGACCACCAGGCCCATCCCGAACGCGCCGACCCCCAGGGTCAGCACCGGCAGCCAGACCGGCGCCGCCGACAGCAGCACCAGCGGCGTGCTGCCCACCCCCAGGGCGATCAACACGGTGCCGAACCTGACCAGTTCGAAGCGGTGCGGCTCCGCCCAGGGCCGGGACTGGGCCCACGAGCCGAGCGCCCAGGTGGCGCCGGAGGCGGCCAGCGAGAGGCCGGCCTGGGTGTAGGACAGGTCCCGCTGGGTCACCAGCAGCAGCGGCAGGAACGTCTGGGTGGCGAGGTAGGCGGCCGAGATCACCCCGCGCAGCGCCACCACCGAGGGCAGCCCGCGGCGCAGCCGGAAGGTGCCGGCCGGCAGCAGCCGGGCCGCCGAGGGCGCCAGCAGCACCAGGCCGACCCCGACCGGCAGCAGCGCGAGCCAGCGCGGCTCCTGCCCGCCGTACTGGAGCAGCCCGGCGCCCACCGCGACCGCCACCGCCAGCCGCAGCCGCCGCCGGTCCAGCCGCCGCGCCGCGCCCTCCGGCGGCCCGGACACCGACCGGCGCAGCGCCGGCAGCAGCACCAGCAGGGGCAGCACCACCAGCACCGTGATGCCGAGGAACACCCAACGCCAGCCCAGCTGTTCCGTGATGGTGCCGGCGATCACCGGGCCCACCATGGACGGCACCACCCAGGACGCCGAGAACGCGGCCAGCGCCGCCGGCCGCAGCCGCTCGGGGAAGGCCAGCCGGACCGTGACGTACAGGGCGACGATGACCAGTCCGCCGCCCACCCCCTGGAGCGCCCGGCCGAGCACGAAGACCCACATCGACTGGGCCGCGCCGGAGGCCAGCAGCCCCAGCGCGAAGGTGGCTATCCCGCTGAGCACCGGCGGCAGCGGCCCGGACCGGTCGCACCACTGACCGGAGACCGCCATGCCCAGCAGGCTGGTGGTGAAGAACGCGGAGAACGCGAACGCGTAGAGCGAGACCCCGTCCAGCGCCTCGGCGGCGGCCGGCATCGCGGTGCCCACCGCCATCGCCTCGAAGGCGATCAGCAGCACCGTGGCGACACAGCCCAGGGTCAGCGCCCGGTAGGGGGCGCTCAGCACCCCGCCGGTCGGCTCGGCTGGCGGGTCGTGGGCGACGACGTGCCGCGGGGGGACCGGCTGGCCCGGCCCCCCGGTCTCCTCCGGCTGGGCGGCCTCGGCGCCGGTGGCCTGCGTGGGTGGTTGCATGACCCCCACGGTAAGGACCGAACCCCCCGGCTGCCTATGTGCCGGGGGCCGGGATCCGCTGGTCCCGCCGGCCCGTCCGCGAGCCCCGGGCCGGCCGGCCCGGCCGGTCAGTTGGCGCCGACCGCGAACTGTGGCTTGATCGGCAGCCGGTTGACCGGCCGGCCGGTGGCCGCGCCCACCGCCGAGGCGACCGCCGCCGGGGCGACCACCAGCGGCACCGAGCCGGCCGCCTTGGCGCCGAACGGCGCGACCACGTCCCGCTCCTCCAACAGCGCCACGATCCGCACCTCCGGCGCGTCCAGCGCGGTGGGCAGCTGGTATCCGGTCAGGTCGGCGTGCCGCACCTCACCCCGCACCACCCGCAGGTGCTCGGTGAGCGCCGCGCCCACCCCCTGGATGACGCCGGCCTCGATCCTGGCCCGCAGCTGCCGCGGGTTGAGCACCCGGCCCACGTCCTGCGCGACCGCCATCTCCACCACCCGGACCGAGCCCAGCTCCACGTCCACGTCGACCACGGCGCGCACCGCGGCGAAGGAGAGCCCGACGAAGGCGTCGCCCTGCCCCGAGGCGTCCAGCGGCTCCGTCGGGTGCGGCCGGCACTGGGCCGTGGCCCACAGCTCCTTGCCCTCCAGCGCCTCCACCACCGGGGTGGACAGCACCCCGTCGTAGGAGGTGATCCGGCCGTCCTCGATGTCCAGCAGCTCGGCGGTCATCCCGAAGTTGGCGGCCAGCGGCTGGAGCAGCTGGGTGCGCACCATGCGCGCCGCGCGCTCCACCGCGCCGGCCGAGACCCAGGTGTGCCGGCCCCGGCCGCCGGGGCCGGCCGGCGGCTGGTCGGTGTCCACGGGCGCGACCACCACCTCGTCGATCCCCAGCACCTCCTGCACGATCTGCCGGGCGAGGGTGGTGAAGCCCTGGCCGGTCTCCACGGCGGCGCAGTGCACCGTGGCCACGCTGCCCTCGACCCGGACGGTGGCCGTCGACACCTCGTCGGTGCCCTCGGCGCCCAGCATGTGCACCATGCCCAGCGCGTAGCCCACGCCGCGGCGCACCGCGGCCGGGTCGCCCGCGCCGTCCGGGCCGCCGGGCAGCAGCCAGTCCTCGATCGGGCCGTCCTTGGGCAGCGAGGGCAGCGAGGCCTGCCGCACCGCGGTCAGCAGCTCGGCGACCGGCGCCGGGCAGGTCACGGCCTGCCCGGTGGGCAGCGCGTCGCCGGTGGCCAGCACGTTCCGGGCCCGCAACTCGGCCGGCTCCATGCCGAGTTGGGCGGCGAGCCGGTCCATCTGTCCCTCGTGCGCCAGGCACACCTGGAGCGCGCCCTCGCCCCGCAGGTAGCCGGCCGGCGGGTTGTTGGTGCGCACCGCCCAGCCGTCGACCACCGCGTTGGGCACCACGTAGGGCCCGGCGGCGAAGGCGACCGCCGCGGCCAGCGCCTCGGCCGAGTCGTCCGCGTAGGCGCCCGCGTCCATCACCAGCTGCGCCTCGACCTTGACCAGCTTCCCCTCGCGGTCGGCGTGGTGCCAGTAGCGCAGCAGCGTCGGGTGCCGGTGGGCGTGGCCGAGGAAGGACTCCTCGCGGGTGGCGGCGAGCTTCACCGGGCAGCCGGTCTGCATCGCCAGCAGCGCCAGCGGCAGCTGGAAGGTCTGGTCCTCCCGGTCCCCCAGCGACCCGGGCACCCCGGTCACGTAGAGCTTGACCTGCTCGGGCGCCAGGCCCAGGCAGCCGGCCAGCCGGTCCCGGTCGGTGTGCGGGTCGGTGGCGGCGACGTAGATCTCCACGCCGCCGTCCAGCCGGGGCACGGCCAGCCCGGACTCGGCCCCGATGGGCGCGGCGTCCTGCCGGCCGATCCGGTAGAAGCCCTCGACCACCACCTCGCCGGTGGCGGTCGGGTCGCCGTGCCGCAGCGGGATGTGCCGGACGACGTTGCCGTCCGGGTGCAGCGGCTCGGCCTCGAAGGCCCGCTGCGGGTTGGTGACCGCCTCCAGCGGCTCGTACTCGACGGCGATGGCCGCCGCGGCGAGCCGGGCGGTCTCCGGGTGGTCGGCGGCCACCGCGGCCACCGGCTCGCCGTGGTAGCGGACCTCGTCGGAGGCGAACGCCGGCCGGTCGGTGACCTGCCGGCCCAGCAGCCCGTCGCCGGCCACGTCCTCGTGCGTCACCACCGCGCGCACCCCCGGCATCTCCCGGGCGGCGGCGGTGTCGATGCCCAGAATCCGGGCCCGCGGGTGCGGGGCGCGCAGCACCGCGGCCCACAGCAGGCCCTCGGCCCACAGGTCGGCCGTGTAGGGGAAGGTGCCGCTGGCCTTGGCCGCGGCGTCGGCCGCCGGCAGCGAGGCGCCGACGCCGTGCGGGTCGCTGCGGGTGGTCCTGGCGGTGGCGGGGCCCGCGGCGTGCAGGGTGACGGTGGCCGCCGGGTCGGCCGAGCCGTGGGATTCCGCCATCACATGCCTCCTGCCTGGGGATACCCGCCGGCGGCCGCCGGCGGGCCCGACTGGTGGGGAATGCGCGGGGGCACCGCGTCCGGCGCCGGCCCGACCGGCCCGGCCGCGGCGTCGGTCCCGACGTGGTCCACGGGACCGGCCGGCTCGGCGTGCTCGGCCGCCGACCTGGCGGCCCGCTCGGCCACCACCTCGGCGACGGCGTCGAGCACCCCGCGGTAGCCGCCGCAGCGGCAGAGGTTGCCGCAGAGCGCGTGCCGGGTCTCCAGCTCGGTGGGCGCGTGGTTGCCCTCCAGCAGGTCGTGGACCGTCATCGCCATGCCCGGCAGGCAGAACCCGCACTGCACGTCGCAGCCGGCCAGGGCGCGCTGCACGTCGGACGGCTCGCCGTCCGCGCCGAGCCCCTCGACCGTGCGGATCTCGCTGCCGGCCGCGGTGGCCGCCGGCACCAGGCAGGCCGCCACCAGCCGGCCGTCCACCTGCACCGAGCAGGCACCGCACTCGCCCTGCGCGCAGCCGTCCTTGGCGCCGGCCAGGCCGAGGCGCTCGCGCAGCACATAGAGCAGGGACTCGCCGATCCAGGCGTCGGTCACCTGCCGCTCGGCGCCGTTGACCCGCAACACGTAGGAGGTCTCCGGGTGTTCGCTGCTGCTGGCCGCCGGGCCCGGCCCGGCGGCCGGCGGCTCGGCCGGCTCCGCCGGGTGCGGCTCGCCGTCGGCCGGCGCCGACCAGGGCGCGGGCGCCGGCGGCTCGTCCGCCCGGCCGCCCGGCGGGCGCCAGGCGTCGGGCTCGGCCTGGTGCGGCTCCGGCGCGTCCGGCGCGCCGTCGGCGGCGCCGCGCTCGGCGCGCCCCTCGTGCGAGCCGGCGAGCGCGGCGGCGGCACCCTGGCCCATGGCCTGGTGCCGCGGCGGCTCGCTCCGCTCGACGGGCTGGAACGGCTCGGCCGGGCCGGCCGGCGCGTCCGGTCCGGTCGCCACCGGCGGCGGGCCGCCCTGGGCGGCGAACGGCAGCGTCCACTGGCCGGTGGCGGCCGGGTCCATGCTGGGGCCCGGGGTCGGCAGCGGGGCGGCCGGCTCGATCACCGGCGGCTGGTAGCCCTGGCCGGGCGCGGCCAGCGGCTCGCTGCCGCCGCGCTCCGGCAGGCCGCCGGGCAGCTCGAGGAAGCCGGTGGCCTCCGAGTCGTACTCACCGCCCCAGTTGGGCTGCGGCCCGGGGGCGTTGGGGTCAGGCAGGTGCTCGTTGCTCATCGAAGAGCCCTTCCGAGTCCACGGCGGGCCAGTGCTGCCACGGTACGCCGCAGATGCAGTACCGCGGGCGGGAGTTGGGCGGGTTCCCCGCCGTCCTTCCCGGGGCGCGGGTCGGGGATGCAGGCCATCCCGACGTAGTCGCCGAAGGCGGCCAACGCCTCGGGCGCCAGCCCGCGTTGGCCGTCCCAGTCCACCAGCGAGGCCACCCAGCGCTCCGCGTCCAGCGGGCGCAGCGGCATCGGCGCCACCGCGCCGACCGCGCACCGCACCTCGCGGCGCAGCGGGTCGAGCACCACCGCGACCGAGGCCAGGGCGCGGGCCGGGCCGGTCCGCGAGGTGGCCTTGAGGAAGGTCTGCGGGGCGTGCAGCAGCGGGACCCGGACGTGGGCGAGCAGCTCGCCGGGGTTGAGCCGGTCCCGGCCGGCCAGCAGGTGGCTGATCGGGATCTGTCTGCCCTCGCCGCCGGGCACCGCGACCAGCAGCGTCGCCTCCAGCGCCGCGAGCACCGGCAGCGTGTCACCCGAAGGTGCGGCGGAGATGATGTTGCCGCCGAGGGTGCCGGCGTTGCGGACCTGCGGCGGGCCGGCGGATCTCGCCGCGGCGGCGAGCGCCGGGATCAGCGCGGAGAAGTCGGGGCGGCTCATCCGGGAGTGGGTGAGACAGGCCCCCAGCAGCGCGTGGCCGTCCTGGTACGCCCAGCCGCGTAGCTCGGTGAGCCGGCCGAGCCCCACCAGCGCGGCGGGCCGCAGCAGCCCGGCGTTGACGCTGGCCATCAGGTCGGTGCCGCCGGCGACCGGCACGGCCGCCGGCACGTCGGCCAGCGCGGCCACGGCCTCGTCCAAGGTGGCCGGTTGCGCGACGAGCTGAGCCTCCGGCGCGTGCGTGCTCAATCCAGCTGCCCCTTTCCGGTGGTCCCGGCTGCCGAGCCGTACGGTACGTGCTCCGGGCCCGGACGTGGCAACTCTGGCACATTTTTCGCCGCCGCAGACGCCCAGGGGCGGCTCCCGCGGAAGGAACGGCCGCCGCCCGCCGGGGCGTTGGGGCGGGCTCACCCGATCAGGGCAGCCACACGATCAGGGCATCCGCTCGAACGCGGCCGGGCCGTGGCTCGAACGCCGCCGGCCCCCCGCGTCCGGGGCGCACGTCCGCGGGCTACTTGCCGCCGCCCTTGCCGCCCTTGCCACCCTTACCGTCCTTGCCGCCACCGAACGAGCCCATGGACTCGTAGATCTCCTTGCAGGTGGGACAGACCGGGTACTTCTTGGGGTCGCGCCCGGGGACCCAGACCTTGCCGCAGAGCGCGACGACGGGGGTGCCGTCCAGCGCGCTGGCCATGATCTTGTCCTTCTGGACATAGTGCGCGAACCGCTCGTGATCGCCGTCACCGTGTGTGGTCTGCGGGGTGGGCTCGACGATCGTGCCGGTGCCCGCTCCGCGCTCGGGCTCCTCAACAGTGCTCATGGGGACCCAGCCTAATTGAGCGAGGGGTCGTCCGGGTATGTGGTGAGCAGTGCCAGACTGCCGCGCTGGCGGCGCAGCACGGCCCGCCAGAGCCGCTCGGGGTCGGGCGCCGAGACGTCGCCCGGCTCGGAGTCCACGACGTACCAGGCGCCCTCCGCCAGCTCGCGCTCCAGCTGCCCGGCGCCCCAGCCCGCGTAGCCGGCGAAGATCCGCAGCGAGCCCACCTCGGCGGCCAGCACCTCGGGCGGCGCCTCCAGGTCGACCAGGCCGATCGAGCCGTGCACCCGCCGCCAGCCCAGCGGGCCGCCGCCGGGCACCACGGCCAGCGCCAGCGCCGCGTCCAGCGCCACGGGGCCGCCCTGGAAGACCACCCCCGGCTCGCCGGTCAGCTCGGCCCAGGGCGCCAGCACCTCGGCCACGTCCACCGGGGTGGGGCGGTTCAACACCACCCCGAGGGCGCCCTCGTCGTCGTGGTCGAGCAGCAGCACGACGGACCGGTCGAAGTTGGGGTCGGACAGGGCTGGGGTGGCCACCAGCAGCCGCCCGGTGAGCGAGGAGACCTCGGACATGCGCCCATGATTCCGCATCCGGGTGAACGCCGGGAGGGGTGACCCCGGCCGGGCCGGGGTCGCTCCCCGGGTTCGGGCCACTACCATTCCGTTTGGTCCCCCCGCATCCCTCCAGAACAGATCGCGAGCCCATGACCGACGACGTACTCCTTGTCCACGGCGGCACCCCGATCGAGGGCGAGATCCGGGTTCGCGGGGCGAAGAACCTGGTGCCCAAGGCGATGGTGGCGGCGTTGCTCGGCAGCGCCCCCAGCCGGCTGCGGAACGTCCCCGAGATCCGCGACGTGCGGGTGGTGCGCGGGCTGCTCCAGCTGCACGGGGTGACGGTCCGCAGCGGTGAGGAGCCGGGTGAGCTGGTGCTCGACCCCTCGCACGTGGAGAGCGCGAACGTCGCCGACATCGACGCGCACGCCGGCTCGTCGCGCATCCCGATCCTGTTCTGCGGGCCGCTGCTGCACCGGCTGGGGCACGCCTTCATCCCCGGCCTGGGCGGCTGCGACATCGGGGGCCGGCCGGTCGACTTCCACTTCGACGTGCTGCGGCAGTTCGGCGCCACCATCGAGAAGCGCGCCGACGGCCAGTACCTGGAGGCGCCGCAGCGGCTGCGCGGCTGCAAGATCCGGCTGCCCTACCCCTCGGTCGGCTCCACCGAGCAGGTGCTGCTGACCGCGGTGCTGGCGGAGGGCGTGACGGAGCTGACCAACGCCGCGGTGGAGCCGGAGATCGAGGACCTGATCTGCGTGCTCCAGAAGATGGGCGCGATCATCTCGCTGGACACCGACCGCACCATCCGGATCACCGGCGTCGACCAGCTCGGCGGGTACACCCACCGGGCGCTCCCGGACCGGCTGGAGGCCGCGTCCTGGGCGAGCGCGGCGCTGGCCACCAAGGGCAGCGTCTACGTGCGCGGCGCCAGCCAGCGGGAGATGCTGACCTTCCTGAACGTCTACCGCAAGGTCGGCGGCGCGTTCGAGGTGGACGAGCAGGGCATCCGCTTCTGGCACCCGGGCGGGCCGCTGAACGCCATCGCGCTGGAGACCGACGTGCACCCGGGCTTCCAGACCGACTGGCAGCAGCCGCTGGTGGTGGCGCTGACCCAGGCGTCGGGGCTGTCCATCGTGCACGAGACGGTCTACGAGTCGCGGCTCGGCTTCACCAGCGCGCTCAACCAGATGGGCGCGCACATCCAGCTCTACCGGGAGTGCCTGGGCGGCACCCCCTGCCGCTTCGGTCAGCGGAACTTCCTGCACTCGGCGGTGGTCTCCGGGCCGACCACGCTGCAGGGCGGCGACCTGGTCATCCCGGACCTGCGCGGCGGATTCTCCTACCTGATCGCCGCGTTGGCGGCGCAGGGCACCTCGCGGGTGCACGGCATCGAGCTGATCAACCGCGGCTACGAGAACTTCCTCGACAAGCTCCACGAGTTGGGCGCCAAGGTCGAGCGCCCCTGACGCCGGCGCCGGCGCCACCGCCCGGCGCCGGCTCCCGTTGGCACACGTGGGCACAGGTGAGCGACGGGTGAACGAACACACGTAAGGGGTGGCCCCGTTGTGGGGCCACCCCTTCAGTCCGCCTCAGCCGAGGGTCACTTGCCCTTGGCGGCTTCCTTCAGCTTGGTGCCGGCGGAGACCTTGACGCTGTACCCGGCCGGGATCTGGATGGGCTCGCCGGTCTGCGGGTTGCGCGCGGTGCGAGCGGCGCGGTGGGTGCGCTCGAAGGTCAGGAAACCGGGAATGGTGACCTTCTCGTCGCCCTTGGCCACGACCTCCCCCACGGTCTCGGCCAGGGCCGCCAGCACGGCGTCGGCGTCCTTCCGAGTCACCTCGGCGCGCTCGGACAGAGCGGCCACCAGCTCACTGCGGTTCATATTTCGTACTCCCAAGTTCATCTTGCCAATGAGGCGTGAGATCGACGCCGATGCTGCCAGGACCCACTGACACTGCCAGGACCAGGGGTCCTCCCTGGCACCCGGATACGCATCCTGCCCTCACCAGTGGGGGGAAGGCCAATCCGAGGTCCTGGCCGGGCACTCGAAGAGCGCCCAGGTCCGGCGGGTGGCGACGTGCCCGAGGCCGTGCCTCCCGGTCACCCTAAGGGGCAGCCGGAGCCCGTTGGCAACCGACTCGCCGCCCCGCGCCCCCGCGGCTGCCCCGTCGGGCGGCCCGAGCCGCCGGCGCGGCACGACGCGACGGGCCGCCAGCGTCCGCCGAACATCGCGGGGTTGTGCGCCGGGCACGGCGCGCGCCCGGCGCCGGGCCCCGAACCTGCGGCCCGACTGCCCTCGCCCGGCGCCCAGTTGCCCCGGGGCGCGGGCCTCGCCTCCGGGGCGCGCGGGTGGGGTCGGGGCTGGCCGGTCGGCTCAGGACTGGCGGGCGGCTTCCCGCACCGCCTCGGCGACCGCGCCGGAGACCCGCTCGTTGAAGACGCTGGGCACGATGTAGTTGGCGTTCAGCTCGTCCTCGCCCACCACGTCGGCCAGCGCGCGGGCGGCGGCCAGCATCATCGAGGTGCTGACGGAACGGGACTGGGCGTCCAGCAGTCCCCGGAACACCCCCGGGAAGACCAGCACGTTGTTGATCTGGTTGGGGAAGTCGGAGCGGCCGGTGGCGACCACGGCGGCGGTCTGCCTGGCCAGCGCCGGGTCGATCTCCGGGTCCGGGTTCGCGAGGGCGAAGACGATCGCGCCGTCCGCCATCGCGGCCACGTCCGCGCTGGTCAGCACGTCGGGCGCGGAGACGCCGACGAAGACGTCGGCGCCGGTGATGGCGTCGCTCAGCGTGCCGGTCACCCCGTCGGGGTTGGTGTTGTCGGCGATCCAGCGCAGCGGCGAGTCGCCGTCCGCGCCCACCAGGTCCGGCCGGCCGGCGTGCACCACGCCGTGGATGTCGGCGACCACCGCGTGCTTCACGCCGGCCGCCAACAGCAGCTTCAGGATGGCCGTGCCGGCGGCGCCGGCGCCGGACATCACCACCCGCACGTCGCCCAGCTCCTTGCCCACCACCCGCAGCGCGTTGTGCAGGGCGGCGAGCACCACGATGGCGGTGCCGTGTTGGTCGTCGTGGAAGACCGGGATGTCCAACGCCTCCCGCAGCCGGGCCTCGATCTCGAAGCAGCGCGGGGCGGAGATGTCCTCCAGATTGATCCCGGCGAAGCCGGGCGCGATGGCCTTGACGATCTCCACGATGGCGTCCGGGTCCTGGGTGTCCAGGCAGAGCGGCCAGGCGTCGATGCCGGCGAACCGCTTGAAGAGGGCGGCCTTCCCCTCCATCACCGGAAGCGCCGCGTGCGGGCCGATGTTGCCCAGGCCCAGCACGGCCGAGCCGTCGGTGACCACGGCGACGCTGTTCCGCTTGATGGTCAACCGCCGGGCGTCCTCGGGGTGCGCGGCGATCTGGGTGCAGACCCGGGCGACGCCCGGGGTGTAAATCATCGACAGGTCATCACGGTTGCGAATCGGATGCTTGGAGGTCATCTCGATCTTGCCGCCGAGGTGCATCAGGAAGGTCCGGTCCGAGACCTTGCCGAGCGCCACCCCGTCGATGCCGCGCAGTTTCTGGACGATCTCGTCCGCGTGCGCCGTGGAACTGGCCGCGATGGTCACGTCGATGCGCAGCTTCTCGTGCCCGGACGCGGTGACGTCGAGGCCGGTGACGGAGCCGCCCGAGGACTCCACCACGGTGGTCAACTGGCTGACGGCCGTGCCACTGGCCGGCACCTCCAACCGGACGGTCATCGAGTACGAGACACTGGGCGCCGTTGCCATGGCCGAACTTCCTTCACTTTCCTTCGCCCCCGCCACCCACGTGGGCGTGAGCCGACCGCCCGCCGGGCGAGCCGTTGTCACCTTACGAGAGGCCCCGGGTGTGGTGAAAGCCAGGACCGCCCGACCGGCACGACGGTAACAGCGCCGTCGCACGCCGGAAAACGCGTTCGGCACGGCGGAATCCGGCCGCGCGACGCCGGGGCGTACGCCGGGTGAACGGGGGGCGGACGCGCGGTGGTGAACGCGCGGAGTGGGGTCGCGTGGGGTGAGGGACGCGCGGGGCGCGCGGCCGGGTGGCGCGCGCTGCCGACCGGACACCCGCGGTGACCGTCCCCGACGGTACGGGGCGGTACGGGGCGGTGCGGGGTCGCGCGCGAAGGGAGAGAAAAGGGGCGCCGACCCGCCAGCTCGCCTCGCGGCAAGTGGTCGCTCTTAGCGACAATGGTTGGGCCCGGGGGCATGGAACGGGCCGACGCCACTTCCAGGCTACCGCACTGAGCCCGGGGGTCAACCGGGCTCAGTGCGCAGGTCAGCGCGGTGCGCCACCGCCGGTCAGAGCGGCGGCCCGGCCCGGCGGGCCGCCGCCGGGAGCGCGGCCCGCCGGCCGGCTCAGCGCGGCTCGGCGCCCGGCTCGGCCGGCGTCAGCAGCTCGGGCACCCCGGCCGCGTCCGGGCGGTCCTCCGGCTCGGAGAGCACCGTCAGCCGCTGCGTGGAGCGGGTCAGCGCCACATAGAGCACCCGCAGCCCGGCCGGCGACTCCCCGGCGATCCTGGCCGGCCCGACCACCAGCGTCGCGTCGTACTCCAGACCCTTGGCCTCCAGGCTGCCGAGCACCACCAGCCGGTCGTCGGCCAGCTCCGCCAGCCAGCCGGCCGCGTCGGCCCGCAGCCCCATCGCCACCACCACGCCCACCGTGCCGGGCACCTCGGCCAGCAACTCGGCCGCCGCGGCGCGGACCGCCGCCGGCAGCCCGGCCGCGTCGGGGGCCACCAGGTAGCGCGGCAGCACGCCGGTGGCCCGCACCGCGCGCGGCGGCGTGGCGCCGGGCAGCGCCCGGGCCAGCACCCCGTCGGCGACCCGGGCGATCTCGGCCGGGTTGCGGTAGTTGACGGTCAGCTCGAACCTTCGGTGCGAGCGGCCGCCGAGCGCCGCGGCCCGCTCGGCCGCCGCCTCCTCCGGAGCCGTCCAGGAGCTCTGCGCCGGGTCGCCGACCACCGTCCAGCTCGCCTGCCGGCCACGCCGGCCCACCATCCGCCACTGCATCGGCGTCAGGTCCTGCGCCTCGTCCACGATCACGTGCGTGTAGTCGAGGCGCTCCTCGTCCTGGTCGGCCCGCTCCCGCCGGTCGCCGCGCCGCTCCTGGCGCTCGGCGTAGGTGGTCAGCTCGGCGACCCCGCCGAGCACGTCCAGCTCGTCAAGGCCGCCGCTGCCGGCCCTGGCCGGCGCCGGCCGCGGCGGGGCGCCGAGCAGCGCCCGCAGCTCGTCCAGCAGCGCCACGTCGTGTGCGGAGAGCCCGCCGCCGGCCGGCGTCACCCGGCGCAGCGAGCGCGCCAACAGCCGGACCTCGCGCGGGCGCAGCAGCCGCCTGGCCCAGCGGCCCAGCCGCTGCTCGTCGGCCATCGCGCGCAGCACCTGGAGCGGGGTGCGTTCGGGCCACCAGGCGGCGAGGAACTCCTGGAAGACGTCCTCGCCGCCGATGTCGTCGAAGAAACCCTCCTTCGCCTCGGCCGCCAACTCCCGGTCCTGGTACCGGCCGGCGGCGCCCGACCTGGCCCACAGCGCCTCCAGCAGCAGCCGGCGGGCGCGCGGCCGCAGCAGGTTGACCGGCGCGCTGCCGCCGAGCACCTGGCGGCGGACCTCGGCCAGGTCGTCTGCGGTCAGCTCGACCCGGCGGCCGAAGGCGACCACTCGCAGCAGCCGGGGCCCGTCGGCGGCCTCGACCGCGCCGCGCGCCGCCCTGGCCAGCACCCGCGCCATCACGGCCGCCCCCTTGACGGCGGCCACCCGCTGCTCGTCGTAGGCGTCCGCCTCGACCCCCTCGACCAGCCCGCCGAGGGCGCGGATCACCACCTGACCCTCCTCGCCCAGCGCGGGCAGCACGCCCTCGGTGTAGGAGACCAGCAGCGGGGTGGGGCTGACCACCAGGATGCCGCCGGCGTACCGGCGGCGGTCCTGGTAGAGCAGGTAGGCGGCGCGGTGCAGCGCCACCGCGGTCTTGCCGGTGCCGGGGCCGCCGGTGACCTCGGTGACCTTGCCGGCGGGGGCGCGGATCACCTCGTCCTGCTCGGCCTGGATGGAGGCGACGATGTCGGTCATCCGGTGCCCGCGCTCCCGGCCCAGCGCGGCCAGCAGGGCGCCGTCGCCGACCACCGGCAGCTCGGCGCCGGCCAGCCGGGCGCGCAGCCCGGGGCGCAGCAGGTCGTCCTCGACGCCCAGCACCCGGCGCCCGCGGCTGCGGATCACCCGCCGGCGCACCACCCGGCCGGGGCGCAGCGGGGTGGCCCGGTAGAACGGCGCCGCGGCCGGTGCCCGCCAGTCGATGACCAGCGGCACGTAGTCGGCGTCCAGCACGCCGAGCCGGCCGATGTGCAGGGTCTCGGCGATGTCGGCGACCGGCCCGCCCGGCTCCTCGCGGACCGCGTCGTCGGCCGGCTCCACCGAGGTGGAGGCGCCGTCCGGGCCGCGCACCCCGTCCTTGCCGGCGAGCAGGTCGATCCGGCCGAAGAGGAAGTCCTCGAACTCGCGGTTGAGCCGGGAGAGATGGAGCCCGGCCTGGAAGACCTGGGCATCCCGCTCGGCGAGCGCGCCGGGGGTGCCGACCTGGCCGCGCCGGGCGGCGTCGGCCATCAGGTACTCGGCCTCGTGGATCTTCTCGGTCAACCGTCCGTAGACGGCGTCCAGATGCCGTTGCTCGTCCCGGATCTCCCGGTCCCGCAGGTCCAACGCCTCGGCCCCCTTCAGCTGCTGTGGCAGGCGGCCGTCTACCGTACGCGAAGTCCGGGGCCCGGGCGGCCGGGGCACCCCGGTCCGGCCACGGCCGGCGGCGTGCGCCCTTCCCCGGGGGGAGGCGCGCGGACAGCCGACCGCCGGGGGGGCACGGCCGGTTCGTCGGTCGGGCGACCGGGGTGGAACGTTCCCGCGCCGGCCGCCGCGGTTGGTGCGGGTGCCCCGGACGAGACGGGGACGCGGGCCCCGCCGGGCGGTCGGCCGCCCGGGGCCCGGCCGACCGTCCGTCAGCCCCGCGCGCCGGGACGGGCCTTCGGCGCGTGGGCCTCCGGCGGGGCGGCGCCGACCCGTCAGCCCGCGCGCCGGGTGGCGGGGTCTCCCGGACGGGCGTCGGCCGGGGACGACCGGCCCGCCGTCGGACGCCTCGCGTGGTGTCGGCCCGTCAGGAGGTCGGCTGGGGTGGGGGGCCGTCGGGCGGGGTGAGGGGGGAGTACTTGGCGCTGTCCAGCGCCGGGTCGATGGCCAGTCGGTAGCCGCGTTTGACCACGGTCTGCACCACGGTGGGCACGCCCAGCGCCGTCCGCAGCCTGGCCATCGCGGTCTCCACGGCGTGCTCGTCGCGGCCCGCGCCGGGGAGCGCGCGCAGCAGCTCGGCGCGGGGCACCACCCAGCCGGGGCGGCGCGCCAGGGCGCGCAGCAGGGCCATACCAGCCGGCGCGACCGGCCGGAGCGCGCCGTCCAACACCACCGCGCGCCCCCGAATCTCCAGCCGGTGCCCGGCCACCGGCAACACCGGGACCCGGGAAGGGAGTTCGGCGCAGAGCAGCTGGACCAGCGGCCCCAGCCGGAACCGCTCCGGCTGCCGGGTCGGCACCTCGTGCGCCTGTAGCGGCAGCGCGGTGACCGGCCCCACGCAGGCCACCAGCACCTGCCGCCGGAACACGTCGAGCAGCGGTTCGAGCAGCGCCCGCTCCCCGGCCCGGCGCAGCAGCGAGGCCGCCGCGGGCGCCGAGGTGAAGGTCACCGCGTCCAGGCCGCCGGCCAGCACCGTGTCGATCAGCCGGTCCAGCGGGGCCAGGTCGGCCGGCGGCATCCAGCGGTAGACCGGCACGTCCACCACCTCGGCGCCGGCTTCGCGCAGCGCCTCGATGAAACCGGGCAGCGGCTCGCCGTGCAGTTGCAGCGCCACCCGGCGGCCGGCCACGCCCTGCGCCAGCAGCCGGTCCAGCACCTCGGCCATCGACTCGGACGCCGGCGACCAGCTCTCGGTCAGCCCGGCCGCCCGGATCGCGCCGCGCACCTTGGGCCCACGGGCCAGCACCTCGGCGCGGGCCAGGGTGGCCAGCAGCGGCTCCCCCAGCCCCCAGCCGTCGGCCGCGGCCACCCAGCCGCGGAAGCCGATGGCGGTGGTGGCCACCACCAGGTCGGGCGCGTCGTCGACCAGCTTCCGGGTGGCGGCGAGCAGTTCGTCGTCGTCGGCCAGCGGCACGATGCGCAGCGCCGGCGCGTGCGTCACCTCGGCGCCGCGGCGGCGCAGCAGCGCGCCCAGCTCCTCGGCGCGCCGCGCGGCGGTGACCCCGACGGCGAAGCCGTCCAGCGGCCGAACGTCGGTTTCCTGGTGCTGCTTGTCGTGCGGCATCGGTCTGACCGTTCCACCCTGAGTGATCGCTGACGTGCGGTCGAGCCTGTCAAGCGGGCGTGACGGGCTCGGTTCCGGTGGGTTTCCCCCGCGTTACCCGGCGCGGGCCGGCCCCTCCCGCCGGGCCGGCCCGACCGGTCAGACCCCAGCGTAGGCGGGCTGCTCGCCGGCGTGGCCGGCCGCGACCCGCGGGTCGCCGGCCCGGGCCGCCGGCCGGCGGGCGCCGCGCAGGTATACGGCCCAGGTGACCAGCGAGCAGAGGGCGTAGAAGGCGAGGAAGGCGGCGAAGGCGCGCACCCCGGAACCGGTGGCCAGGAAGGACTGCCGGAAGGCGAGGTTGATGCCGAGGCCGCCGAGCGCGCCGACCGCGCCGATCAGCCCGATGGCCGCCCCGGAGAGCCGGCGCCCGTAGGCCGCGGCGCGCTCCCCGGTCAGCCCGCGCGCCAGCGCCTTGGCGTGGTAGATCCCCGGGATCATCTTGTAGGTCGAACCGTTCCCGACGCCGCTCAGCGTGAACAGCGCGATGAAGCCGACCAGGAAGACCGGCAGCGACTCGGCGCGCGAGGCGGCGATCACCACCCCGGTGGCCACCGCCATCCCCAGGAAGGTGACCAGGGTGATCCGGGCGCCGCCGAACCGGTCCGCCCAGAAGCCGCCCAGCGGCCGCACCAGCGAGCCCAGCAGCGGCCCGAGGAAGGTGACGGAGGCGGCCTGCAGCGGGGTCCGGTCGAACTGGGTCTGGAGCACCAGCCCGAAGGCGAAGCTGTAGCCGATGAACGAGCCGAAGGTGCCGACGTAGAGGAACGACATGATCCAGGTGTGCGCGTCCCGGACCGACTCCCGGGCGGCCCCGGTGTCGTTGGTGACCGGCGCCAGGTTGTCCATGTGCCGCCAGGCCAGCACGGTGGCCAGCACGATCAGCGGCGTGTAGGCGGCCAGCAGCACCCGGGGGCTGCCGTCGCCCGCGGTGGCGATCACCAGCAGGCCGGCCAGCTGCACCACCGGCACCCCGATGTTGCCGCCGCCCGCGTTCAGGCCCAGCGCCCAGCCCTTCTTCCGCAGCGGGAAGAACGCGTTGATGTTGGTCATCGAGGAGGCGAAGTTCCCGCCGCCGACCCCGGTCAGGACCGCCACCAGCAGGAACGTGGTGTACGAGGTGCCCGGCTCCAGCACCAGCCAGGCGGCGCCGGTGGGCAGCAGCAGCATGGCGGCGGAGAAGACGGTCCAGTTCCGCCCGCCGAAGCGGGCCACCGCGAAGGTGTAGGGCACCCGGACCACCGCGCCGACCAGGGTGGCGGTCGAGACCAGGAAGAACTTGCCGGCCGCGTCGATCCCGTACTCGTCGCCCATGAAGAGGACCAGCACCGACCAGAACGACCAGACGGAGAAGCCGATGTGCTCGGACAGGATGGAGAACGCGAGGTTCCGTCGGGCGATCGGCTCCCCCCTGGTCCGCCAGAACTCCTCGTTCTCCGGTTCCCACTCCTCGATCCAGCGCCCACCCCGGCGGGTGGCCGTGGACCTGACGTCGTCTGACATGGCGCCTCCAGCGCGGTGCGGTGGGTCGTGGGAACGACGCTAGGAACACCGCGATTCCGCGCTGTTGGCAGCAGGTGACACCGACGAAACCTTGGGCTCACCCGCTCCGGCGCGCGACGGTGAGCGCGCGCCCCGGCGGTCGAACAGACGCCCCGCGTGCCGGCGGCCGACCAGTCAGCACGCGCCCGTGCGCCGCCGCGCACGGACCGGCCCCGCGCGCCCCGGCGGTCAGCCCGGCGCGCCCAGCTGGCCGGGGATCGGGGACGGCCCCAGGTGGGTGCTCCTGGGCGGCATCCCGGCGCCGCTGGCCGCGCCCGCCCAGATCTGGTCCCAGGTGGGCGCCGGCAGGATCAGCCCCACCTCGTCCGGCGCCGGGTAGTGACTCGTGTAGCGCGGCGCCGGCGCCAGCTGCTGGTCCTCGCAGAGCGCCGGGATCAGCACGTGGTCGCTGATCGCCGCCGGCAGCTCGACCCACTCGGCCGGCAGCGTCCGCAACCGGCCGGCCAGCGCGGCCGGCGAGATGTCCGACAGCCCCCAGGTCCGGCCCTGCCCGGTCAGCAGGTAGGTGCCGGGCCGCGGCACCGGCCGCCGCACCGAGGGCAGCTCCCGCACCCGGGCGATCCGGCCGGCCGCCCGCACCGCCCGCTCCAGGTCGAGGCCGGGCACCACCCGGTGGGTCGCCGCCAGCGTCAACGGGTAGCGGCGGTAGTCCACCACCAGCGCCAGCAGCCGGTCGCCCACCGCGCCCGGGTGCACCCGGTGCAGCCGCCTGGCGGCCTCCAGCCGGTGGTGACCGTCGGCCAGCAGCAGCGGGGGCAGCGCCGGCGGGTCGAGGGTCCAGGACACGTCGCACGCCCAGAGCCGTTGCAGGCCGCCCTCCGGGATCAGCACCTCCTGGTCGGCGGGCCGCCGGACGGTCTCCTCGACACAGGCGTGGAAGGCGCCCAGGTCGTGCGCGGCCAGCAGCAGGGGCTCGACGCTGCCGCCGCGTTCCTTCAGGAGTCGGGTCTGGTGCCGGACCGCGTTCTCGCCGACCCGCTGGTGCCGGAGCACATGTCCGCTCTCCACTCCGTGCAGGGCCAACGCGCCCACCACACCGCGCTGTTCGACGGTACCGACCGGGTCCATGCGTTCCAGCACGTAGTAACTGGCCCGGCCCAGGGGCCGGCTGAGGACGCCGTGAAAGGGGAGCAGTAGATCCGTGCGCGGCGCCGGGGTCTCCGGCGTGACCAGCGGACGGGACAGCTCAGGCAGCAGAGTGCTCCTCCTCGTTCGAGGACACGGGCACCACGACCGGCCGCAGGGCGTCCTGGGCCTTTCTGAGGACGGCTTCCAACTCCGGTGGTCCGTCGGTCACCGCGGTGACGCAGCCATGTCCGGCGACCCGGCTGGTGGTCTCCGGAACATGGCCGCCCAACGGGACGGAGATCTCGACGCCCGTGACCCCGGGCAGCGCCAACGCCTCGTCGATCCCGTCCACCGCGACCAACACTCCGGGGGGGAGTCGCAGTTGACGGATTCCGGCGTAGCGTTCCCGGGGCTGGTCGATGGGTGGGGGGAGATGCAGGGCCGAGGCGATGGTCAACGCGGCCAGGTCGATCCCCCGGGCCAGCAACAGCAGGTCACTGATCCGTTCGTCGCCCGGGTGGGCGTGGGACTCGACCAGCCGCGGTCCGGCCGGGGTGAGGATCACCTCGGTCTGCGACGGTCCGCTGCGGTGGCCCGCCGTGTTGAGCGTGGCGACCACCAGTTGGTGGATCTGGGTCGTGGTCTCCGGGTCCAGCTCCGCCGGCAGGTCGTAGCCCGTCTCCCGATCCGCCGCGACCCCGGAGGCGGAGGGGTACTTCCGGGACACGGCCAACACGGTGTGCGCGCCGGCCCGCGAGTGGGCCGTCACGCTGTACTCCGGCCCTTCGAGGAACTCCTCGACGATCAGGGCCGGTTCCGGGGGGAGTCCGGCGGCCAGGAACGCCACGTCCGCCACGTCACGCAGCAGATGGACGTCCTGACCGCCGAACCCGGTGCGTGGCTTGGCCACGCACGGGAAGCCGACGCGCAGGGCGGCGGCCTCCAACCGCGCGGCACGGTCACAGTGCTCGAACCGGACGGGGGCACCGGTGAGCTGGTTGACCTTGCCGCGCAGGGCCGCCTTGTCCGTGAGGTACGCGACGGCCGCATGGGGGTTGCCGGGAAAGCGAAGGGCCTCGTTCGCGCGGGCCGCCGCGAGGGCGCTGGCCTCGGCGAATCCGAAGACGGAGATCCTGGCCGGGAGGTCGCCGAGATGACCGATGGACATCATCAACCGCGAGTGGTCGCGCCACTCCACGGTCATGGCCTCATCGGCCGCCTCGACCGCCTCCCGGACACCGGGCTTCGAAAGGTCAGGGGCGAGGACCAGGGTGCTGGCGCCAACGGCGCTGGCCGCCTCGACCACCGAGCGTCGCGGGCTGAGCAGCACCGCCAGGGGCGCCGATGGCTTGGTCATGCCGCCCTCGCTGCGTCCACCGACCCTCCGAAGACCTGATCAGGCCCAGATGTTCCCCGTCGTGACGGCGGCCTGGCTCGTGCTGGACTCGACACCGGAGCCCTGAGCGGTGGCGACCCCACCGGCCACAGCCACGACGGCAAGGGCTGCGATAAGGCTGAGAGCAAACTTCTTCACGGGTTCCCTCTTCCGTGTCCACATAGACGAACATGAGTGGCATGCTGGCGCAATCATGCTCACGAGCATTCACGGAGAAGTCGATAGAGTCACTGTGGCATCATCTCGCCTGTCAAGTTGACGCCAAGGGGCTGGCCGACGTCGTTCGAGGAAGAAGAGCGTGCACGAATCCGGCGAAATAGACGCAGCGGCGACCCGAGTTTACCGGCTCCGCGTGATCCATCCCACAGATTCTGTGAGTCAGATCGCGACCCGCGCCGGATTGACCGAGGACGAGGTCAACACGGCCGAGGAGCGGCTCTTCACACTCGGTCTGCTGCGCACCTCGCCGAGCGGCGGACGCGTCGCCATCAGCCCGGAGAGCGCCGCTGACGCCCTGTTGGCCCCGCTGGAACAGGACATCCTCCAGCGCCGGATCGCGATGGCCGCCACCAGGGCAAGGTTGCACGCCCTCTCCGGGGACTACCTGGAGGCCCGCTCGATGCGCTCGGCCAAGAGCAGCATCGAGGTGGTCGAGGGCATCGAGAACATCCGCGCCGTCATCGACGACCTCGCCCGCACCTGCACCGAGTCCCTCGACGCCCTCGTCCCCGGCGGCGGCCAGCCCGAGGGCGCCATCCGCGCGGCCACCCCGCTGGACCTGGAGATGCTGGAACGTGGTGTGAAGACGCGCATGCTCTTCCAGCACACGGCCCGCAAACACCGGGCCACGGTGGTCTACGGCGGCACCCTGATCTCGGCCGGCGCCCAGGTACGCAGCGTGAGCGTGCTGCCGTCCCGGATGCTGATCTACGACGCGGGCTGCGCGGTGCTGCCGATCGACCCGCTGCACACCGCGGCCGGCGTGGCCCTGGTCCGGGCCCCGGCGGTGCTCAACTTCCTGCAACAGCTCTTCGAGCACTACTGGGACCGGGCGATCGACTTCGCCGAGGAGGACCAACGTTCCGGCAGCGAACCGTCCGACGTCGAGCGGGATGTCCTGGTCCTGATGGCGGCCGGCAAGAAGGACGAGGCCATCGCGCACCAACTCGGCATGTCGCCACGGTCGGTGAGCCGGATCGTGGCCCGGCTGATGGAACGCCTGGGCGCGGACAGCCGGTTCCAGGCGGGCGCCCGCGCGGCGCTGCACGGCTGGCTCTCCTGACCACCGGGGCCGACGGGGCCGACGGGGCCGACGCCACCGCACCACCCCGGGCCGCCCACCCCGACGGCCCCGGCGATCCCGGCGGCCCCGACGCCTCCGCGAGGCGGACGTGGCGCACCGAGGCACGGCGGCCCCCAGACCCCAGCAGCGAAGGGACGGCAGACCCGATGACCGACCGCCGGACGGACACGGCGACCAGACGCCCGGCGGAGCCGGCGCCCCGCCGGGTCCCGGACGTGCTGATCGAGCAGGAGGACACGGTGATCGAGCAGCAGATCGACGCCGCCACCGTGCGCGTCTACCAGTTACGGGCCACGCACCCCACCGACCAGGCCGGCCGGCTGGCCGCCCGGGCCGGGCTGACCCCGGACGAGGTGCGCGCGGCGGAACGCCGGCTCTCCCGACTCGGCCTGCTGCAACCGTCGCCCGGCGGCGGCTGGGTGGCGATCAACCCGGAGAACGCGGCCGAGGGCCTGCTGGCCCCGATCGAGAGCGACATCCTCCGCCAGCGGGTGGCGATGGCCGCCACCAGGGAACGGCTGCACGCCCTCTCCGGGGACTACCTGGAGGCCCGCTCGATGCGCTCCGCCAAGAGCAGCATCGAGGCCGTCGAGGGCATCGAGAACATCCGCGCCGTCATCGACGACCTCGCCCGCACCTGCACCGAGTCCCTCGACGCCCTCGTCCCCGGCGGCGGCCTCAGCGGCGCGGCCCTGCGCGCCGCCGCCCCCCTCGACCTCGAGCTGCTCAAGCGCGGGGTCCGCATCCGGTCGCTCTTCCAGCACAGCGCGCGCCGCCACCGGGCCACCGCGCACCACGTGGAACGCATCACCGCCGCCGGCGCCGAGGTGCGCACCGCGGGGGTGCTGGGCTCCCGACTCCAGATCTACGACGGCGAGGTCGTGGTCGTGCCGCTGCGGCCGGAGGACTCGGCCGCCGGCGTCGCGCTGGTCCGCGACCCGTCGGTGGTCGGCTACGCCAGCCAGTTCTTCCAGCTCAGCTGGGACGACGCGCTGGACTTCGACGGCCCGACGGGCGACGGCGGACCGGACGAGACCACGGCCGCGCCGAACGAGGCACCGATCGGCCAGGAGCGGGACGTGCTGCTGATGATGGCCGCCGGCCTGTCCAACGACGAGATCGCGGACCGGCTGGGCGTCTCCCAGCGCTCGGTCAGCCGGGTGGTGGCCCACCTGATGGACCGCCTGAACGCGACCAACCGCTTCCAGGCCGGCGTCGAAGCCGCCTCCCTGGGCTGGCTCACCAACTGACCCGCCCGGCCCGGCGCACGGCCCGCCGGCCACCGCTCCCGGTCGAAACCGCCTCCCCGGAGATCCGGCACCGGTCTGCCGGAGCCCGACCGGGCAGGCGGCGGCGCCGACCGGCCCCGCCGGGGAGCGGATCCACCCGGTCCGCCGCCGGCCGAGTCCGATGCCGGCCACCGCGCCGGCGCCGACCGGCGGTGCGGCGCGCTCAGCGGCGGGTCAGGAAGTCGGCGGCCACCGGCCCCGCGTCCCGACCGCCGGAGCCGCCGTCCTCCAGCACCACGGCGAACGCCAGGTCGTCCGCGCCGAGATAGCCGATCATCCAGGCGTGGGTGGCCAACTCGCCGTCCTCGTCCTGGAACTCGGCGGTGCCGGTCTTGGCATGCGGCTCGCCCGGCACCCCGGCCAGGGCCGAGGCCGAGCCCTCGGTCACGGTGGCCCGCATCAGGCCGGCCAGCGCGTCCAGCGTCTCCGCCGACAGCTCGCCCCCGGCCTGGTGCGGGGACTCCACCGCCGCCGGCACCAGCACCGGCTGGTGGAAGCCGCCCGCCGCGACCGTGCCGGCGACGGAGGCCATCACCAGCGGACTGGCCTGCACCTGGTGCTGGCCTATCAGCGAGGCGGCCAGCTCGTTGGGCTCCGCCGTGGCGGGCACCGAGCCGTCGAAGGTGGCCGCCCCGACCTCCCAGGCGCCGCCGACGCCGAAGCTCTCCGCCACCCCGGCCAGCGAGTCGTGCTCGAAGCGGTCCAACTGCTCGATGAACGCGGTGTTGCAGGACGCGGTGAAGGCCTCCCGCAGGCTGGTGTCGGGACCCAGCTCGAACTCGCCCTGGTTTTCGAAGCGTTGGCCGTTGACCGTGACATAGCGCGGGCAGCCGAGCGCGTCGTCCACCGCTGTGCCGCTCTCCAGCAGGTGGGCCGCGCTGAGTATCTTGAAGGTGGAACCGGGCGCCAACTGGCCCTCCAGGGACCGGGCGAAGCCGTCCACCGGGGTGTCGGCGGCCGCCAGCACCTCGCCGGTTGAGGGCCGCAGCGCCACGATCGACCCCGCGCTCTCCGCCTCGGCCAGCGCCTCCTCGGCCGCCCGCTGGGTGGCCGGGTCGAGCGTGGTCACCACCGCCTGGCCCGGCTCCCCCGCCTCCTCCAGAAGGGTCCGCACCGCCTCCCCCGACTCCCGGTCGGCGACCACCAACTCGGCGCCCGGCGTGCCGGCGAGCACGTCCTGGTATCTGGCCTGCAGCCCCGAGGCGCCCTCCCCGGTCTCCGGGTCGACGGCACCGACCACCGCGCGGGCCGCCAGCGCCAGCGTCCGCTCCTCCTCGGCGAACTGGAGGCCCGGCACCGCGCCCAACTCCTCGGCGTGCTCGGCGTAGACCTCGTCCCGCAGGGTGACCACCGGGACCGCCTGGTCCGGCTCGGCCTCGGCCACCCGCTCGGCCAGCGCCGCCACGTCTATCCCCGCGTCCAACTCCGCCAGCACGTCCCAGGCCCGCTCCTCGTCGGTGAGCTGGGCCGGCCATATGCTCACCCGCCACACGGCGCCCTGGCCGGCGACCGGGGTCTCGTCGGCGGCCAGCAGCGGCGCCCGCTCGGCCGGCCGCACCGAGTTGACCAGCGTCTCCCCCTCGGCCAACTCGGGGTGCGCCAGCGCCGACTCCCAGCGCAGCCGCCACCCCGAGCCGTCGCCCGGCAGCGCGACCGCCACGCTGTCCCAGACGACCTCGCCCAGCCCGGGCAGCAGGAAGCGGGCCGTGAAGCCCACCGCCCGCGCGTCGTCGGGGGCGTCCGCCGGCCGGTCGACCGGGCCCGTCACCTCGAAGGAGACCTCCTCGGGCGCGGTGTTGGTCCGCACCGAGTCGAGCAGCGACTCGGCGGCGGCGGGATCGTCGGTCAGCTCGGCGGCCGCCGCCAACTCCCCGTCCGCCCAGGCGTCGAGGAAGCGCTGGGTCACCGCGCGGGCCCGCTCCGCCCCCTCGTCCTCCCCACCGCCCCGCAACAACAGCACCGCCACCACCGCGAGCACCGTCACCACGGCGGCGGCACCGATCAGCGTGACCCGTTGGGTCCACCAACTTCCGTTCGCTCGCACGGAAGTCCACCTCGATCCGCTGTTCGCCATGTCGCGACCCTACCGGGCGCCACTGACAAAAGACCGGCTAACGCTCTAGACCGGCCGACATCACCGGGAAACAGTCCTGATCAACTCCGGTCGGACGGCGGCGAGTAGCGAAAGCACGCCGAGCGGCCGGCCGAAATCCGACCTGGGCAAGGCGGGCGGAGCAAGCGGGGCCGACGGCCGCCGACGGCCGGACGGCGGGTCCGGACATGACGAGGCCCCGGCCGGGAAACCCGGGCCGGGGCCTTGTGCACCTGGTGTGACCAGGCACGGAGCAGTGGAGATGGCGGGAATCGAACCCGCGTCCAACGAAGCAGAAGGAGGGCTTCTCCGAGCGCAGTCCGCTACGAGTTTCTCGGCCCCGGAGATCACGCGGACAAGTCTCCGACGGGCTCAGTCACTGTTTGTTGTCCCGTACACCCCCGTGACCGGAGTGGACGGTGAGTCCCCTAGCTGATGCCAGGACCCGGGACGGGAACAAGCCCGGACTGACACCTCACGCTCGCTGCTCAGGCAGCGAGGGCGAAGGAATCGCGCTTGGTATTGGCGATTATTTTTTTGCGGCATATGGTTAACGAGATCATTACCGCTTCCTCGGCTCGCTTCCCCTGCTTCAACATTCGCTGTCGAAACCGATCATCCCCATGTTGAGTTAACAAACGAACCGTGATGGGCATTCCCCGAAGACGCCTCTGGCGGCTGCCGGGGACCACCCGCACGACCCGTGCGTGTGCTCCGTCGTCCAGTGTAGCGCGGCCGGGCCGGACGTGCCCCGGGTTTCTCAGCCGCGCTGCCGCCGGCGGACGGCCGAGACCGCCCGCTCCGCGTCCCTGCGGTCCTGCTTCTCCCGCAGCGTCTGCCGCTTGTCGTACTCGCGCTTGCCCCTGGCCAGCCCGATCTCGACCTTCGCCCGCCCGTTGACGAAGTACAGCGACAGCGGCACCAGCGTGAGCCCGCTCTCCTGCAGCTTGCCGATCAGCTTGTCGATCTCCGAGCGGTGCAGCAGCAGCTTGCGCTTGCGCCGGGCGCTGTGGTTCGTCCAGGTGCCCTGCGCGTACTCCGGGATATGCACATTGTGGAGATACGCCTCGGCACCGTCGATCTGACCGAAGCCGTCGACCAGCGAGGCCCGGCCGGCGCGCAGCGACTTCACCTCGGTGCCGGTGAGCACCAGACCGCATTCGTACGTATCCAGAATGTGGTAGTCGTGCCGCGCGCGCTTGTTCTGTGCGATGAGTTTGCGACCCTTTTCCTTAGCCATGGCCCGGCAAGTCTACCCACCGCCACGCCGGCGACCTAGGCGTTTCCGGAGAGGCCGTCGAGCACCGTGCCGGCCTCCGCCAGCGGGTCGGCCCCCGGGCTCACCACCAGGTCGGGGACGATCCCGTCCTGGTCCACGGTCCGCCCGGACGGGGTCACGTAGTGGCCGACGGTCAGCTCGGCCACCGAACCGTCCGGCTGCTCGCTGGGCATCTGCACCGTGCCCTTGCCGAAGGTCCGCTGCCCCACGGTGACCGCGCGGTTACGGTCCTGGAGGGCGCCGGTGAACATCTCGGCCGAACTCATGGTGCCGCCGTCCACCAGCACCACCAGCGGGGTGTCCGTGTCACCGCCGGGGGGCGCGTGCAGGGCGCGCTCCTCGCCGTGCACGTCGTAGGTGGCGACCAGCCCGCCGTCCAGGAAGACGGCGGCCGCGTCGGCCGCCTCCCCCAGCAGCCCGCCCGCGTTCCCGCGCAGGTCGAGCACGATGCCGTGGCCGTCCGGCACCTCGGCGACGGCCTCCCTGAGCAGCTCGGCCGAGCCCCGGGTGAAGGAGCGCAGCACGATGTGGGTGACCGCGTCGCCGCGCTCGGCGACCACCACGTTCCGCAGCGTGAGCCTGGCCCGTTCGACCGACAGCTCCCACCGCCGGCCGTCCCGCGCCAGCCCCAGCTCGACCGTGCTGCCGGGCCCGGCGCGCTCCGGCTGGTCGCTGCCGCGCAGCCGGCTGACCACGTCGGTGACCGGGCCGCCGGCCAGCGGGACCCCGTCGATGGCGCGGATCTCGTCGCCCGGCTCGATGCCGGCCCGCTCGGCGGGGCTGTCGGCGTGCACCTCGTTGACCTCGATCCGACCGTCCGCGGTGCGCAGGACCGCTATGCCGGTGCCGACGTACTCCCCTTCGAGGCCGCTGCGCAGCCGCTCGTACTCCTCCGCGGTGTAGGCGGCCGACCAGCGGTCTCCGCTGCGGCTCACCAGCCGTCTGGCGTCGTCGATCTCCTCGCCGGGGCGCGGCTGCTCCTCGCCGCCGCCCCCGGGACCGGTACCCGAGGCCAGCACCGCCGGGTCGGCACCGTCGGCCGCCTCCGGCCAGGAGCCGGTCGCGGCACCCGCCACCAGCACCCCGGTGAAGACGGCCGCCAGGGCCACACCGCGCCGGACGCTCCGGGACGAACCACGGTGAGACGGACGTGACATGGTGCGGAGTGTAGGACATCCCCGGCGGGCGCACGGTAGTGGGCAGGGTGACGCACGCCGGGGATAGATCACACTCGGATCACACCTTCAGGTACTTGTACAAAGCGAAGAATGCTGCAAGGGCCGGCATCGCGATGCCGGTCACCAACACGTAGGGCAGCACCGAGAGAACCGCGTCCCAGCCGACGAAGTCGATCACCGGGATGCGTTCGGCCAGGAAACCGTCGATCCCGAGGTAGACGCCGACCAGGAGGAGACAGGCGAAGAGCGCGCCCAACAGTCCCGCGATGGTGGCCTCCAGGATGAACGGCAGCTGGATGTAGAAGCTGGAGGCGCCCACCAGCCGCATGATCCCGGTCTCCCGGCGGCGGCTGAAGGCGGAGACCCGGACCGTGTTCACGATCAGCAGCACCGCCACCACCAGCATCAGCATCATCAGCCCGACCGCGGCGATGTTCACGCCGTTCAACAGGTTGAACAGGTTCTCCAGCAGCGAGCGTTGGTCGGTCACCGACTGCACGCCCTCGCGGCCGGCGAAGGCGGAGGAGATCACCTCGTACTTGGTGGGATCGTGCAGCTTGACCCGCAGCGACTCCTGCATCTGGTCGGGGGTCACCACCGCGGCGAACGGCGAGTCAGCCTGCTGCTCCTGGTAGCGCTCGTAGGCCTGGTCGGCGGTCTCGTGGTGGACCTCCTCGACCAGCGCGAGGTCCTCCAACTCGGCCCAGATCTCGTCCCGCTGCTCCGCGGTCGCCGGCCCGCGGGAGCAGGCGGCGTCGGTCTCCGCGTCGACCTCGTTGCAGAGGAAGATCGACACCTCGACCCGGTCGTACCAGAAGTCCTCCATGCTGTTGACCTGCGCACGGGCCAGCAACGCGCCGCCGAGCAGGGCCAGGGAGAGGGCGACCGAGACGATCACCGCGAAGGTCATGGTGAGGTTCCGACGGAGACCGACCCCGATCTCCGAGAGGACGAAGTGGGCGCGCATGGCGTCCTTTCCGTGGTCGAGTCAGTGCTGGTAGCCGTAGACACCGCGGGTCTGGTCACGCACCAACCGACCGCGTTCGAGTTCGATCACACGCTTACGCATCTGGTCCACGATCTGGGCGTCGTGGGTCGCCATGACGACCGTGGTGCCCGTGCGGTTGATGCGGTCGAGCAGCTTCATGATGCCGACCGAGGTCTGCGGGTCCAGGTTGCCGGTCGGCTCGTCCGCGATCAGCAGCAGCGGCCGGTTGACGAACGCCCGGGCGATGGCGACGCGTTGCTGCTCACCACCGGACAGCTCGCCGGGCATCCGGTCGTCCTTGCCGCCGAGACCCACCAGGTCGAGCACCTCGGGCACCGTCTTGCGGATCTGACCCCGCGGCTTGCCGATCACCTCCAGCGCGAAGGCGACGTTCTCCCCCACCGTCTTGTTGGGGAGCAGCCGGAAGTCCTGGAAGACGGTGCCGAGTTGGCGCCGCACCTGGGGGACCTTCCAGTTGGAGAGCCGGCCGAGGTCCTTGCCGAGCACATGCACCGTGCCGGTGCTCGCCCGCTCCTCCCGCAGCAACAGCCGCAGGAAGGTGGACTTCCCCGAGCCCGAGGAGCCCACCAGGAAGACGAACTCGCCACGTTCGACCTCCAGCGAGACGCCGCTGAGGGCCGGCGCCTGCTGCCGGGGATAAGTCTTGGAGACGTTGTCGAATCGAATCATGGTTACACCAAGTCGGGACTGGGTACGTGCAGGAGGTTCCTCCTTGCTTGGCAGACCCTACGCGAAGCGCCGCGCGGCCCGCAGTCAGTGCCCGCCGCGCCACCCCTCTTGTCCGTTCTTGGTGGGGTTGCGCGCCCGCCGGCGGCCCTCCTCGTGCGCGTACCGGCGCCGTGCCTGGCACAGTGGAGAGCGTGGGGGAACGAGAGGAGACGATCGCATGACCGCCGACTGGCTGGTGTGCGCCAACTGCGCGGGCCGGGTGAGCGAGGGCCGGTGCGCGGTGTGCCGCGCCGAGCTGGCCCGGCTGCGCCAGGAACGCGGCCCCTGGGCGGCGCTGGGCCTCCAGGGCGCGCTGCTCGCGCTGCTGCTTGGCCTGGCGGCCGTGGCGCTGCTGGTGGCCCGCCCGGCCTGACGCCGGGCCGGGTCCGCCGGACGGAGACGGGCCCGGAACGACAATGCGTTCCGGGCCCGTTACTCTGTGCGCTTGCAAGCGCCTACCCCGCGGTTCAGGCGGTGGCGGCACCCTTGTTGATCAGACGCGGCAGGTAGCGGAAGCCCACCCCACCGGCGATCATGGTGGCGGCGCCGATGATCAGCAGCGTCTCGTTGGTGGAGGAACCGGTCTCGGCCAGCTCGCCCCGCTCCTCCTCAGCCGGGACCTCCGTCTCGGTCAGGTCCTCGGTGGGAGTGTCCTGCTCGATTGGGCTGCTGCCGCCCTGGGTGTCGGGCTCCAGACCACCGCTGGTGGTTCCACCCTCGGTGACACCCTGCGGGCCGTCGCCGCCGTCGTCACCGTCGGTGTCGCCCTCGTTCGCCCCCTCGTTGGCGCCCTCGTTGGTGCCCTCGTTGGTGCCTTCGTTGGCGCCCTCGTTGGTGCCTTCGTTGGTGCCTTCGTTGGCCCCTTCGTTGGCGCCCTCGTTCGCACCCTCGTTGGCGCCCTCGTTGGCACCCTCGTTCGCGCCTTCGTTGGCGCCCTCGTTGGTGCCTTCGTTGGCCCCTTCGTTGGCGCCCTCGTTCGCGCCTTCGTTGGCGCCCTCGTTGGCACCCTCGTTCGCGCCTTCGTTGGTGCCCTCGTTGACGCCCTCGTCGGTGCCTTCGTTGGCGCCCTCGTTCTCGCCCTCGGTGTCACCCTCGGAAGCACCCTCGACGAGGCCGAGGATCCCGCCGTCGCTCCCCTCGATGACGCCGACGATGCTGGCATCCCCCGGGGTGTTGGCCGCCGGCTTGGCCGCGTTGTTGCTCGCGGACGCGGTACCGACCACGGCGAGCGAAGCGCCCGCCGCGAACACCGCGGCCGCGGCGATGCGCGCCACGTTGGCCCGGGTCTTGGGACTGGCCATCTATCCACTACCCCCTGTAGCTATTGGGTTATGACGGGTATCCCTCACAGTGTCCCGTCAATGGGGCAGCCTCACGCAAGGGCAGCGGAAGTGCGGTGGGGGCTTGCTTTCACTCTCACGCGCCCCTTGCGCAACTCGCACCCACGGATCACAGGCATGCCGAGTGAACAGCCTTCCCGTTGAAGGCATCCGAGTCAAGCAGGATGTCCGCTAAGTGGCCCGGGAAGAGAAGAAGTTGTGTGAAGGTTACTTCTCGTGCTGTTTACGCCACCGGATTCCGGCTTCGAGGAAGTCATCGATATCCCCGTCCAACACGCCCTGCGGGTTTCCGACTTCGTGTTCGGTACGCAGGTCCTTGACCATCTGGTACGGCTGGAGAACGTAACTGCGCATCTGGTTGCCCCAGGAGTTCCCCCCGTCGCCCTTGAGCGCGTCCATCTTGGCCTGCTCCGCCGCCCGTTGGTGGGCGAGCAGCCGGGCCTGGAGGACGCGCATCGCGGCGGCGCGGTTCTGGATCTGGGACTTCTCGTTCTGACAGGAGACCACGATGCCGGTCGGCAGGTGGGTGAGCCGGACCGCGGAGTCCGTGGTGTTGACCGACTGGCCGCCCGGGCCCGAGGAGCGGAAGACGTCCACCCGGATCTCGTTCTCCGGGACCTCGATGTGGTCGGTCTGCTCCACCACGGGCAGCACCTCGACGCCGGCGAAGGAGGTCTGGCGGCGGCCCTGGTTGTCGAACGGGGAGATCCGCACCATCCGGTGGGTGCCCTGCTCGACGGAGAGCGTGCCGTAGGCGTAGGGGGCCTTGACCGTGAAGGTGGTGGACTTGATGCCCGCCTCCTCCGCGTAGGAGGTGTCGAGCACCTCGGTCGGGTACCCGCGGCGCTCGGCCCAGCGCAGGTACATCCGCTGGAGCTGCTCCGCGAAGTCCGCCGCGTCCACCCCGCCGGCCTCGGCGCGGATGCTGACCATGGCCTCCCGCGGGTCGTACTCGCCGGAGAGCAGCGTGCGCACCTCCAGCTCGTCCACCGACTTGCGCACCGAGGCCAGCTCCGCCTCGGCCTCCCGGCGCGCGTCCGCGTCGCTCTCGGCCTCGGCCAGCTCGAAGAGGACCTCCACGTCCTCGATCCGGCTGTGCAGCTCCTCGATCTTGCGCAGCTGGGCCTGGAGCAGCGACAGCCGGCTGGTCACCCGCTGGGCGCTCTCCGGGTCGTCCCACAGGGTCGGGGCCGCGGCCTGCTCTTCGAGCTGGGCGATGTCGGCCCGCAACCGGTCGAGGTCGATCACGGCCTCGATGGACTCCATGGTGGAGGAGAGGGACTTCAGCGCTTCGGAAACATCGACGACTGCCACCCCCCCAGCGTAACCGCTGGCGTCCGGGACGACCGGCCCCCGGACCGCCCGATCCCGGCGAGCGGGACCGGGCGGCGGCCCGAGCGGCGGTCCGGACGGCCCTCAGCTGGTCGGCGGGCCCTCGACGACGGCGATCTCGGCCGCCGGGGCGCGGCCGTCGCCACCTTCCTCGGCCGGGCCGTCGGCCCCGCCGCCGGACGAGAGCAGCCAGCCGACCAGCGCGGCCAGCACGGCCGCGCCGGCCACCGTCACGGCCAGCCGGCGGCGCCGCCGGGCGCCGGCGGTGCTGTGGCGCGCGGAACCGGCGCGTGGCTGGCCGGGCGCGCGGGGCGCACGTGCCGTACCGTGCGCGCCGCCGGCCAGCTCGTCGGCGTCCGGCACCCGCATCCTCGTGTGCGTGGCCCGCTCGGAGTCCGGCGCGGCGCCCCGCACCAGCGGCACGGCGGCCCTGGCGGGCGCGGCCGAGACCAGCTCCTCGTCGGCCGGCCGCTCCCGCTCCTCGTCCAGCGTGGGGTCGCCGAGGTCCAACGGCGGCAGGCCGCGGAGCGCGGGGTACAGCTCCCGCAGCCGGGAGGCCAGCTCGGCGGCGCGCAGCCGGGAGGCCGGGGCCTTGGCCAGGCACTGCTGCATCAGCTCCCACAGCTCGTCGGGGAGCCCCGGCAGGGCGGCGACCTGCTCCGTGACCTGGCGGCGCAGCACCGCGCCCGGGTGCCCGCCACCGAACGGGGTGAAGCCGGCCAGCAGCTCGTAGAGCACGGTGACCAGGGCGTAGATGTCGACGGCCGCGCGCGGCGGCAGGCCCTCGACGATCTCCGGGGCCATGTAGTCGGGCGTGCCGACCACCCCGGACTTGCCGCCGTGCCGCGGCTCGTCGATCAGCTTGGCGACCCCGAAGTCGGTGAGCAGCGCGCGCGGTTGCTCGCCCGAGGTGTCGAGCAGGATGTTCTCCGGCTTGACGTCCCGGTGCACGATGCCGGCCGCGTGCGCCACGGCCAGGCCGCTGGCCACGCCGGCGGTGATGGCCACCGCCTCGGCCGGGGCCAGCCGGCGTTCGCGGGTCAGGTGGGTGCGCAGGTCGGGGCCGCGCACCAGGTCCATTACCAGCGCGATCTCGCCGCCGGCGCCGTCGCCGGCGGGCGGCCCGTCGGCCGGGCCCGCCGCGGCGGCCGACCCGGCGCCGGTCTCGCCGGACGGGACGACCAGCTCCCGGACACCGACGATGTGCGGGTGTTCGAGGCCGAGCAGCGCGTGCCGTTCGTGGGCGAAGCGCTCGGCCAGATCGGGGTCGGCGGCGAGATCCTCCCGGAGCAGTTTGATCGCGACGGGGCCGTCCGGGCCCTCTCCGAGCCACACCGTTCCGGCGCTGCCGCGGCCGAGCACACGGTGGGCGGTGTAGTGGCTGCCGATGTTCCGTGCCATGGCGTGAGGCTACGACGCGGCTCTGTCACCCACCGCCCCGGAGCGTCGGCCTTGTCCGGGTTTGCTGCGATGTCCGGTCGAAATTATCTGACAGGAAGTCGATAAATCGCCGAGGTCATCAGGGAGTTGACGGCTACTTCCGGCCGGTGTGCCGACTTCTCGACCGCCGTTCGGCGATCTTCCCCGACGGTGTCGATCGCATTCGACGACGTGACCCGTCGGGGCATTCGTTATTACGGCAGGTTGTCCTGGATCTCCTCGACGTTCTGTCCCGCTTCCTCGATCAGGCCGAGCTTCTCGCGGATGTCGTCGAACCAGTCGGTCACCGTGTTCCAGAAACTCCTGCCGTCCGCGATCCAGTCCTGGAGCGGCGTGAAGTTCCAGACCAGAAAGCCGATCACGACCAGAATCAGCACCATGAAGAGACAGCCCTTGAGACAGCCCAGCCCCGGAATGCGCATCGGGTTGGCGCCGCGGGACCGGCCACGCGGCTCCCGCTCGGGCCGCGGCTCGGCCGAGCGGCGCGGCGCCGGCTCCTGGTAGGGCGGCGGCACCGGCGGCTGGTACTGCTGCGGCTGCTGGTACTGCTGCTGTTGGTACTGCTGGGGCGGGGGCGGCGCCGGCTGGTAGCGCTGCTGGGGCTGCTGCGCCGGGTAGCCGTAGCCGTCCTGGGGCGGCGGCTGCGGCTGGCGCTGCGCCGGGCGGCGCTGCGGGCGCCGCTGCGGCGCGCGGTGCAGCGGGTCCTGGGCCGGCTGCACGGGCTGCACCCGGGTCGGCTCGTTCCGGTCCCGGGCGGCACGCATCTGGTCCCCCCAGGGGTGGGGGTCCTCCGGCTGCGGGCGCACCGGGTCCTGCGCCGGCAGGGCGCGGGTGGTGTTCAGCTCGTCGTCCGCGCCGGGGCCAGCGCCGGTGCTGGGCAGCACGCTGGTGGCCGCGTTGGGGTCGAAGCCGCCGTCCGCCGGGCCGTCGCCCTCGCTCCTGGACCCGCCGGGCAGCACCTGGGTCGGCTCGGCCGAGCCGTCCGGGCCGAGCCCGGTGCCCGCCACCTTGACCGGGGCGGACGCCGGCAGCAGCAGCGCGCCGACGCCCAGGGCCGCGTTCCGCTGTTCCGGGGTGGCGTTCTCGTTGATGCCGGCGGCGACGGTGCGCAGCGCGCGGGCCAGGCTGGCCGCCGCCGGGCGCTCGCCGGGCGACTTGCGCAGACAGCGCTCGATCACCGTCCACAGCGGACCCGGCACGCCGTCCGGGCGGCGCGGTGCCTCCGTGATGTGCCGCTGGAGCACCTGGAGGGTGTTGCCGCCGCCGAACGGCGGCTGCCCGGTGATCAGTTCGTAGAGCAGGATGCCGGCGCCGTAGATGTCGACGGCCGAGGTCTGCTCGCGGCCCTCGGCGGACTCGGGGGCGACGTAGGAGGGCGTGCCGACGAACTCGTGGGCCCGGGTGACCCCGGGCGTGTCGGCGAGCCTGGCGATGCCGAAGTCGGTGAGCATCGGGCGCAGCGGCTGGCCGTCCTGGCCGCCGGCGAGCAGCACGTTGGCCGGCTTCAGGTCCCGGTGCACGATGCCCTTGTCGTGCGCGGCGCCCAGCGCGTCGGCGATCTGGGCGGTGAGCAGGGCGGCGCCGACCGGGGTCATCGGGCCGTTCTCGTAGAGGTGGCGATGCAGGTCGGGGCCGTCGATCAGGTCCATCACCAGGGCTATCAGCTCACCCTCGACCACCAGGTCGCGGGTGCGCACGATGTTGGCGTGGTTGGCGGCGGCGAGCCGCAGCAGGACGGAGCGCTCGCGCAGGAAGCGCATCACCACGTCCGGATCGTGGGCCAGCTCCTCCTTGAGGATCTTGACGGCCACCAGCTCGCCCGGCTCTCCCTGGACCGCCGCGTCCGCCCCGGCGGCCTCGCGCTGGCGACCGCGCCAGACGGTGCCCGTGGCACCGCGTCCGAGCGGCTCCTCAAGCAGGTACTTGCTGCCTACCGGCCGCACGCTAGCTCCCTGATGCTTCGCAGATGGTGACGGGACCCGACGCCCCTACTGTAGTGCCGCACTGTAATGCCGCCGGGTGACATCGGGATGGCGGCCGGCGGCCCGGCCCTCGCGGGTGAGACGCGCCAGGGGGGCCGGTCGGTTGCCCCGCGTTCCGCCCGCGCGGCGGGCGCCGGCCGGGGGCGGGGGGCTCACGGGGTGGTCACGGGGTGGCGCGCGGATGGTCTTCCGGCCGGGCGCGGGGTGGTGCGCGGGGGCGCTCGGACGCGCGTCGGGGGCGCCCGGGACGCGCTTTGCGGTGCTTCGGGGCGTGTCGCCCCCCGGGCGGGCGCGTCGATGGAGGGTCGCGTGCCGGGTGCCCGCCGGCCCGGGCGATGATGGGGCGCGAAATGGCGAGAGAGACCCGGGTGCGGGACATCACGGGTGGGCAGAAACGGCGGGTGGCACGGGCCGGGCGGAAATATCTACCGCCCTGCGTGACACTCACCGATCGGATCTGGTCAGATATGGCCAATCAAGATCATTAAGCATCAGAGGCGCGTACCGGTGTCAGTGGTGGGTGCAAGGATGCGGGCAGCATCTGCTTCCGACGCGGATCGGGAGCCGACAGCCGGGGACGACCGGGAGGGCCGATGCCGATTCAGATCAAGGTGACCGTTCTCGGGCCCGGCGTTGCCGACGGCGTCGACGTGTCGATCGCGGCCCCGGGCGGGACCCAGCTCTCCGCCGTTCTCGGTTCCCTGGCCAGCGCGGTCTCGCCCGGCGGCGCCACCCCGGGCGCGGTCTTCTGCGAGGACCGCCGGCTGGATCCGGCGCAGACCCCGCTGGGTCAGCCGCCGCTGGTCGACGGCGCGGTGCTCTCGCTGCACCGGCCGCTGGACGGCCCGGGCGCCGAGCCGGTGCCGGCCCGGCTGCTGGTCGCCTCGGGCCCGGACGCCGGCGGTGTCCACCTGCTCCGCGGCGGCACGGCCACCATCGGCCGCTCCGCCGACGCGGACATCCCGCTGGACGACCCCGATGTCTCCCGGCTGCACTGCGCGTTGACGCTCGGCGCCGACGGCGCGATCACCGTCGCCGACCTCGGCTCGACCAACGGCACCTCGCTGGACGGCCGGCCGGTGCGGGAGCGGCCGGTGGCCGTGCCGCCGGGCGGGATACTGCGCCTCGGCGAGTCCGCGCTGCGGGTGCTGACCGACGAGAGACAGCCGGCGGCCGGCGGGCCGCCGCCGGCCGCGGGGGCGGCGCCGAGCCCGCCGCCGGCCGCGGACGCGGACGGTCGGGCGGCGCGGCGCGCCGGCTGGGCGCGCGGGCGGCGCGGGCCGGTGGCCGAGCCAGCGGGCGCGCCGGCGCCGCCGGCCCCGGGCGCCGGCGGTCCCGTGGCGCGGCCGAGCGCGGCGGACGAGTCCCGCTGGCCGGATCTCGCCGCCCTGCTGTTGCTGGCCGTCGAGTCCGGCCCCCGGCTCTGGGAGCGCGGCCCCGACAGCCCGGACGCCTACGGCATACGGCTGGGCACGGCCCCCAGTCCGGCCGACGGCCTCGTGCCGGTCACGGTCAGCCTGCCGGCGGTCGGCTCGCTGGGGCTGGCCGGCCCCAGGGAGCGGATCGCCGGGCTGGCCCGGGCGGTGTTGGCGCAGCTGGCCGCCCTCCAGCCGCCCAGCGCGCTGGAGTTGGTGGTGCTGGCCCCCGGCCGGGCCGCCGAGTGGTCCTGGCTCGGCTGGCTGCCGCACACCCGCCCGGCCCGCGGCCAGGACTGCCGGCTGCTCCTCGGCTTCGACGACGAGCAGGTGGCGGCCCGGCTCGCGGAGCTGGCCGAGCTGACGGCGGCGCCGGCCGGCGGCGCGCCGCGTCGCCGCTCGGTGGTGCTGGTGGACGGCCCGCTGGCCGGCGCCGCCGGCCAGGCGGTGGCCCGGCTGGCCGCCGACGGGCCGGCCGCCGGGGTGCATCTGCTCTGTCTGGCCGAGACGCCGCCGGCCACCCCGTCCTCCCCGGTCGCCAGCACGCTGGCGGCGGCCAGGGCCGCGGCGCCGGCCTTCGCCGCCTGTGGCGCGGTCGGGCTGCTGAGCGGCGCGGTGGCGACGGCGGTGCGGCTGGTCGGCCCGGACGACAGCCCCGGCCCGCCGGCCAGCGCGGACGCGGTCTCGCCGGCCTGGGCCGAGCGGTTCGCGCGGGCGCTGGCGCCGCTGCGCGAGGAGCGGGTGGGCGGCGGTGCCGGCCCGGCGGCGCAGCCGGGGGCGCCGCTGCCGGAGAGCTGCCGCCTGCTGGACGTGCTGGAGCTGTCCCGGGTGACGCCGGGGGCGCTGCGGGAGCGGTGGGCCGCCGGCACCGAGCTGCCGCTGACGTTGGGTGCCGGGGAGCGCGGCCCGGTCACCCTCGGCCTGGCCGCGCTCGGCGGCCCGCTGCTGGTCGAGGGCGGGTCCAGGGCCGGCCGCACGGAGTCGTTGAACGCGCTGGCCGCCTCGCTGGCGGCCACCCTGGGTCCGCGCGAGCTGTCCCTGCTGCTGGTCGAGGGGGCCGGCGAGGGGCTGGCGCCGTCGGCCGAGCTGCCGCAGGTCGCGTCCTACCTCACGGCCACGGACCCGCTGCGCATCCGGGCCTTCGCCCAGGCGCTGCGGGCCGAGTTGAAGCGCCGGGCGCTGCTGTTGGGCGGCTCCGACTTCGTGGCCCGCCGGCTCGCCGCCGAGGCGGCGGGGGCCGGCCTCGCGGAGGCCGCGCTGGCCGGCGGTGAGGCGGCTGAGGGCCGGGTGGTGGCGCCGCGTTCCGGCGGCGAGCCGGTGGGGTGGGCGGCCCGGGAGGCCGCCGTGCCGGAGCCGCCGATGCGGGCCGAGGGGAGTGCCCCGCTGCCCTGGCTGGTGGTGTTGGTGGATGATCTGCCGGCGCTGCTGGCGCCGCCGTTGGGCGCGCCCGGCCGGCAGTCCGCGGGGTCCATGCTGCGGGCGTTGGACGCGGTGCGCCGGGAGGGTCAGGCGCTGGGGGTGCGCCTCGTGCTGGCCGGGGCCCGGCCGACGGTGGAGGATCCGCTGCGGTTGGCCTCGGCCACCCGCCTCTCGCTGACCGGGACGCCGCCGGGGCGGGGCGAGTTGTGGGCGCCGGACGGCGCGCGCACCCCGGTGCAGGTCGGCCGGATCACCGGCCGGATCCCGCGCACGGCGACGCTGCGGCCGACGGTCACCCGGCTGGACTGGGCCCGGCTCGGCGATCCGCCGGCCCGCCGTCCGGTCCGTGAGCTGGGCAACGGCCCCACCGACATCGCGCTGCTGGCCAGCGCCGCGGCGCGGGCCGCCCGCACCCGGGAGGCGGCCCCGGCCACCCCGGTCTGAGCCGGCCCCGCCCCCGCCGGGGGCGCTTTCCGGACAGCGTCGCCGGCCGGGCCGGCGGCCGGCCCGACAGCCGTCCAAGCTGGTCATGGCCATGTCCGTCACGCCCGTTGATAGGTCACTTCAGGCCACCGCCGCCCCGCCTGGCACATTGGCCCCGCAATGTCCTCGCATCGGGGTAACAGCCCCATCACAAAGGCGAGTTACACCCACCACCGCCTTGATCGGATAACCGACTCGGGCGTAGGAACAGGCGGCGTAGGACATGCGACGTGGCAGGCCCTGCGCTAACGGGGGTTGCCGCATCTAGACGAGGCGGTACACATGCGCGGTTCGGGCCCAAGCCCTGGCCGGAAAGCGAAACGAATGGCGGCGGCGGTGGTCGCCGGTACGGCGCTGACCCTGACCGCCTGCGGCGGCGACAGTGACGAGGGCGAGCGCGGCGAGCGCCCGGCCACCGTCGAACTGCCCGACCTGAGTGGGCAGTCCCTTGAGGTCGGCGCGGTGTGGACCGGCGCCGAACGCGACAACTTCGTCCGGGTCACCGAGGAGTTCGAACGACGCACCGGCGCGTCGATCAGCGTGATACCCAGCGGGGACAACGTGTCGCAGTTCGTCGGCACCAAGATCGAGGGCGGCGCGCCGCCCGACGTGGTGATGGTGCCGCAGCCCGGGGTGTTGCGGGAGTTCGCCGAGAACGGCTGGATCGCCCCGCTGGGCGAGACCACCCGGGCCCAGTTGGACGCCAACTACACCCCGGGCTGGCAGCAGTTGGCGGGCACCGCCGACGGCGAGCTGTACGGCGTCTACGTGAAGGCGGCCAACAAGTCGCTGGTCTGGTACAGCGCCACGGCGTTCGACTACGCCGGCGTCGAGCCGCCCACCTCGTGGGACGGCTTCGTGGACACCGCGTGGACGCTGTGGGAGTCGGGCACCACCCCGGTCTCGGTGGCGGGCGCGGACGGCTGGACGCTCACCGACTGGTTCGAGAACATCTATCTCTCCCAGTCGGGGCCCGAGATGTACGACCAGCTCGCGGCCCACGAGATCCCCTGGACGCACGAGAGCGTCACCGACGCGCTCACCACCCTCGGCGAGCTCTACGGTGAGAACCGGCTGTTGCTGGGCGGTTCCGGCGGCTCGTTGCAGACCGACTTCCCGACCTCGGTCACCAACACGTTCATCGACCTGACCAGCCCGGCCGCCGGGATGGTCTTCGAGGCCGACTTCGTCGGCTCGGTGATCACCGACAACACGGACGCGGAGATCGGGGTCGACGCCCGGGTCTTCCCGTTCCCGGCCGTCGGCGACGGGGCTCCCCCGGTGGTGAGCGCGGGCGACGCGGCCGTCGCGGTGGCGCCGGACGGTGAGATGAGCGAGGCCCAGGAGGCCCTGCTGACCTTCCTCGCCTCCACCGACGCCGCGGCGATCTGGGCGGAGCCGGGCGGTTTCGTCTCGCCCAACAAGTCCCTGGAGTTCGACGTCTATCCCAACGACGTCCAACGGGGCATCGCCGAGGCGCTGATCGCGGCCGGCGACGACTTCAGGTTCGACATGTCGGACCAGACCCCGGCCGCGTTCGGCGGTACCACGGGACAGGGCATGTGGCAGGGACTGCAGAACTTCCTGCGCGCACCCGACGACATCGAAGGGGCCCAGGAGTACCTGGAGTCCCAGGCCGCCGACGCTTACGGCCACTGAACGGACGGAGACTGACTACCCATGGCATCCGGCAAGGCGGTGATCAGGGCTCGTCCCTGGGTGGCGGCGAGCTTTCTGCTCCCGGCACTGCTGCTGCTCGGCGCGCTGGTCGTGTACCCGATCGGGTACTCGGTGCAGCGCAGCCTGTTCGACGCTTCGGGCGACAGCTTCGTCGGCCTGGACAACTTCAAGGAGATATTCGCCAACGACGCGATCAGGACCGCGCTCCAGAACAACCTGATCTGGATCGTGGTGGCGCCGACGGTGGCCACCGCGCTCGGGTTGCTCTTCGCGGTGCTGACCGAGCGCGTCCGCTGGGCGACCGTTTTCAAGCTGATCGTCTTCATGCCGATGGCGATCTCCATGCTGGCCGCCGGAATCATCTTCCGGATGGTCTACGAGCAGAACCCGGACCGGGGGCTGGCCAACGCGGTCGTGACGACGGTGCACGACACCTTCGCCGACACCTCCAGCTGGCCGGACGCGGAGCCCCGGCCCGGCGGTCCGCTGACCGTCGAGCCCGACGGCTCCTACCTGCTCCAGGAGCCGGTCACGGCCGGCTCCCCGGCGCTGCTGCCGCTGGTGGCGGTGCCGCAGCCGGAGCTGGCCGACGCCGAGCCGGCCCGGGTGGCGGACAGCGCCACCGACGGGGTGACCGGCACCGTCTGGATGGACTTCACCCGCGGCGGGCAGGGCACCGAGGGCACGATCGACCCCGAGGAACTGGCGCTGTCCGGGATCACCGTCGAGGCGGTCAGGGACGGCGAGGTGGTGGCCGACGCCACGACCGGCCCGGACGGCACCTTCCAACTGCCAGCCGAGGCCGACGGAGCCCAACTCAGACTGGCGGCGGACAACTTCACCTCCCGCTACGGCGGCGTCGAGTGGCTGGGCCCCAACATCGTCACCCCGGCGATCATCGCCAGCTACGTCTGGATGTGGGCCGGCTTCGCCATGGTGCTGATCGCCGCCGGCCTGGCCAGCGTGCCACGGGAGACGTTGGAGGCCGCCCGGATGGACGGTGCCAACGAGTGGCAGGTCTTCCGCCGGATCACCGTGCCGCTGCTGGCCCCGGTGCTCGGGGTGGTGATGGTGACCCTGATGATCAACGTGTTGAAGATCTTCGACCTGGTCTACGTGATCGCCCCCAGCTCCAGTCAGGCGGACGCCAACGTACTGGCGCTCCAGCTCTACCTGTCCTCCTTCGGCACGGGCGCCGACCAGGGCGTGGGCAGCGCCATCGCGGTGTTCCTGCTGCTGCTGGTGGTTCCCGTGATGATCGTCAACCTGCGCCGGCTGCGACGGGAGAACAAGCGGTGACCGCTCCCACCATGACCGCACACGTACCCGACCCGGCGAAGACGCCGACGTCGGCCACCGCCGGCCCGCCCCGCCAGTCCTGGGGCAGCCGCCTCGCCGCCCTCGCCTCCGGCACGGTGGTGCGGGTGGTGCTGGTGGTCCTGGGCGTGCTCTGGCTGCTGCCCACCGCCGGCCTGCTGGTGTCCTCCTTCCGGGACCCCAGGGACATCGCCTCCACCGGCTGGTGGGAGGCGCTGACCGACCCCGGCCAGTGGTCGTTCAGCAACTACGACAGTCTGCTCGGCAACGCGAACTTCACCGGTTCCGTGTGGACCACGGTGGCGATCACCCTGCCGGCCACGGCGCTGGTGATCGTGCTGGGGGCGCTGGCCGCCTACGCCTTCGCCTGGCTGGACTTCCCCGGCCGTGACTGGCTCTTCCTGGTGGTCGTCGGACTGCTCGTGGTGCCGATCCAGGTGGCCCTGATCCCGGTGGCGCGGCTCTTCAACACCCTGGGGATCTTCGAGACCACGTTGGGCGTGGTGCTCTTCCACTCGGCGTTCGGGCTGCCGTTCGCGATCTTCCTGCTGCGGAACTTCTTCGCGGAGATCCCACGGGAGCTGCTGGAGGCGGCCCGGCTGGACGGCGCGGGTGAACTGCGGCTGTTCTTCCGGGTGGTGCTCCCGCTGGGCGGCCCGGCCGTCGCGGCACTGGCCATCTTCCAGTTCATGTGGGTCTGGAACGACATGCTGGTGGCGCTGATCTTCGCGGACGCCGGCTCGCCGCCGATGACCGTGGCGCTCCAGCAGGAGATGCGGCAGTTCGGCAGCAACTTCGACGTGCTGGCGCCCGGCGCGTTCCTCACCATGCTGGTGCCGTTGGCGATCTTCTTCGCCTTCCAGCGGCAGTTCGTCTCCGGCGTGATGGCCGGCGGCGTGAAGTGACCCGAGGGGGCGCGGGCGATCCGTCCGCGCCCCCTCAAGCACACGAGAACGGCCGGTGGGCCGGCCCCGGGCGATACCGGGGCCGGCCCACCGGCCGTCGCGGTGCGGCGGCCGATCAGCCCGCCCGGCCCAGATGCACGGTGGTGGCGCTCAGCAGGAACGCGTCGGGGCGGCGGCGCAGCCCGTCCGGCGCGTCCGGGTCCAACAGGACCTCCAGGGTGGCCAGGTCATCGGGCGCCAGAAGCTCCCCGAGCACCTCGCGCTGCCTGGCCAGCCGGTCCCGCAGCAGCTCCCGGGCGGCCGGCCCGAGCGGCGCCGGCAGCTCGGTCAGGAAGGTACGCGACCCGACCGGCGCCAGGCCGGCCCTGGTCAGCAACGAGGGCCAGTCCTCGACCACCGCGACCGCGCCGGGCAGCGCCGCCCGCATCCCGGCGAACCACTCCTCGTTGGCCGCGTCCAGCCGCGCCTGCAGGCCCGGCCGGCCCAGACCGAAGTCCCGGGGCAGGAAGCGGATTGGCAGCCCGCCCTCGGCCAGGGCCAGCAGCCCGCCGGGGCGCAACGTCCCGGCCAGCTCCCCCAACCCGGCCAGCTGGTCGCCGAGATGGTGCACCACCCGGCTCGCCCAGAGCAGGTCGACATCGGTCAGCCCGGCCAGCCCGCCGGGCAGCTCGGCCACCCGGGTGCGCACCCGGCCGGCCAGGCCCCGCGCGGCGGCCCGCTCCGCGGCCAGCCGCAGCAGCTCGGGGGTGCCGTCCACGGCCAGCACCTCGGCCGCCGGGAAGACCTCGGCCAGCAGACAGCTCAGCACGCCGGGCCCACTGCCGGCGTCCACCACCCGGCGCGCCGCCGGCTGCTCCTCGCGCAGCCAGGCCAGCGTCGCGCGCAGCTCCGCCTCGTGCGTCTCGGCGCCCCTGACCAGCCGCTCGCCCTCCGCCGACCAGTCGATCTCCGTCGGCCCGTGGTGCCGGTGACCGCTCACAACGCAACGCCCTTCCCTCGCCTCGACCGGAGCCGGTGCCCGACCCGCGCGCGCCGACGCGCCGACGCACCCACGCACCCACGCACCCACGCACCCACGCACCCACGCACCCACGCACCGACAGCAAACCACCCGGCCGACCGGACCGTGGGTGGCCGACACGTGTCGGCCACCCACGGGCGGGCGCACCCGGTCAGCGGTTGCTGCGCAGCAGGGTCCGCATCGTCCGCATGGCCACCGAGAGGTTGGCCAGGTCGAAGCTCTCCGAGGAGTGGATCTCCCGCAGCGTGGCCCTGGCCCGGCTGAGCACCGCGGCACTCCGCTCGGCCCAGGCGGTGAACCGCTCGTCGGGCGAGGCCTCCGGCCCGCCCTCGGCCAGCACGTCGGCCGCGATCAGCTGGTGCGCCGCGTAGAGGTCCTCCCGGATCGCGGTGCGCGCCATCGACTGCCAGCGGTCCGCCCGCGGCAACTCGCTGATCCGCTCCTGGAGTCGGGAGATGCTCAGCTCGTCGCTGAGGTGGTAGTACACCTCGGCGACGTCGAGCAGCTCCCGGCCCGTCCGGTCGGCCACCGCCACGATGTCCAGCGCCGGGAAGACCGCGGAGAAGCCGGCGACCCGGCGGGCCAGCTCGTCCGGGATCCTGGCCCCCGCCAGCTCGTCGTGCTGCGAGGACAGCCGGTCCAGCTCCTGGCCGCGCAGCAGCTTGGGCAGCTCCTCCCAGACCCGACCCACCCGGTCACCGAACAGCTCGGTGGTCTCGGCCAGCCGCAGCGGCTGCGGGCGGTTGTTCAGCAGCCAACGGGCGCCCCGCTCCACCAGCCGGCGGGCGTGCAGCCGGACCCGGATCAGCGTCTCGGCGGCGACCTCGTTGTCCAGGCCCTCCACGGTGTCCCAGATGGCGGGCAGCTGGAAGATGTCCCGGGCCGCGGTGTGCGCCCGGACGATCTCCTCCGTGGAGGCCCCCGACTCCTCCTGCATCCGGTGGATGAAGGAGCAACCGGCCACGTTGAGCGTGTCGTTGACCAGCAGGGTGGTGATGATCTCGCGCCGCAGCGCGTGCTTCTCGATCAGCTCGGGGAATCGTTCCCGCAGGGCGGCCGGGAAGTAGGCGGAGAGCAGCCGGCCCACGTAGGGGTCGTCCGGCAGGCCGGTGGTCAGCAGCTCCGCCGTGGTGGTGAGCTTGCCGTAGGCCAGCAGCACCGACATCTCCGGCTGGGAGAGCCCGCGGCCGGCGGCCCGCCGCTCCCGGAACTCGTCGTCCGACGGCAGGAACTCCAGCTCCCGGTCCAGCAGGCCCCGCTCGCCGAGCCGCCCGATCATCCGCTGGTGCGCGAGCACCAGCCCGGGCGCCGTCGCCTCGCCGTTGGCCAGGGCGACGTTCTGCGCGTAGTTGTTACGCAGCACCAGGCGGCCGACCTCCTCGGTCATCTCGGCCAGCAGGGCGTTGCGCTGCTTGACCGTCAGGTCGCCGTTGGCCACCACCGCGTTGAGCAGGATCTTGATGTTGACCTCGTGGTCCGAGGTGTCCACGCCGGCGCTGTTGTCGATGGCGTCGGTGTTGCACCGGCCGCCGGCCAGCGCGAACTCGATCCGGCCGAGCTGGGTCAGGCCCAGGTTCCCGCCCTCGCCGACCACCTTGGCGCGCAGGTCCCGGCCGTTGACCCGGATCGCGTCGTTGGCCTTGTCCCCCACGTCGGCGTGCGACTCGGCCGCCGCCTTCACGTAGGTGCCGATGCCGCCGTTCCACAGCAGGTCGACGGGGGCCCGCAGGATCGCCCGCATCAGCTCGGCCGGGGTGAGCGAGGCGGTGCTGTCCGGCAGGTCGAGCGCCGCGCGGACCTGGGGGGTCAGCGGGATCGACTTGGCGTTCCTGGAGTGCACCCCGCCGCCCTTGGAGATCAGCGCGGCGTCGTAGTCGGCCCAGGAGGAACGCGGCAGCTCGAAGAGGCGCCGGCGCTCCGCGTAGCCGACCGCCGGGTCCGGGTCAGGGTCGAGGAAGATGTGCCGGTGGTCGAAGGCCGCCACCAGCCTGATGTGCTCCGAGAGCAGCATGCCGTTGCCGAAGACGTCACCCGACATGTCACCGATCCCGGCGACCGTGAAGTCCTCGGTCTGGGTGTCGTGCTCCAGCTCGCGGAAGTGCCGCTTGACGGACTCCCAGGCGCCCTTGGCCGTGATGCCCATGCCCTTGTGGTCGTAGCCGGCCGAGCCGCCGGAGGCGAAGGCGTCCCCGAGCCAGAAACCGTAGGACTGCGCGACCTCGTTCGCGATGTCGGAGAAGGTGGCCGTGCCCTTGTCCGCGGCGACGACCAGGTAGGTGTCGTCCTCGTCGTGCCGGACCACGTCGGCCGGCGGCACCACGGCGCCGTCCACCAGGTTGTCCGTGATGTCCAACAGGCCGCAGATGAAGGTGCGGTAGCAGGCGATGCCCTCGGCCAGCCAGGCGTCCCGGTCGGTCGCCGGGCTGGGCAGCCGCTTGCCGACGAAGCCGCCCTTGGCGCCCACCGGCACGATCACCGTGTTCTTCACCTCCTGCGCCTTGACCAGGCCCAGGATCTCCGTCCTGAAGTCCTCCCGGCGGTCCGACCAGCGCAGCCCGCCCCGGGCGACCTTGCCGAACCGCAGGTGGACCCCCTCGACCCGGGGCGAGTACACCCAGATCTCGAACGCCGGCCGCGGCTCGGGCAGTTCGGGGATGGCCTTGGGGTCGAGCTTCATGGAGAGGTAGCCGTGCGGCTCGCCCCGGGTGTCGTGCTGGAAGTAGTTGACCCGCAGGGTGGCCTTGATGACGGTGAGGAAGGCGCGCAGGATGCGGTCCTCGTCGAGGTTCTGCACCTGCTCCAGGGCGCCGTCCAGCTCCTCCAGCAGCCCGTCCGTCAACTCCCGCCCGGCGCTCTGCCGCTGTGGGGCGTGCCGCGCCTCGAAGAGGTTCACCAGCAGCCGGGTGGTGTGCACGTTGCGGCGGAGCGTGGCCTCCATGTTCTCCCGGGTGAACCGCGCGCCGGCCTGCCACAGGTACTTGGCGTAGGCGCGCAGCACCATCGCCTCGCGCCAGGTCAGCCCGGCGCTCAGGACCAGGGCGTTGAAGCCGTCGTCCTCGGCCGCCCCCGTCCAGGCGGCGGCGAAGGCGTCCTGGAACCGCTGCCTGGCGCCGCCGCCCAGCCCCTCGGCCAGCGCCTCGGGCAGCCGGAGGCCGAAGTCGTAGATCCAGGCGGGGGCGCCGTCCGTCGGCCGCAGGTGGTACGGACGCTCGTCCACCACCTCGACGCCCAGGTGCTGGAGCACCGGCAGCACCGCGGAGAGGGTCACCGGCTCGCCGACCCGGTAGATCTTGAACCGCCGCTCCCCCGGCGCCGCGTTGACCGGCTCGTAGAGGCTGAGCGCGAAGTCCTGCCCGGACTCCGGACGCAGCCCGATCACGTGCTGGAGGTCGGCGACGGCGGCACGCGGCGGGAAGTCCGCCTTGTAGCCCTCGGGGAAGGCGCCGACGAAACGGCGGCCCAGCTCGGCCGCCTGCTCCTCGCCGCACTCCGCCAGCAGCGCGTCGGTGAAGCCGTCGGTCCAGGACCGGGACGCCTCGGCCAGCCGCGCCTCGATCCGGTCGAGGTCGGACTCGGTCAGCTCGGGCAGCTCGGTGCCCGGCGCCACCCGGATCACGAAGTGCAGCCGGGAGAGCACGGACTCGGTGTTCCACGCGGTGAAGTCCACGCTGTTGCCGTCCAGCTCCTCCAGGAGGATCTGGGTCAGCCGCAGCCGGACCGAGGTGGTGAAGCGGTCCCTGGGGAGGTAGACCAGCGCCGAGTAGTAGCGGCCGTACTCCTCCTGCCGCAGGAAGAGCCGCAGCCGGCGGCGCTCCTGGAGGTGGAGCACGGCGGTGGTGATGCTGCGCAGCGTCGCCACCGGGGTCTGGAACAGCTCGTCCCGGGGGTAGGTCTCCAGCACCTGGAGCAGGTCGCGGCCGCTGTGGCTCTGCTCGCTGAAGCCGGCCGCCTGCAACACCTCGGCGACCCGCCGGCGGATCACCGGCACCCGGCGCACCGACTCGGTGTAGGCCGCGGCCGAGAACAGGCCGAGGAAGCGGCGCTCCCCGACCACCCGGCCCTGCTCGTCGAACTTCTTGACGCCCAGGTAGTCCAGGTAGGAGCGGCGGTGCACGGTGGCCCGGCTGTTGGCCTTGGTCAGCACCAGCAGCCTGGGCTCCCTGGCCTTGGCGCGCGCGGTCGGCGACAGCCGGTTGAACGCGGCGGACGCGGCCGGGTGGTCGTCGTCCCCGACGTAGGGCGGGTCGGAGCGGAGGATGCCGAGGCCGGTGCCAGGCACCGGGCTCAGCACGTCGCCCGCGCCGCCGTTGTCCTCCCGGTCCAGCTCGTACTCGCGGTAGCCGAGGAAGGTGAAGTGGTCGGCGGCCAGCCAGCTCAACAGCTCGGCGGCCTCGTCGACGTCCTGCTGGCGCAGCTCGGTGGAGAGCGGCTCCTTGGTCAGCCCCTCGGCGATCCGCAGCGCGGTGGCCCGCATCTTCTGGTAGTCCTCGACGGCCTCGCGGACGTCGCCCAGGACCCGGCGCAGGTCCGCCTCGACCTGGTGCGCCTTCTCCTGGTCGGTCTCCCGGTCGATCTCGACGTGGATCCAGGACTCCACCACCGCGTCCGGCGGCAGCTGCTCGGCGGCCGGCGTCCCGTCCAGGTCCCGGCCGGCGTCCAGCACCTCCAGCAGCCGGCCGGTGACGTCCCGCCGGACCACGATCTGGGGGTGCACCACCAGATGGATGCCCCGCTCCTGGCGGGACAGCTCGTTGGTGACCGAGTCCACCAGGAACGGCATGTCGTCCGTGACGACCTCGACCACGGTGTGGGTGCAGGTCCAGCCGATCTCGTCGACCGACGGGGTGTAGACGCGGACGTTGGCCGTGCCCTGCGGGCGCTCGGCGGCCAGCCGGTGGTGGGCCAACGCCGCCCCGTACAGGTCGACCGGGTCACGCCCGGTGACGTCCTCGGGGGCGATGAAGAGGTAGTAGCGCCGCAGGTAGGAGTGGAGCGCGTCGGCGTCCATCCCGTGCGCGGGTGACTGTCCCTGGTTCGGCCCGTGCTCGGCTACCCGGGCCGCCTGTGCCAGCAGTTCGTCCTTGGCTTCGTCCAGCTTGCTGTGCATGTCCTCTTGCTCCTGTCGCGCACCGTCGCGTGACGTCGAGAAACGGTCACCGGACAGCGCTCGCTTGGCTGGCGGGGATGCTTCCGGTGGTCCCGATGGCGAGAATCAGCCGACAGGCCGGCCCGGCGGTGGCGGAGCGCCCAGGGAGGCCACGTTGCCCCCCGACCGGAGGCACGGCGAATATCGCACTGATCACGAGCCCAGGCTATCGCCCCACATCGAATCGTGGACGGGCGCCAGTTGAACAGCGCGGGCGCGTCAGCCGCGCCCCACCACCTCGGAGGCCAGCGCCACCGCCTCGGCCAGGCTGTCCACCACCGGCACCCCGGCCCTGGCCAGACTGCGCCGACTGTGCGAACCCCCCGTGTACAGCACGGCCTTGGCCCCGGCGTGCGCTGCGGCCAGCGCGTCGTCCGTGGCGTCCCCGATCACCACCACCCGCTCGGGGGTCACCCCGGTCATGGCCGCCAGATGACGGGCCATCTGCTCCGCCTTGCCGACCACCGGCCCCCGGCCGCGGTTCCCGTCGACGCGTATGAAGTGATCGGCCACCCCCAGCCTGGTCAACCAGGGCGCCAGCCGGTCGTGCTCGGCGAGCGAGCAGACGGACTGCGTCCGCCCGGCACCGACCCAGTCGGCGAGCAGCTTCGCCGCGCCGTCCGTCAGGCCCGCCGAGTCGGCCCTGGCGAAGTAGTGCCGGTGGAAGGTGGCGTCCAGCACCTCCCACTCGTCCTCGCCCGGCAGCCGGCCCAGCAGCCGGCGGTAGAACTCGGTGATCGGCACGCAGTACAGCTCGCGGTACCGCTCCAGGGTGATCTCGGCTATCCCCAACTCGGCGAACGCGGCGTTGGTCGCCGCCAGCACGACGTGGATGTCGTGCAGCAGCGTGCCGTTCCAGTCCCACACGAGGTGCGGGGTGATCTCCGGGCGGTGTGCGGTAGCCATGCCGAGCACGGTACGACGTACCACTGACAGTCGGACAGTGGGCCCGGATCGCCGCTGGTCAGAGCAGTCGGTCCAGCTCCTGCACGCCGTACCAGAGCAGCTCGTGGTCGGCCGCGCCGTCCACCGTGAACCTGGCGTCGTCGTCGCCCTGGTCGGCGGCGCCCACCGCGTCGGCGGCCGCCCGGATGTCCGCGGCGGCCTCCTCGGCGTCCACGTGCACCGCGGCCAGCCAGACCACCGGCACCGGCTCGGTCAGCCGCACCTCGCCCAGGGACTCGGCGGAGAGCGCCAGGTCGGGGTCGGCGACCGCGACCCGGTCCGGCACCTCGGCGGCCACCACCACCCGCCGCCTGGCCACCGCGGGATCGGTCGCGACCAACCGGAGCGAGGCCGCGGCCGCCCGACTGAGCGCCGCGTACTCCAGCTCCTCCTCGTTGCCCGAGAGGTACCACTCCCGCAGCGCCGGGGTGACCGCGTAGGCGGTCAGCGGGGCGGGGCCCAGCTCCCGAGCGGTGTGCAGCCGGGCGAGCCCGGAGAGCGTGAGGGGGACATAGACGCGCACTGTCCGACGCTCCCTTCCTGACACTCAAAGCCGCCTCACCCTACCAGGGGGCGCACAGCGGGCCCGCGCGCCGCACTCCGCTCTCCCGCACGCTCCGACCAAGCCTTGCCGCCCGGTAGGGAGTTGATTACACTCCGCATTCGTTACTGGTCGGTAGCAGCACCGAACTCAGGGGGACGGTCCACCAACCATGCGCACTCAACGGGGTCATCGGGGCCCTCGGCCGACGGGGCCAGGCGGCCGGCGCGTCGACTCCCGCCGCCCACAGCCAGGGCCTCGCGAGCGCGCCAGGCCCCGGCCGCAGGAGTGGTTCGCCGGCCAGCTGCTGCTGGTGCTCAGCGGCCAGCGCCCGGTCACCAGCCTGCTCGGCCACGTCCGCGACCCGGCCTACGAGCTGCTCGCCCACCTGGCGCCGCTGGCCCCGCTGCGCCCAGCCGACGGCGATCCGGCGCCGGCGCTGCGGCTGGTCAGGGGGACCCGCCCGAGCAGCTCGGCGATCGAGGCGTGCGCCGTGATCAGCGTCGGCGAGCGCACCCGGGCCCTGGCCTTCCGGCTGGAGCAGCAGCCGGGCGGCTGGCGCTGCACCGCCGTCGAGCTGGACACCGTCCCGTGACCGCCCGTATCGCGCCCCGCCGCCGGCGCCCGGACGCGCGGCGGGGGCGCGCCCCTTGCGGGACACGCCCCCGACCACCCGGCCCTGGCCCGACGGGGCCGCCGACCGCCGCGTCACTTCTTCCGGCGCCGGCCGCCCTTCTGGGCCTTGCGCCGCTCGGCGCGGGTCTGCCCCTCGCCGGAGCTGGTCGCCGCCGGAGCGCCCTCGCCCGCCGCGAAGTCGCCCTCGACGACGCCGCCGGCGCCGTCCACCGAGGGCGCGGAGAAGCGCAGCCCCTCGGCCCGCTTCGGCGCCTCCAGGCCCTTGGCCAGGATCGCCGGCCGGGCACCGGCCGGCACCGCCTCCTGCTCCGGGGCGCCCTCGGCCTGCTCCTTGGCGCCGCCCTGCACCGGCACCTGCTCGACCTGCCGCTCGACCTGGACCTCCAGGTTGAACAGGTAGCCGACGGACTCCTCCTTGATGCCGTCCATCATCGCGATGAACATGTCGTAGCCCTCGCGCTGGAACTCGACGACCGGGTCGCGCTGCGCCATCGCGCGCAGCCCGATGCCCTCCTGGAGGTAGTCCATCTCGTAGAGGTGCTCACGCCACTTGCGGTCCAGCACCGACAGCACCACGCGGCGCTCCAGCTCCCGCATGACCTCCGAACCGAGCTCCTCCTCGCGCTTGTCGTACTGCCGGTAGATGTCCTCCTTGATGGAGTCCGCGAGGAACTCGGGGGTCAGCCCGTCCCGGCCGCCGCACTCCTCCTCCAGCTCCTCCACGGTGACCTGGACCGGGTAGAGCTGCTTGAAGGCGCCCCAGAGCCGATCCATGTCCCACTCCTCGGCGAAGCCCTCCACGGTCTCCGCCTGGACGTACGCCTCGATGGTGTCGTCCATGAAGAAGCGCACCTGCTCGTGCAGGTCCTCCCCGGAGAGCACCCGGTGCCGCTCCCCGTAGATCACCTCACGCTGCCGGTTGAGCACCTCGTCGTACTTGAGGACGTTCTTCCGGATCTCGAAGTTCTGCTGCTCGACCTGCCCCTGCGCGGAGGCGATCGCGCGGGTGACCATCTTGTTCTCGATCGGCACGTCGTCCGGCACGTTGGCCATGGACATCACGCGCTCGACCATCTGCGCCTTGAAGAGCCGCATCAGGTCGTCGCCGAGCGACAGGTAGAAGCGGGACTCGCCCGGGTCGCCCTGCCGGCCGGAGCGGCCACGCAGCTGGTTGTCGATCCGCCGCGACTCGTGCCGCTCGGTGCCCAGCACGTAGAGCCCGCCGAGGGACTTGACCTCCTCGAACTCCGCCCGTACCGCCTTCTCGGCCCGCTCCAGGGCGCCGGGCAGCGCCGCCGCCCACTCCTCGGCGTTCTCCACCGGGTCCAGGCCCTTGCCGCGCAGCTCGTCCTCGGCGATGTCGTCCGGGTTGCCGCCGAGCTTGATGTCGGTGCCACGGCCGGCCATGTTGGTGGCCACCGTGACGCCGCCCTTGCGCCCGGCCTTGGCGACGATCGCCGCCTCCCGCTCGTGGTTCTTCGCGTTGAGCACCTCGTGCCGCACCCCGCGCTTGTTGAGCTGCTGGGAGAGGTACTCGGACTTCTCCACCGAGGTGGTGCCCACGAGCACCGGCTGGCCGGTCTCGTGCCGCTCGACGATGTCGTCGACCACGGCGGCGAACTTGGCCGGCTCGGTGCGGTAGATCAGGTCGGCCTGGTCGATCCGGGCCATCGCCCGGTGGGTCGGGATCGGCACCACGCCCAGCTTGTAGATCTGGTGGAACTCGGCGGCCTCGGTCATCGCCGTACCGGTCATGCCGGAGAGCCGGTCGTAGAGACGGAAGTAGTTCTGGAGGGTGATCTTGGCGAGCGTCTGGTTCTCGTCCTTGATCTTCACCCCCTCCTTGGCCTCGATCGCCTGGTGCATGCCCTCGTTGTAGCGCCGGCCGGCCAGGATGCGGCCGGTGTGCTCGTCGACGATCGTCACCTCGCCGTCGATGACCACGTAGTCCTTGTCCCGCTTGAACAGCTCCTTCGCCTTGATGGCGTTGTTGAGGTAGCCGACGAGCGGGGTGTTGACCGACTCGTAGAGGTTGTCGATGCCCAGCCAGTCCTCGACCTTGCTGACCCCGGCGTCGTGGATGGCGACCGTGCGCTTCTTCTCGTCCACGTCGTAGTCGCCGGTCTCGGCCTGCTGCTTGGTGGGGACGGCCGGCTCGCCCTTCTCCAGCCGCTTGGCCAGCTTGGCGAAGTCCGCGTACCACTTGGTGGCCTGGTCGGCCGGGCCGGAGATGATCAGCGGGGTCCTGGCCTCGTCGATCAGGATCGAGTCGACCTCGTCCACGGTGGCGAAGTTGTGCCCCCGCTGGACCAGCTCCTCCTTGGACCAGGCCATGTTGTCCCGGAGGTAGTCGAAGCCGAACTCGTTGTTGGTGCCGTAGGTGATGTCGCAGTTGTACTTCTCGCGACGCTGCGCCGGGCGCATCCCGGAGGTGATGCAGCCGACGGACAGGCCCAGGAAGCGGTGCACCCGGCCCATCCACTCGGAGTCACGCTGGGCCAGGTAGTCGTTGACCGTGATGATGTGCACGCCCTTGCCGGAGAGCGCGTTGAGGTAGGCGGGGAGCGTGCCGGCCAGGGTCTTGCCCTCACCGGTCTTCATCTCGGCGACATAGCCGAGGTGCATCGCCGCGCCGCCCATCAGCTGCACGTCGTAGTGGCGCTGCCCCAGCACGCGTTTGGCGGCCTCCCGCACCGTGGCGAAGGCCTCCGGCAGCAGGTCGTCCAGGCTCTCGCCGCCGGCGTACCGCTCCTTGTACTCGTCGGTGAGCGCGCGCAACTCGGCGTCGGTCAGGTTGACGAAGTCCTCTTCAATCGAGTTGACCTCTTTGGCGAGGCGCTGCAGCCTGCGCAGGATCTTGCCTTCGCCTGCACGCATGATCTTGTTGAAGACGGACACGAGGGCTGGTCTCCTTGCCGGTCGGGCCTGGCGCGACTGATGGCGCGGGTGGCACAGCGAGATGGCCCCGCCGCACCGGCCATGGTATGCGAGCGCCCACACGGGTGTCAGTGGTCGGCCCTACGATCCCCCCATGACTGCCGCTTCCTTGTCCCTCTCCGCCGACGAGGCCCGCCGGATCGCCCTCCGGGCGCAGGGTCTGCTGGGCTCGCCCGACCGCCGCGCCGGGGTGCGCGGGGTGCTGCGCCAGCTCGGCTCGGTCCAGCTGGACACCATCTCCGTGCTGGCCCGCTCCCACGAGCTGCTGCCCTACGCCCGGCTCGGCGCGGTGGGCCGCCCCGCGGTGGAGTCGGCGTACTGGTCCGGCGAGACCGCCTTCGAGTACTGGTCCCACGCGGCGTGCCTGCTGCCGATGGAGGAGTGGCCGTTGTTCGCCTTCCGCCGGCGTGCCTACCGGGCCAGGGAGAGCTGGTCCCAGGAAGTGCCGCCGGCCGCCTACCGCCAGGTGCTGGAGAGCCTGCGCGCGCGGGGCCCGCTGACGGCCACCGAGCTGGGCGGCGCCAAGAACGGCGGGCTGTGGTGGGACTGGAGCGAGAGCAAGATCGCGGTGGAGCGGGCGCTGATGCTGGGCGACGTGGTGGTCACCAGGCGCCGCGGCTGGAAGCGCGTCTACGACCTGCCCGAGCGGGCGGTGCCGGAGGTTTTTTACCACGATCGGTTGACCGACGAGGAGTGCCTGCGACAGCTGGTCGCCCAGGCGGGCGCCGCGATGGGGGTGGCCACCCAGGCCGATCTCGCGGACTACCACCGGCTGCGGGCGGCCGAGGTCGACGCGGTGGTCGAGGAGTCGGGGCTGGTGCCGGTCGAGGTCGCCGGCTGGCCGGCGCCAGCTGGCCGCGGCAGCCGGCACCGGGCCTGGGCGGATCCGGCGGCGCTGGCCGCCGCGCCGCGCGGCCGGCACCGCACGACCCTGCTCTCCCCGTTCGACTCGCTGGTCTGGGACCGCCCGCGCACGGAGCGGATCTTCGGCTTCGTGCACCGACTGGAGGCGTATGTGCCCAGGCCCAAGCGGATATACGGCTACTTCGCGATGCCGCTGCTCGCCGGGGGCCGGCTGCTCGGCCGGGTGGACCCGGCGCGCGAGGGCCGGACGCTGGTCGCTCGGCACGCCGCCTTCGAGGGCCCGCTCGCCCAGGCGGGCAAGGCCGCCCCGGCGATGGCCCAGGCGCTGGTGGAGGCCGCCGCCTGGGTGGGCTGCGACCAGGTCAGGGTGGAGCGCTGCACCCCGGCCGAGCTGGCCGGCCCGCTGACCGCCGAGCTGGCGGCGCTGACCTGACCCGGCACCGGCGGGGCGCCGCCGGCGGGCGGCGCCGGCCCCGGGCTGGGCGCGGCGGGAGCCGGCCCTGGGCCGGGGCGGCCGGTCAGCCGGTCTCCAGGTCCAGGATCTTCTCCCGCATCGCGTAGACCACGGCCTCCATCCGGGAGTGCAGCTGGAGCTTCTCCAGGATGTTCCGCACGTGGTTCTTGACCGTGTTCTCGCTGATGAACAACTCCTTGGCGATGTCCCGGTTGTTCTTCCCGGTGGCCACCAGCTTCAGCACCTCCAGCTCCCGGTCGGTCAGCCGGGGCGCCGGCACCAGCCGGCGCTCGTCGGTGCGCTGGATCATCGACTTGAACTCGGTGAGCAGCTTCGCCGCCATCGAGGGGCTGATCTGCGACTGCCCGTCGGCCACGGCGCGGATCGCGGCGGTCACCTCGTCGGTGGAGATCTCCTTGAGCAGGTAGCCGGTCGCCCCCGCCTTGATCGCGTCGTAGAGGTCGGCCTCCTCGTCGCTGATCGTCAGCATGATGATCCGCGCGCTGGGGGCCACCTCCTTGATCGAGGTGCACGCCTCGATCCCCCCGCGCCTGGGCATCCGCACGTCCATCAGCACGATGTCGGGCAGCAGGTCGGCGGCTTTCTCCACCGCCTCGGCGCCGTCCCCCGCCTCCCCGACCACCTCGATGTCGGACTCCTGGGCGAGCACGATCTCCAGCCCGCGCCGGAACAGCTCGTGGTCGTCCACCACCAGGACCCGGATCGGCTCCCGCGCGATGACCGGCTCCGGCTCCTCGCGAAGCGCCGGCCGCCCCCTGGGCATCCTGGGACCGAATGTCTCCACCGTCGATTCCTCCCCCTGGCCGCCACGTCGCCACCCTCGGCAACCCCATGATTTCACGGCGGCACCCCCGGCCGAATCCATGATCCGGCCAAGGGGTGCGCATCCGGGTGGGCGCTCCGGCGCCAGGTGGTGACCGACGGCGTCAGCCGCCCAGCGCGCCCCCCGCGCCCTCCGGCGTGACCTCGCTGAGCGGGTCGGTCTCCAACCGGATCACGCCGTAGTCGTAGGCGTGCCGTCGGTAGACCACGCTGGGCTGCTTGGACTCGGCGTCGACAAAGAGGTAGAAGTCGTGGCCGACCAGCTCCATCTCGTAGAGCGCCTGGTCCAGGCTCATCGGGGCGGCGGTGTGGGTCTTCTCCCTGACGACCAGCGGGCCCTCGCCCTCCACCACCACGGACCCCATCCGACGCACCGGCACCTCGGGCTCCGGGGTCGGGGCCGGCGCCGGCAGCAGCCCGGTGCTGTTGAGCGGCGCCGCGTCCGGCACCACCTCGGCGACCTCGCTGGCCGGGATACGCCCACGGCCGCGCCGCGAGGTGCGCTTGTCATTCTCCCGGCGCAGCCGTGCCTCCAGCTTCTCCACGGCCAGGTCGAGCGCGGCGTACGGGTCGGCGGCCGCCGCCTCGGCGCGGACCACCGGGCCCCGGTGCCGCATGGTGATCTCCACCCGGTCGGAACGGTCGGCCTGACGCGGGTTGTGCTCCTTGGACACCTCCACGTCGAGACGGGTCACCTTGCCGTCGATCCTCTGGATCTTGTCCAGCTTCAACTTCTCGGCCACGTGCCGACGGAACCGCTCCGGTACCTCGGTCTTACGACCCTTGACGACGATGTCCACGCGAACTCCGTTCCCGGAGAGCCCCGCGCCTCTGCGGGGTCCTCCTTGGTGCATGTGCGCCGGACGGCCGGTGTCCACGGCCTCGTGTCCGGCGTTACGACGGGGTGAGGACTTTCACCTCCTCTTCCCCGGTGCGGAAGATCAACACCCACTTAACCGGGGGATCAACGGTCAGAGCCGATCCTTCGCGAACATATGCGGAATTCAGTTAGGTCGATATAAGCCGGAATGCGAAGCATCGGCTCTCCTTCGAACGTACCGCTGTCCGCCCCGTTACGGCACCCCTACCCACGCGTACGCCCGATCCACGCCTGGGCCGGGCCCGCGACGACCGCCGCCGCCATCGGCTCGGCGCCCGCCAGGCGCACCGCGCGCGCCGCCTCGGCGAGCGAGGCGCCGCTGGTCACCACGTCGTCCACCAACAGCACCCGCGTCCCGGCCGGCAGCGCGCCGGGGCGCGCGGCCAGGGCGCCCGCCACGTTCTCGGCGCGCGCCCGGCCGGGCAGCCCCGCCTGGTCCGCCACCGCCCGGATCTGCCGCAGCACCGGCAGCACCCGCGCCGCCGTGCCGTCCCGGCGCAGCAGCGCCGCCGCCCGCACCGCGATCCGCCGCGTCGGGTCGTGCCCCCGCCGGGCCACCGCGGCCCGCGCCGACGGCACCGGCACGAGCGCCCAGGGCCCGACCGCCGGGCCGGGTACCGCGGCCAGCGCGGCGCGCGCCGCGCCCGCCAGCGCCGTGCCCAACGGGCCGGCCAGGGACAGCACTCCACGTTCCTTGTGGGCCAGCAGCAGCCCCCGGCCGGCGTCCGCGTAGGCGGTGGCCGCCCAGACCGGCGGCAGGCCGGCCGGCGTCGGCACCGGCCGCACCCGACGCGCGCCGCCGGCGCCCACCGCGGCCGCACAGCTCTCGCACACCCCGGCCCGCCCCCGGCCGCAGCCGGGGCACTCCAGGGGCAGCACCAGGGAACAGATCTCCCGCCACCATCCGCGCATGGCCCCACCGTGACCGACCGGCCGGGCCGTCGAACCGCCGGCCCCCGGCCACCACCCGGACGAGCGACGCCGGTCAACGAGGAAGCCCCACCCGGTCAACCGGCCGCGACCCGAACCGCCACGGCCCGCACCCAAAAAACGCGAACCCGAACCCGAACCCGAACCCAGCCGAACCCGAGCGACCCGACGCGATACCGACCCGACCGGCACCGCCACAGCCCGACCCGAACCCGACCCGAAGCCGGTCCGCCGCGCCGCGGCCCCGTTCAGCCCGGGTAGAAGGGCGCCGAGCCGCCCTCGGCGACCAACTTCCACTGGCCGTCCTCGCCCAGCCGCGCGATCCGGTTGCCCGTCGCCGCCAGCATCGGCCGCCCCTCCTGCTCCGACACCGCGACCGCCTGCACGTCGTTGAGCCCCGGCACGCTGGGCCCGCCCCCAGTGGAACCGTCGGCCTCCACGTAGCTGATCTGCTCGACGCCGTCCACCGGCCGGCCGACCACCACCAGCCCGCTCTCCCCGGCCCAGGAGACCGCCACCGTGTCCGCCAGCTGGGGCGCCACCGGCCGCAGCTCGTTGACCGCGACGGAGACACCCTCCGCGTTCTGGTCCCGCTCGATCCGGCCGAGCAGCAGCGTGCTGCGCTCCCCGTTGCCCACCAGCATGGCGATCCGCACCGAATCGGGCGCCACCCGCAGCGCCTCGATCCGCTGCCCCTCGCGCAGCCCGTGCACCGGCACCTCCCGAGGGGTGCCCTCGCCGCCGGTCAGCCGCAACAGCTGCGGCTGCTCCGCGTCCCGGTCGGCGACCCAGAGGTCGCCAAGACCGTCCCAGCTGGGCGTGGTCAGGCCGCCCGCCTCGTCCGCCGGCGCGGCCAGCGGCAGCGCCTCGGGCTCGGCGTCCCGCTCTTCGAGCGGCGCGACGAACAGGGTCGAGCCGTCCGCGCTGACCCCGGCCGCCAGGTCGCCGCCCCGGCTGACCGCCGCGCTGCGCAGCTCGGCGCTGCGCTGTCCCAGCGGCCCACTGACCGGGTAGGGCTTCTCGTCGTGGTCGGGGGAGAGCGAGACCAGCCGGGCGTCCTCGTCCAGGAAGTACCCGCGGCCCGAGTCACCGTCCAGCAGCCCGGGCGCCAGCTCGCGCGCCTCGGACGCCGTCTCGTCACAGAGCAGCTCCCCGGACCCCGTCCTGAGCCGGACCTCCGTCACGTCGACCGAGGCGACATCCTGCGCGGTGTGCAGCAACTGCGCCGCCATCCGCTCGCACCGGGACCGCGGCCAGTCGTCCGGCACCCCGTCCAGCCGCACGCTGAGCCGACCTGAGCCGTCTATGTTGACGCCGTCCCCGGCCAGCCGCACGCCCGTCGGGAAGGCCGAGGTCACCACCGGGCTCAGCCACTCGCTCGGCCCGGCCAGCAGGGTGCGCACCGCCTCCGAGACCGGCTCCACCCGGCGCCGCACGTAGATCGGGTCGGGCACCAGCACCCGGTCGGCCCGCTCGGCACGCTCCGCCTCGACCCGCAGGTCCGCGTAGTAGTAGGTGTTCACCGCGTGGAAGATCCGCCGGAAGTCGGCCTCGCCCATGACCAGGCCGTCCGGCAGCGCGTCGATCCGCCACTGGCCGTCCACCAGCCGCAGCTGGAAGAGCGTGCTGTACTCCTCGTCCCGCGGCGTGTACACGTGACCCGCGTCCACCTCGGCGAGCCAGCTGCCGGTGATCTCCACCTGGCTGGTCTCCCGCTCCGGCTCGGTGCCGACGGCCGCCGCGCCCGCCCCGGCGCCGGGCACCGGGTCCGCCTCCGCCAGGTTGAAGTCCGGGCCGACGGCCAGCACCGTGGTCCCGGCGAACGGGTCCCACTGCTCCCGCCGCCCCGGCGTCAGGTACTCCTTGGCCGTCTCGTACTCGGCGTCGTCGCTGGTGGTCGCCTCCAGGAAGCCGCGCACGATCTCCTGCGGGGAGGCGTTCTCCTGCGGGCTGACCCCGTCCACCCGCACCTGCGAGTCGCCCTCGGCCCGCTGCGAGGAGTCCACCCGCTGCACCGAACCGCTGCCGGGCATCGCGGCACAGCCGGTCAGCAGCAGCGCCAGCGCCAGCACCGCGACCGGCCAGCGCCGGTCCACCGCACCGCTCATCACCGCTCCTCCCCGGCCACGCCCGGCGCCCCCGGGCCGCCAGGACCCGCCGAGACGGCGCGCGCCGCCGACACCGCGCCGGCCCGCACCGCGCGCCTGGCCCGCGAGTCGTCCGGCTCCAACGGCAACGGCGAACGCCGCGGCGTCGCCCCCACCGTGCACGGCAGCGTCAGCCGGAACTGCGCGCCACCGCCCGGCTCACCCCACGCCTCCAACAGCCCGCCGTGCAGCCGGGCGTCCTCCACCGCGATGGACAGCCCCAGGCCGGTGCCGCCGGTCGTCCTGGCCCGCGCCGGGTCGGCCCGCCAGAAGCGGTTGAAGACCCGCTCCGCCTCGCCCGGCTTCAGCCCGATGCCGTAGTCCCGCACCGCGATCGCCACCGCCTGGCCGTCCCGGCCGGCCGCCAGCCGCACCACCACGTCCCGGCCCTCGCCGTGCTCGATCGCGTTGACCACCAGGTTGCGCAGCACCCGCTCGATCCGCCGCGGATCGACCTCGGCCACCACCGGCGAACCGTCGCCCCGCACCAGCAGCCGCCCGCCCCGCCGCTCGGCCAGCGGCTCGGCGCCCTCGACCACCCGGTGCACCACATCCCGCAGGTCCGTCGGCTCCGCCTCCAGATGGGCGGCCCCCGCGTCGAACCTGCTGATCTCCAGCAGGTCGGCCAGCAGCGACTCGAACCGGTCCAGCTGGCTGAGCAGCAGCTCCGCCGAACGCGCCGTCGCCGGCTCGAAGTCCGACCGCGCCTCGTGGATCAGGTCGGCGGCCATCCGCACCGTGGTCAACGGGGTGCGCAGCTCGTGCGAGACGTCCGAGACGAACCGGCGCTGCATCCGGGACAGCTCCTCCAACTGCTGGATCTGCGTCTGGAGGTTCCGCGCCATCTTGTTGAAGGACTCGCCGAGCCGCGCGATGTCGTCCTCGCCACTGATCTTCATCCGCTCCTGGAGCCGGCCGGCGGCCAGCCGCTCCGCGATCCGCGCCGCCATCCGCACCGGCGTCACCACCTGCCGCACCACCAGCCAGGCGATCGCCCCCAGCAGCGCCACCAGGAACAGGCCGGCCGTGGCCAGCGTCCCGGTGACCAGGCTCAGCGACTTCTCCTCCTGGGTGAACGGGAACAGGTAGTACAGCTGGTACTGGTTGCCCTCGTTGTCCGGCAGCCGCTTGCCGATGACCAGCGCGGCCTCGGTCTCGCCGTTCTGCCGCACCACCGTGCCGTACTGCCGGTGCGTCGCCGAGTGCCGGTCCACCGCCTCCCGCAGCTCGGGCGAGATGCTCTCGGCCGCCTGGATGTCCCCGATGGAACGCGTCCCGCGCGGCGGCGCCGGCGAGGCGTCCGAGCCGAACGGCGGGCGGGACAGCTCCGAGCTGAGCGCCACCACGTAGTAGACGCCCTGTCCACCACTGGCCAGTTGCTCCACGATGCTGTTCAACCAGGTGCTGGTGTCCAGGCTCTGCCCGGCGCTGGCGTCCGCGTTCTCGTCGGCGTCCGCCGCCAGGTCCTCGGCCACCGCGAACCCGCCGTCCGCCTGGCTCTGCGCCGTCTGCCGCTTCGCCTCCAGCAGCCCGTTGCGCACCTGCCCGACCACCACCACGCCGAGCACCAGCACCACCGCCATCGACAGCAGCAGCGTGCTGGCCACCACCCGCAGCTGGATGTTGCGCCGCCACAGCCGCATCACGGACAGCAGCGGACCCCGCGCCACCCGACCGAAAATCCGGATGGCTGGCTGCACCCGACCGCTGTTCGCCCCTTCGGACAGCAGTCGGGAGCCGTGCCACCACATCCGGTCCGACACCTCAGCTCGATCCGGCCTTGTAGCCGACGCCCCGCACGGTCACCACGATCTCCGGCCGCTCCGGGTCCCGCTCGACCTTGGAGCGCAGCCGCTGCACATGCACGTTGACCAGCCGGGTGTCCGCCGCGTGCCGGTACCCCCACACCTGCTCCAGCAGCACCTCCCGGGTGAACACCTGCCACGGCTTGCGGGCGAGCGCCACCAGCAGGTCGAACTCCAACGGGGTCAGCGAGATCGCCTGGCTACCCCGCTTCACCGAGTGCCCGGCGACGTCGATCACCAGATCCCCGATGGCCAGCTGCTCGGGCGCCGGCTCCTCGGAGCGCCGCAGCCGCGCCCGGATCCGGGCGATCAGCTCCTTCGGCTTGAACGGCTTGACGATGTAGTCGTCGGCGCCCGACTCAAGGCCGACCACCACGTCCACCGTGTCGCTCTTCGCCGTCAGCATGACGATCGGCACCCCCGACTCGCCACGGATCAGGCGGCACACCTCGATCCCGTCACGCCCAGGCAGCATCAGGTCCAGCAGCACCAGATCCGGCTTGATCTCCCGGAAGGCCGCGAGCGCCTTGTCGCCATCCGCCACGAACGACGGCTCGAACCCCTCCCCACGCAGCACGATGCCCAGCATCTCCGCCAGCGCGGTGTCGTCATCGACGACGAGTACGCGTCCCTTCATGCGCCCATCATCCCATTGCCCGATGGCAGCTGATATGAACGTGATCTGGAACACACCTCGACCAGCCCGCCGTGATCCACCGGCGCCACCACTCCACGGTCCGTGACGATCGCCGTCACCAGCTCGGGCGGCGTCACGTCGAAGGCCGGGTTGTACGCGTGCGCCCCCACCGGCGCCACCGACACCCCGGGCGCCAGCTCCGTCACCTCGTGCCCGGACCGCTGCTCGATCCGGATCCCCGCCCCGTCCGGCGTCGCCAGATCCACCGTGCTCACCGGCGCCACCACCACGAACGGCACCCCGTGGTGCCGGGCCAACACCGCCAGCCCGTAGGTACCCACCTTGTTCGCCACCGCCCCGTCGGCCGCGATCCGATCCGCCCCCACCAGCACCGCGTCCACCTCACCCGCCGCGAACAGCGACCCCGCCGCCCCGTCCACCTGCACCGTGTACGGCATCCCCTCCCGCGCCGCCTCCCACGCCGTCAGCCTGGCCCCCTGCAACAGCGGCCGGGTCTCGTCCACCCACAACCGGCGCAGCGACCCCGCCCGGTGCGCCGCCCGCGCCACCCCGAAGGCCGTACCACCCCCCACCGACACCAACGCGCCCGTGTTGCAGTGCGTCAACAGCCGGTAACGTCCCCCGGGCAGCAACTCCCCCAACAGCTCCAGCCCCAGCCGCGCCATCCGCTCGCTGTCCGCCACGTCCTCCTCGTGCACCGCCCTGGCCTCCGCCAACGCCGCCGCCGCGGCCACCTCCCCCGACCCACCGGCCGCCTCGTAGGCACCCACCGCCCGCCGCACCCCGTACCCCAGGTTCACCGCGGTCGGCCGCGCCCCCGCCAACAGCCGGGCCGCCTCGGCCACGTCGAACCCCCGGGCCGCCGCCAACGCCACCCCGTACGCCCCGGCCACGCCCAGCACCGGCGCCCCCCGCACCGCCAACGACCGGATCGCCGCCACCAGCCCCGGCACATCCGTGACCGTCAACTCCACCTCCTCGGCGGGCAGTCGGGTCTGGTCCAGCAGCCGCAGCACCGGACCGTCAGGCGGCTCGGCCCAACGCAGGGTGGGGAGTCTCTGATCAGCCATTGCCCCAGTCTGCCGCCCGGACCCCGCAGAGAGAAGGCGCGACCGCGCGCCGCACACACCCCACCCGGCCGCGCCGCCGCCATGGCACGATGGGCGCCAAGGCAGTACGGCGGGGCCGTCACATCGGCCACCGGGGAATTCACTCGAAAAGGGAGTCACCGTGAGCGACAAGCCGGGCTGGACCTCGCCCGGATCTCCGCCCCCCGGCCCGGAGTCCGGGCCCCCCAGCCCACAGTCCGGCGGCCAACCGCCCGAGGGCCAGGGCCAACAGCCGACGGGCTGGGGCCAGACCCCGCCCCCCGGCTGGGGCCAGACCCCGCCCCCCGGCTGGGGCGGACGCCGCCCCTTCCCGCCGGCCGCCCCCAAGCCGGGCGTCGTCCCGCTCCGCCCGCTCACCCTCGGCGAACTCTTCGACGGCGCCGTCTCCACCGCCCGCGCCCACTGGCGCACCGTGCTGGTCATCAGCCTGGGCATCGCCATCGTCACCCAGGTCGTCGCGACCATCGCCATGCGCCTGTGGCTCAGCGACAGCGAGGGCCTCGCCGCCCTGGAGAACAACCCCGACCCCACCGACGAGGAACTGGCCCAGGCCCTCGGCGACTTCGCCGCCTTCGGCTCGGTCACCGGCGTGGTCACCCTGCTCGGCAGCGTGCTGGCCACCGCCATGCTGACCATCGTCGTCAGCCGCGCCGTCCTCGGCCGCCCGGTCACCCTCGGCGAGACCTGGGAGGACTCCCGCAGCCGACTCCTGCGCCTGCTCGGCGTGGTGACGCTCGTGCCGCTGCTCGCCGTCCTCGCCGTCGCCCTCCCCGGGCTGCTCCTCGGCCTCGGCGGCTCCGGCGGCCTCGCCGCGCTCGGCATCATCGGCGGCCTCGTCCTCGCCGTCTGGCTCTACGTCAGGCTCTCCCTCGCCGCCCCCGCCCTGATGCTGGAACGCCAGGGCGTCATCGCCTCCCTCCGCCGCTCGGCCAAGCTCGTCGAGGGCGCCTGGTGGCGGGTCTTCGGCATCCAGGTGCTGATGCTGCTGCTCGTCCTCGTCGTGAGCAGCGTCATCGAGTTTCCCGTCGCCGCCATCGCCGGCCTCATCGACGGCGGCGGCACCGACGCCCTCACCGGCGGCATGAGCGACCTCACCTGGACCTACCTGATCCTCACCGGCATCGGTGCGGTCATCGCCGCCACCATCACCCTGCCCATCAGCGCCGGCGTCACCGCGCTGCTCTACATCGACCAGCGCATCCGCCGCGAGGCCCTCGACCTCGAACTCGCCCGCGCCGCCGGCCTCACCAACCCCGACCAGACCGACCCCGGGCCGGAGCGCTGACCCCATGAGGCCGGCGGCGGACGACCCGGGGCCCCCACTCACCATCCCCCGGGACCCGGCCAGGGAGGCCGCCGAACGCGAGCTCTCCCAGCACCTCTACACCCAGCACCAGCCGGGCCCCGTCCGCCGGGCCTGGGACTGGCTGTGGGAACGCCTCTTCGGCGTCCTGGAGTCAGCCGCCTTCCACGCCCCGGGCGGCTGGCTGGGCCTCCTCGTCATCCTGCTGATCACCGCCGGGATCCTGCTCGCCATCCGGCTCCGGCTCGGCGCCCTCCGCACCGCGGCCGGCCCCCGCGCCGGCGGCGCGCTCTTCACCGAACGCCCCCGCACCGCCGCCGAACACCGCGCCGCCGCCGAGGAACACGCCGCCGCCGGCCGCTTCGGCCCGGCCGTCCGCGAACGGATGCGCGCCATCGTCCGCGCCCTGGAGGAACGCACCCTGCTCGACCCACGCCCCGGCCGCACCGCGACCGAGGCCGCCGCCGAGGCCGCCCACGCCCTCCCCGACCTCGGCCCGCGCCTCCACCAGGCCGCCGCCCTCTTCGACGCCGTCGCCTACGGCGAACACCCCGCCACCGCCGAGGACCACGCCCGGCTCGCCCAGCTCGACGACGACCAGCGCCGCGCCACCCCCGACCTGACCGCCGCCGGCTGGACCAGCCCATGACGCCCCCCGCAGCCCCGGCCGGCACCGCCGTCTCCCCCGACGCCCGGCAACTCTGGCACCGCGCCCGCCCCCTGCTGATCGCCGCCGGCGCGCTGCTCCTGGCCGGCCTGCTGCTCGCCGTCCTCAACTCCGGCGCCAGCGGCACCCTCAACCCCCGCTCCGCCGTCCCCAAGGGCAGCCGCGCCGTCGCCGAACTCCTCGCCGACCGCGGCGTCACCACCACCCTCGCCGGCACCGCGACCGAGGCCATCGAGGCCACCGGCCCCGACACCACCCTGCTGATCGCCCAGCCCGAAGCCCTCACCCCCGGCGTCCGCGACCGCCTGCTCCGGGCCAGCCAGCACGCCGGCGGCCGCACCGTGCTGATCGCCCCCGGCCCCGAGGCCACCGCGGCCTTCGCCCCCCAACTCACCATCGCGCCCCCCGCCGAAGCCACCGAACGCGCCCCCGAGTGCGCCTGGCCCCCGGCCCAGCGCGCCGGCACCGCCCGACTCGGCGGCTACGGCTACGCGCTCCTCGAAGGCACCACCGACGCCGACGCCTGCTACCCGGCCGCCGGGGTCCCCAGCCTGGTCACCCTCCCCGACCCGCGGGGCGGCGACACCGTGCTGCTCGGCTCCCCCGACATCCTCTACAACGACCAACTCGACCAGGCCGGCAACGCCTCCCTCGCCCTCCAGCTTCTCGGCGCCCACCCCACCCTGGTCTGGTACCTGCCCACCGGCGAGGAGGCCCCCCACCAGGGCGAGGAACGCTCCCTCACCGAGCTGCTGCCCGCCGGCTGGCGGTGGGCCGCGGCGCAGCTCGCCATCGCCGGCGGCCTGACCGCCCTCTGGCGGGCCCGCCGCCTCGGCCCGGTGGTCCGCGAACCGCTCCCGGTCACCGTCCCGGCCGCCGAGACCACCGAGGGCCGCGCCCGGCTCTACCACCAGACCCACGCCCGGGCCCAGGCCGCCGACGCGCTCCGCGCCGCCAGCCGCGCCCGGCTCGCCCCCCTGGTCGGCGTCCCGCCGGCCGAGACCCACGACCCCGAGGCGCTGCCCCGGGCCGTCGCCGCCCACACCGAGAGCCCGCCGGCCGACGTCCGCGCCCTCCTCTTCGGCCCGGCCCCCGCCGACGACCGCACCCTGGTGCGGCTCGCCGACGACCTGGACGCGCTGGCCCACGCCGTCGCCCAGGACCCACCCCCGACCGACCACGACGACCCGACGACAGGCGAGGAGCCCAGCCCGTGACCGCCCCATCAGCCGCCGCCCCGCACGCGGTCCTGGAGTCCCTCCGCGCCGAGATCGGCAAGGCCGTCGTCGGCCAGGACGCCGCCGTCACCGGGCTCGTGGTCGCCCTCCTCTGCCGCGGCCACGTGCTGCTCGAAGGCGTCCCAGGGGTCGCCAAGACCCTGCTGGTCCGCACCCTCGCCACCGCCCTCGAACTGGACACCAAGCGGGTCCAGTTCACCCCCGACCTGATGCCGAGCGACGTCACCGGCTCGCTGGTCTACGACACCCGCAGCGCCGAGTTCTCCTTCCAGCCCGGGCCGGTCTTCACCCACCTGCTGATCGCCGACGAGATCAACCGCACCCCGCCGAAGACCCAGTCCTCGCTGCTGGAGGCCATGGAGGAACGCCAGGTCACGGTGGACGGCGAGCCCCGCCCGCTGCCCGACCCGTTCATGGTCGCCGCCACCCAGAACCCGGTCGAGTACGAGGGCACCTACCCGCTGCCCGAGGCCCAGCTGGACCGCTTCCTGCTGAAGCTCACCCTCCCGCTGCCCTCCCGCGAGCAGGAGGTCGACGTCCTCACCCGGCACGCCGCCGGCTTCGACCCCCGGGACCTGGCCGCCGCCGGCGTCCGCCCGGTCGCCGGCGCGGCCGATCTGGCCACCGCCCGCGCGGCCGTCGCACGGGTCGGCGTCTCCCCGGAGATCGCCGGCTACGTGGTGGACCTGTGCCGTGCGACCCGCGACTCCCCCTCCTTCGCGCTGGGCACCTCGCCGCGCGGCGCCACCGCGCTCCTGGCCACCGCGCGCGCCTGGGCCTGGCTCTCCGGCCGCGACTACGTCACCCCGGACGACGTGAAGGCGCTTGCCCTGCCGACCCTGCGGCACCGCGTCCGGCTCCGGCCCGAGGCCGAGATGGAGGGCGTCACCGCCGACCGGGTGCTGACCGGTCTGCTCGCCCGCGTCGCCGTCCCCCGCTGATGGCGCTCACCGGCCGCACCGCGCTGCTCGCCGCACTCGGCACCCCCGTCGTCGGCCTGCTGCCCGGCTGGCACGGCCTCCTCGCCGTGGCGCTGCCGCTGCTCGCCGCGGTGCTCTTCGACCTGGCCGGCGCCGCCCCGGTCCGCACCCTGCGGCTCGCCAGGGACGGCGCCACCTCGGCCCGCCTGGGCGAGCCGGCCGAGGTGCGGCTGAGCGTCGCCAACCCGAGCCGCCGCCCGCTCCGCGCCGAGCTGCGCGACGCCTGGGCACCCAGCGCCTGGCAGCCGGGCGAGGCGTTCGCCGCGGCCCGGCACCGGCTGACCGTGCCGCCCGGCGAGCGCCGCCGGGTCACCACCACGCTGCACCCGATCCGCCGCGGCGACCACCGGCCGGACCGGATCACCGTCCGCTCGCACGGCCCGCTGGGCCTGGCCGCCCGGCAGGGCAGCCATGTGGTGCCCTGGACGGTCCGGGTGCTGCCGCCGTTCACCAGCCGCCGGCACCTGCCGGCCAAGCTCGCCCGGCTCCGCGAACTCGACGGCCGCAGCACGTTGTTGACCCGGGGCGAGGGCACCGAGTTCGACAGCCTCCGGGACTACGTCCCGGGTGACGACGTCCGGTCCATCGACTGGCGGGCCACCGCCCGGCAGTCCGCCGTCGCGGTGCGTACCTGGCGCCCGGAGCGGGACCGGCAGCTGCTGCTGGTACTGGACACCGGCCGCACCTCGGCCGGCCGGGTGGGCGACATCCCGCGCCTGGACGCCGCCATGGACGCGGCGCTGCTGCTGACCGCCCTGGCCACCCGCGCCGGGGACCGCGTCGACCTGCTGGCCTTCGACCGCGAGCCCCGGGCCACCGTCCGCGGCCGGACCGGCGGCGACGTGCTGCCGGCCACCGTGAACGCGCTGACCACCCTGGAGCCCAGGCTGGTGGAGACCGACACCTCGGCGATGGCGGCGACCGCCCTGGCCCAGGCGCCGCGCGGCTCCCTGCTGGTCCTCTTCACCGGCCTGGACGCGGCCCCCGTGACGGCCGGCCTGCTCCCGGTGCTTCCGCGACTGACCGAACGCCACCCGGTGCTGATCGCCGCGGTGAGCGACCCCCGTATCGACGAGCTAGCCGCCGGCAGAGGCACGGTGAGCGCCGTCTACGAGGCCGCGGCCGCCGCCCGCCACCAGGCGGAGCGTCAGGCGACGGCGCAACGCCTCAGGTCCCTGGGGGTCACGGTGGTCGAGGCGCCTCCGGCGACGCTGGCCCCGGCGCTGGCCGACGCCTACCTGGCCCTCAAGGCCGCCGGCCGGCTGTGAGAACCGGCGGGTGAGGCGAAAGGCCGGTGCATAACGGGGGGTGGCGCAACGCAAAAAGGAGTGGTGGGGACTACCCGATTCCTCGGATAAACCCCACCACTCCTCATTCAAAAATTGTCCGGCGGCGTCCTACTCTCCCACACGGTCCCCCATGCAGTACCATCGGCGCTGAAGAGCTTAGCTTCCGGGTTCGGAATGTAACCGGGCGTTTCCTCTCCGCCATGACCACCGGAACCCTAAAA